>NZ_JAUSCC010000009.1 GCF_030651745.1 Methylophaga sp.
TTTTTTTTGGTTGAGTAGATGTTTGTTTTTATGTTGGTGTTGTTTTGTGTGGTTTTTTTTGGTTGAATATTCTTTTTATGTTGTGTGATATGCATATTAGGTTGTTTTCTGTGATTGTTTGTTTTATTCCGCGCGTGTAGTATTCTATGAATCGTAGGTTTTGTTTTATGTTTCCGAATGGCCATTCTGCGGCTTCTTTTCGTTTTGAATATTCTAATTGTGCCTGTGGTGTTTCCATTTTCAAACTCATTTGTTTCATTAAGTCGTTTCCATAATCCGTTATTATGCGTACACGGTTTTTTCCAGCACATTTTTCTTGATCTTTACATTTTAAACAAGTATTTGTGTAGTATTGGTGTCTTTGTTTGTTTTTGTAAGTGTATGTCTTTTTATAGGGTAATTTTTTATTATTTGGGCAGAAATAAACGTTTTTATGGTGATCGTAGTTGAAATTATGTTTGGAAAATGGTTTAGTATTTTGATAAGTATTTTTAGTGGTGGTGGCTTGTTTTCTGTTGGGTATATAGGCGTCTAGTTTGTTTTTATGGATATATTCGATATTGTGTTGTGTGAAGTATCCATTATCAGCGCTTATCTTTGTATGTTTTGGTATTGGTCCTATTATGGTTTTTATTTGTTCTATTTGTGGTATAAGTTGATGATGATCTGTGGGTTCTTGTGTTACTTTATTTGATAGTATTATTCCTGATTTGTGGTCTACTGCGATTTGCATGTTGTATGATAGTTCGATTCTTTTTTTCTTGTTCATCATCCAGCGTGAATCGGGGTCGGTTGTGCTAATTGATTTTTGTCCACTCTTTTTTAATTGTTTTTCCATTAAATCTAATTTTTCCAGAACACTTGCTGGTTGGTCAAATGCCTGGCTTAACAGGTTTACTGCAGAGTTTTTAAGTTTTTTTCGTTTATCACGGTTTTGTTTGGCATACGGATTGTCTTTTAATAGTTCGCGGATTAATTCTTTTCTTTCTTTCCGAGTGCTAGGTATTTCAAAACCGTCTTGTGCTTCGTCGCCTCTTTTATCACCGTATATTTCGTCTTCTTCTTTATCTACGTCTATTCCTTTTTGTATGATTTTTTTAATGGCTTGTATTTCGTCTTCTGTTAAATTGTTATCCTTTGATGCGTTTGCTTTGATTTTTGTCCCATCGATACTGATATGTTCCAATTGGAGTAATCCTATCTTTTTAGCAGTGAAAACAGTGGTTTGGAATACTTTTTCTATTAATTCTTGTGCTTCGATTTTGAATCGGTTAATTGTCCTGAAATCGGGTGTTTCTGTTCCTGTTAAGAACATATAAACCATATTTTCTTGTGTTAATTTCATTATTTGACGTGATGAGAAAACACCATCCACACTAGCCATTATAACAACCCGCATAAGCATACAGCGCGAATAAGCAGCTTTACCCGCCGTATATTGATATTTTTTCTCAATTCCCTGAAAATCAATTTCATTCACTAAATCCGTGACAAAAAAACAAATATGATCCTTTGGAATAAGATCATTTAAACTCAAAGGCAACAAAAAAGACTGACCCATTTTATATTCTCTTAAAACCATGAAAAACACCATGAAAAAACTATAAACAACTAAATAAATAATAGAACAACCTACAATATAAAATTAACCCCACACAACAAAAAAAACAATTATGAGTCAACCTCAT
>NZ_JAUSCC010000001.1 GCF_030651745.1 Methylophaga sp.
TTATTTCAAGAGCATTTGCTATATAGTAGCGATTAACATGGCAATGCGCATAAAACAGTTTCCCGATAACAACAGAGCATAGTTAATCATCAATTTTAATGACCGCTGATGGCAATCGCGAATGGCAGCTGTTGGCCGTTACCGGATGACCAGAAACCTCAAGTTTTTACTTTACCAGTGGCTGCTTTGGGGGTATTTTAATTTGAGGGTAATGGTGTTATGAGCTGCTATTATTTTAGGAATTTGGTTGCCATAGTGCTAGTTTGCAATTTATCCAACCGAGGCAACGAGCAATATCCAAACACATAACCGCCCGAATCTTTAGAACAGGAGGGGCTTATGGAATCCTTTTTACTGATCATCGCTATCGCTTCATCCCTCTGCCTCCTTATTGCAGTCTATCGGCTGAACACCGTGCTGAGCAAAATTCAACACAATACCGGCACTTCATTCCTAATGGATAAAACGTTGGTTGGTTTGAACCTGACTGGCAAGTGGCTGACATTATTTGGCGCAGTGGCGACCTTCCCAATGTCGATAGGATTGATTTTTTTTGCAGATAGCAGCGTCAAATGGGTTGTTTATTTAGGCGTTGCCGGTTGCCTGGCGATAATGGCTGCCGCTATGCTGTTGATGCCAGCTTTACTGGGTTTCATTATAACCCGGCCTATTCAAGTCAAAATGATGGTTAACCGATTAATTCGCGTCATTTTGCACCAAGCGAAGCAATTGATTAGGAATAAACCCTTTTTCTGGTGGGTTGCAAGCCTACTACTGGCAGTACTTTCCTTCCCACAACTAGAAGAATGGATCAGTGGCGCTGTTTATGTAATTGAGATTTTCTTGGCTGGACGTTTGGGGTTACTTGATGAAATTGACCATGATTTTGAAGCGAAGTGGGGAGGTTCTGCTTACAACTATGCCACGTGTAAATGGGATGACGGTTATCAAGAAGGTGGTCTCTATTGACTGAATTGAGGCATAGCCACATTGATTTGAAATCTATGACATAAAAACAAATAATAACAGCATCATTACCGCAGTGGCTCGTATGATATTGGACTGCATGACCATGATAGAGATACTGTTTTCACCCCACAATTTGAATTGGCCCCAGACCACAAAAGCGGTCCATAAAAACAGTAGGGTTGCGATAATCGACTGTATCGCAGTTTTAAGAGTTTGATAGCTGACGCCGCCTGCACCGCTAGTAAATGCCGCCGAAGATGTTATCAACGGTTTTCCGGCAGCGGTACCTGAAGGTTGAACGCCAGCGCTCCCGTTACCCCCCGTACTGACGGAACCGGCACTGCCTCCGGCGGTGACATTGCCGGTAATTGCTGCCAGGTTATAACCATTAAACGCCGTGATGTACTGGGTAATGGCGGTGTTATTGGCATCACGGGGGACTTGAACACCGTTGGATGTTAAAAACGTTTTAAGCCCTCCGACCCCGACCAGATGAGCGCCGGCCAATAAACCCGATTCGGTCATGACGATTCCGGCTACCGTTTGGCCCAGATAACGGTCCAGCCCTAAATTTCGTATAAAACCCCACTGCTTGCTGTTGTAATCATTGATCGCTTGGGTTTGCCCTGCCGCGTTGGCTAAAAAATCGGCTTTGCTGTGAATCCCGTTCTTCCCGGTCCAGGTACCTGTCCAGTCATTGGTATTCGGCGTGTGATCTTTTTGGTAATAACCGGCATCGATCAAGGCGCTCTCCCCCATCTGATAACTGCCCAAAAAGCCGTAGCGATTGACACTACCGGGATTGTTGCTGGATTCTCTGGCACTGAGCGCCGCCAAGTAATCGCTGTATTCAGAAGCCGCCCACACCACACCTGAGATGAACAAGCCCATGATCAGTTGCCTGGCCTTTTTCATAACGCTTTACTCTGAGCCGGAGGTTAATGCTTGTAACTGCCCCGCCCCATAACGAAAGTAAAGCACTTTGGTCTGCGTTGGACAGCATAAAGGATCGTTTGGACCCTGAACTTTCGTTTCAACCGAAAGCGGTCCATTCGGTTGCGCGGACCCAAACCCGTCCACCATGCCGACAACCGGGATAGTGGCCAGAATCTGCCACTGATTCTGCTGTTTTGACACAATGCTTAACTGATTACGCCAATAGATCGGCCCGATGATCGTCCATAAGACTGCCTGTTCTAAACCGAGTTTACTGACGTCTAATTCTACTGGCATGCTCTGTTGAATCTGGGCTTCTTCTCGGGTATCCAGTTGTTGTTTCAATACATCTTCCAGCGCCGAATCACGGGGTTCTGCCCTGGCAATGGAAAGTCCTATAACCAATAAAATGAAGCTAAATGACAGTGTATTAAGATGCATAGTCGCTCTTTTGTTAATGCTTATTTGATGAGCTTGGTGGCCGCTTTTTCAGCTGCAGCTCCACCTGTCTTACCTGCGGCACCAGCATAGTCTCTCATTCTATTGACACTGCTAATGATTTCACTCCCTACCCGATGTCCCGCCCAACCCAACACTCCGGACCAAAACATCGGCAGGACGACAAACAAACCGGCAATCACAAAATCAACGACCATAGCCACCACCAGATTGTTTTGACTGACCGCATCCTGCAGTTGAAACCAGGCGGGCTGAATGGCATTCACTAAATGAGTGTCCAGCCAGTGGGCAACCGCCCATAAGACGGTCCAGAACTTGACCGAGAAGACGAGAATCGACATGAACACCACCTTGCTGAGATCGTACGCTGAAAACAGTAAATAGAACGGCATCAGCAGATAGATCAGCATCAGGATCACGGCCTGGACGATCGGTGCGGCCGCTTTTATCATGTACAGTGCCGGGTAAAAGGACAAGGCTTCCAACAGTCCGCCAAAGGTTGCGGCGATCGATTGGGCGCTGGTGGTCAGGCCCGGATCGTTATAGCTATTGAGATCGCGCAGGCCATTAAAGTAACCCGCCTCGCGCGCAATCAGCGTTTTCAGCGCGATCTCTTCAACATCCTGCTGGGGCTTGCCGGCTAAACTGGCCACTGTGGTTTTAAAGTCGGTCAAGTGTGAAGTTTCAATTTGGCCGACCAGGGCATCGCGCAGCCCGATTTTATTGATATGGCCCTGCCCGGTCCACCACTGGGCACAGGTTGGCTTGCCGTCTTTGGGCAGATAGACGGCCGGGTTGTATTCCAGATCCCGGTTTTTATCGTAACTAAAGCCGGTGATGTTGGTGCGGGCGCGCAAGCTCTGATAGGCCCCGTTCAGCAGGTAGGTTGAACCCAACCAATACAGATCCTCCTGAGCGGGGTTGTTGGGCAGGGTCTGGGGATTATCCAGAAGCACGGCCATCGCCGGGGTATAACAGTCGTTAAAAAACAACCGGGCTTGCTGCCTCAGCTGAGGATCCTGAATGCGGGCGTTGCTGATTTTAAACGACGTGAGCCGGATATCGGCACTGCAGGGGATGCCGACAATCGCTGCCGCATTGATGCCGCCGCTTAAGGCCAACACGCCGTACCACCACAGGGGGATTTTGGCACTGACGCCGCCTAACGCCGCATGGCTAAACGTGCTGTCATACGTGGTGCCGGTGTTTCCGCCGCTGACCGTTTGGCCACTCGCACAGGCTTTGGTGTAACTGAGTCCGGTATGCTGAAGGGTCAACGTCGGTTGCACCGCCAGCACGATGACGGTAAACATCGCGAACAGTTCGATTTCAATCCGGCGTAGCGAAGTGCTGGACGCATCTTTGGCTTCCTGGCTTTTGATGGGCTCGGCGATATTGCGCAGCAGCAGAGCGATAAACGGCAGATACGCCAGACCGGTCTGAACCAGGATATCCCAGAACAGGCCGTACAGCGACCAGCCAAACTGGCTGAGGTAGATTTCCAGATAGGAGGAGACACTCATGCTAAACCTGCCTTCAGTTCTATCAGTATTTCGGCACAATCCGCTAAGCGCGCTTGGCAAAAGACCAGCTCCATCACAAGCAGCCACCCGGCCATTCGCCATCGATAAACATGAAGCCTGATGGCTTGTCCGGCAGTCAGCTTGGCCCATTCGGCATAGCGCGAGACCAGGTCAGGCCAGCCAGCGATCAGCAGAATCAATAACGTCAGCCGCCAAAGCAGTAACCAATCTCTGGCGTTATGGATGAGTTGATTCAGCCCCCGCAGCGAATAATAAGCAGTGGCCAGCCCTAAAATCAACACGGTAATAAGCAGCGTGACGCACAAAAACACGTGAACGAATAGGCGATCTCTGCGATTTTGGTCGCCAGATTCAGTTCGATACCTCATGGCTTGATACCTCCCCCATCAATAATGGCGGCATCAGAGCCGGCGGCGGGTTGCACGGTCCGTCCCCGTTGCTTGTGTTGTTGTTGCAATTGCAAGATCAGCGCGGCTGTTTTGGAGGCCAATTCGTTATGGATTTGCCGTTCGAACAGCACATTACTGATCTCCCGGTCCAATTGACTAATGGCTTCTTGTAGCACCCCCGTGGCCTGGGTGGCACTGAGATTGGGTTCGCGGCTGGCGGTCAATAACAGACGCCGGATCAGCATAGCTTTTTCCACCGTGCGGGTCATCGCCGCTTCCGAAGCCAGTTTACTGATCGCCACCGCTTGCTCGGAGGGTTTCAGGGTCTTCAGCGCGGTAATGACATCGCGGTTGATCAACACCGCGTCGCTGGAGACTTTTTCAAGATTGGCCAGGGTGGCGGGGGTGGTTCCGGCCACCAGACGGGTCAAGTCCTGATGAATGACCGCCATGTCATTTTCGACAGTGGGCAATAAGCCGTGCCCGGGGATGGTTTCCACCGGATGATTGTCGTGGGTACGAATATGCACATCGCCCAAGACCTCGACGGCCCATGCCGAGGCCTTGCCAGGCTCTGGAAACACCTGAACCAGGCGGGGCGCGCTGCCTTTGCCGGTGCTGGGCTTTGCGGTGTCATCGGCCTTGCGGTTCAACGTCAGGTTATATCCGGCCAGCACACCGTCCTGGGTCACCTGGATCGGGGCTTGCTTGACGCCCCCGGCTTTCTTACCGCCAATCCAGGGAATGCCGTTTTCACCGTTGGCCTGTTGGACGTTTTCCTTGGCCTGAACCACATCGACTTTAGCACTGCCGAAGCCGCTTTTCCCCATCTGGACCTTCCAGTCGATGATTTTCGACAAATCCGTCCAGCCGGCATAGGGATTTTGGCCTTGGCGGATGGCTTGTTCATAGTCTTCACAAGTTCTATTGGCCAGCGCGACCGATGCTTCTGCCCGGATCACGGCATTTTGAAACAAATCGTAAAGCCCCGGGTCGATACGCTGTAAGATTAAGGCCGGAAGGCCCCCGATGGCACCGGATACGGCCTGGGTTGCGCCGTTGAGCAAGCCATTACCGGCGCCTTTCAGGTTATTGAGAAGATTGGTCAAGCCCAGGGTCGGATCGAAATTACCGCAGCTGTAACCGAGCCCGTATTCCAAGGCGCCGTTGACGGTATGGGTATTGACCTGGGTGTTGGCCGGCACCGATATCGACCGGGCACCGCCGATTTCATAATAAAACTCACTGTTGTCGCTGTTCGCCAAAGGCGCGGCCAAAACTTGAGCATTCAGGTTAATGAGTAACACTAAGCCGGTGGCTGCTCTGAAACGCGGGAATGTGGTTTGTGCATTGCCGTTCAATTTTTCACCTCCGGACTGGGATAGGCCATAAAATCGATGACGATCAACGCGCCCTTCCTGATTTGGCAACAGGTATACGGCCGCCATAAGGCATGGCGGTAGTTGCCGTCCTCCGCGACCCGTCCCCCGCCCCAGCCGGTTGGATCGTCCCGGTCATTGCGGCCGAACAACAGGCACTGCTCCAGCTTGGGGGACGTGGGCTGCCACCAGCCTTGCTTGTTGGTGTTTTCAAGCAGACTGCCGGGTGACCACGTTATTTTTTTATTGTTGATAAACCGCCTCTTGCCCAAAATGCTGCGGTACTGATGCGGCTCGCCTTGGCGGGTAATGATGTCGCCGACCCGCTGCGCGATCACGGCCGCCGCTTTCGGCGCTTCTGCCTGCAGGGTCCAGCCGGTTCGGGGATACACCGCCCCCCAACTGTTGAGCGGCCAGCGGCCAATGTCCCGCTGCCCCGGCACCCAGGCCGCCGGATTCAAGGCATCGAGACCGCCCCACCGCCAGGCCGGTTGGTCGGCTGTTGAGACAAAATACGGCGACCCGGCGCGGGTGTTGGACGGGCAATAGATGCGCCCGGTCAGCGGATGACCGACCGCCACGGCATCTTGTTGAATCAGCGTGGTGTGATTGCGGTGCGGGGTCGCTTGGCGCTGAGGGTCTTCAACCCGGGCTGTGCCTTGGGGATGGGTTATCTGCACCAGCACATCCGGATTGAAATGACCGATTTTCCTAAAAAGAGCAGTTAAAACTTGCTAAACTATCTCAAGTAATTGATATCAATTGAGAATGAGGCGCTTATGCAAGAGATCATGACTCACCCATTGGGTGATGGCCAATCAAAAGCATTGATACCCTTAGCCGAACCAGTA
>NZ_JAUSCC010000020.1 GCF_030651745.1 Methylophaga sp.
CAGGCATTGCATTCAATACAACGCTCGGCATCACACAAAAACTTCATTCGAGCCATTTAGCAATCCCCTTAATCAGGCAGCACGGATACGACAGAGGGAAACTTTGGTTTCCTGCATCGCCGTAACAGAGTCATAACCATAAGTGAAAACGGTATTACACGATTCACCACGAACATGCGGCACAGTGCCTTCCGGATAATTATCAATCAAATCTTTACCCTGATAGTGTCCACCAAAGTGGAATGGCATAAACACCACACCGCGTTCAACACGCTGAGTGACCATCGCCATTACTTTAATAGTCCCTCCCTCAGGACCATCGACCCAAACCTGCTGACCGTCTTTAATACCGGCATTGTTGGCATCAGCTGGGTTGATTTCAATAAACATATCTTGCTGCAATTCAGCCAGCCAAGGGTTAGAGCGGGTTTCTTCACCACCACCCTCGTATTCCACCAATCGACCACTGGTCATGATCAACGGAAATTCTTTGCTGAAATCCTGAGCCTGTATTGATCCATAACGGGTTGGCAGACGATAAAAGCTGCGACGGTCTTCATAGGTAGGGTATTTTTCAACCAGATCACGGCGAGTCGTATAAAGCGGTTCGCGATGAATTGGTACTGGATCCGGGAACTGCCAGACTATCGCCCGTGCTTTGGCATTACCGTATGGAGCGCAACCATGCTTAATGGCAACTCGTTGAATACCTCCAGACAAGTCGGTTTTCCAGTTCTTACCTTCGGCTTCGGCTTTTTCTTCGGCCGTCAGATCATCCCACCAGCCCAGCTCTTTGAGCATATCGGCGGTAAATTCAGGATAGCCATCGGTGAGTTCTGCACCAACCGTGCTGGAACCTTCAGATAACAGATTAGCGCCATTATATTCGACACCAAAACGGGCACGGAACGGGCCACCGCCCTCGGCAACAGGAATTGAATTGTCATACATGATGTGCGTGCCGGGATGTTTCATTTCCGGCGTACCCCAACACGGCCAAGGCAGGCCATAGGTTTCACCATCACACGGGCCACCTTCGGCTTTCAATGTGGTGGTGTTAAAGGTATGCAGATTTTCAGACTGCAACTTCAAACGTTCTGGAGATTGGCCGGTATAACCTACCGCCCACATGCCTCTGTTGTATTCGCGGGTAATATCTTCGATTAATGGTTCTTCACCATTTACTTCAATCTGATTGCACAGCTCTTGTTCAAAGCCAAATTTCTTGGCGAATTTGTACATGATGGTGTGATCAGGCAAAGATTCAAATAATGGTTTAATAACCTGAAAACGCCATTGCACTGAACGGTTGGATGAGGTCAATGAACCATAGGTTTCAAACTGGGTTGAGGCCGGCAATAAATACACGCCATCAGTGCGATCGTTCATTACGGCAGAAACTGTAGGATAAGGATCAACAACTACCAGCAGATCCAGTTTTTCCATCGCCTCTTTCATTTCCGGGCCACGGGTCTGACTGTTTGGAGCATGTCCCCATAACACCATCGCTTTGATGGCATCATTCTGCTCGATGTTATCTTTATTTTCTAAAACGCCGTCAATCCAGCGTGACACGGTAATACCGTTGGTATACATCGGTGACACCATGGTGCCTTCGACTTCTTCGTATTTGGTTTGATCAAATTTTTGTTTAATCCAATCCAGCTCGACATTCCAAACGCGAGCCCAATGCTCCCAAGCCCCCTCTGCCAAACCGTAATAGCCAGGTAAACTATTGGAAACCACACCAAAATCGGTAGCACCCTGCACGTTATCATGACCACGGAAAATGTTGGTGCCGCCACCGGAAACACCCATATTGCCAAGTGCTAATTGCAAAATACATAAAGCGCGGGTGTTGCTGTTACCTACGGTATGCTGAGTAATCCCCATACACCAGATAACGGTACCGGGACGATGTTCAGCCATGGTTTTGGCGGCCTGGTAAATATCCGCTTCTTTAGCACCGGTTACCCGTTCAACTTCAGCAGGTGGCCAATTTGCTACTTCCTTGCGGATTTCTTCCATGCCAAAAACACGCTGTTCGATAAAGGTTTTATCTTCCCAGCCGTTTTCAAAAATATGCCAGAGCATGCCCCAGACAAACGGAATATCAGTACCGCTACGGATACGAATAAATTGATCGGCATGTGCCGCGGTACGACTGAAACGCGGGTCGACAACAATGATCGGTGCGCCACGTTCTTTACCACGGAAAATATGTTGCAGTGAAACCGGATGCGCTTCAGCTGGATTCGCGCCAATAATGAAAATGGCTTTGGAATTATGAATATCGTTATACGAGTTGGTCATTGCCCCAAAGCCCCAGGTATTGGCAACACCGGCTACTGTGGTGGAATGACAGATACGAGCTTGATGATCGACGTTATTGGTACCCCAGAACGCAGCAAACTTACGGAACAGATAAGCCTGTTCGTTGCTGAATTTTGCCGAACCCAACCAGTAAACTGAATCCGGACCAGAGGTTTCACGAATCTTCAGCATTTGGTCGCCGATTTCATCAATGGCTTGTTCCCATGACAAACGCTGCCATTTGCCATCGACTTTCTTCATCGGATATTTAAGACGTTTATCACCATGACCGTGTTCGCGAACCGAAGCACCTTTGGCGCAATGCGAGCCGAGGTTGAACGGATGGTCAAAGCTGGGCTCCTGACCAATCCAAACGCCATTTTGGACTTCAGCGGTGACACCACAACCCACACTGCAATGACTGCAAACACTGCGTACCCGGGTGATTTCACCTTCGTCATAAGCGGCTTGTCGACGTTCGGAAGCATCGGCTTTTTGAATCATCGCGGTGGGCAACAAACTCATAAAGGCTGCACCACCAGCGGCTATACCTGAACCTTTCAGAAAGGTTCTACGGTTAACACCTGAAACGCCAGTAATGATGGCTGCCGGGTCACGTTTAGTCAGTTTCATAACGTCAGTCTTTTAAAAGTCGGCCAGCTGATAGTAGGTATCAACATGTTTGGTATGTTGGTAGCCTTTCGCAGCAGGAACAGGTTCGTTGGGTGTTTCAGTAACTTTTTGCGGAGCCGCTTGCAGCGTATTTGCTGTCAAAGCCAGCGTCGCCGTTCCACCAATTGTGGCAGTCAATTTGTGCAGAAACTCTCTGCGGCTATTTGATGGCTTTGCAGTCATGGATTTCTCCGGATGAAATTCAATGCAGTGACAAGCAAGAAGTTGTCAGCGTCGACAACAAAATTGAGCCACAATTATCGCGCAGACGACACTACTGTTCAAGGAGATTCGCCTGCTATTTCAAACTATCTGTCATTGTTCAAGACGTTGAAGTTCCGTCTCGATAAACTGTTTCCCCAATAATGCGACACCTGCATAAAACGCAGCACTTTTGGCTTTGGCCAAATCATTAAAAAACTTGGCGGCCCAAGGTCGTAAATGGCTGTTAAAAAAATGCTTATCATCAATAATTGGTGTGCCGTTGGCGGTCAAAATCAAGCGCATCACATCACACTCGCCGGCAATATGATCCTCGGGCTCAGCTTTATCCTGCTGTCGTTCTAATCCCAGTTTGCCAAGATCAACGCGTAATCTGGCCAGTGGTTTTTCATTTAAAAAACCGCTTTGATAAAACGAACCATAAGGAATCACCTCACCTTGTGCGAGGCCGATAAACAATACCTGATATTCATCCGCAATTTGCTCTGCAGTAAATTGTTTGGCTGATTCAATCAATGCCAGCCAGCCCTGACCCAGAGGACTTTCCGGTTCAGTAACCTGCAGACTGCCAATATTATCAAGCAGATCCTGCTGTGGAGGTGCCGCCAGCAATGATGCTAATAAGGCATAGGTTTGTGCACGCCACTGGTTTTCTTCGTTATTCTCCATGCCTGTTACCCTTTTCTGAACATGGCTTTGACGCGACAGTCTTCACACATTTTCAACTGCTCTAAAGCTGCTCCTTGAAACATGTGATGGTCTTTTAATTTAGCAGTGATGGTATCGATCATCTTTTGTGTGGCAAACGGTTTTGCACAACTGATGCAGTGAAAAATGGCTTCTTCATGCAACAATCGTTTCTGGCGCGCCTGATCGCGTTGATAAAGATATCGTGGTGCCAAGGTGATGGCATTTTCTGGACAGGCGGTTTCACAAATGCCGCATTGCACACATAAATCTTCAATAAAGTTGAGCTGCGGTTTATCCACCCCATCAACCAATGCACCTACAGGACAGACCGAAACACAAGACAAACATAAGGTACACGCCTGTTTATCAACCAGAATCTCACCAAATGGCGAAGGTTTTTCCAGTTTGATTTCGGCTTGTGGTGCGGGCGCTTGTTCATACAGATGAGTTAAAGCCATCGTACTGACCCGACGTTTATTATCCATACCGGCAAATCTGCCTGGAGAGACAGCATTTGTTTCCGGCAACTGTTGCAGATGATTTTTCAGTGCGGAGAAATCATTGCCCTGATGCCAATAAATCGCCGCGGGATAGCCCATGCCAGTGAGTAATTCATTACTTAACTGCATTTGCTGCTGCAGTTCCAGCCAATCATGATCACTGTGAGTCAACGCATCCCAGACTGTCACATCGGCAGCGCCATAAGCCATTGCGGCTAGCCAGAATGGCATACTCAACGCGCCGATTTCTTCAATCGAAAACGTGATTACATTATTTGCAAGTTCATGACCCCGCATCTCCAGCAGGGTTTGAGCGTTGGATTCATCATGGATCAAAATATGTGGCGACTGCGTTTCCAGTTCCGCATATTGCTGCATCATTGCGCGTAAACGTTCGAGACTGACATCCAGTGTCGGCAAGGCATAATTCATTGCGCCGGACGGACAAACGGCTACACAACTGCCACAGCCCTGACATAAATTGGGATCCACTCTTACTTCATCCCCTGCATGACTGATAGCTTCAGCGGGACAAGCATCAAGACATTGATTACAGCCATTCAAGCCACGTCGGGAATGCGCACAGATATTTGCTTTGTATTGGAAATATCGCGGTTTATCGAAAATACCAATCAGATCGGGAAGTTGCTGTAAGGCCTCTGCTAACGCTTGTTGATTATCACCCGGAGCAAAATAACCTAAAGGCGACACTTTTTGTTTAAGAATTGGCGAATCACTCAGATCCAACACCAAATCGAAACGCAAGGTTTGCCCAGCAATAATGGCATCAAACTCGCCTAGCCAGCCGGTTAAGCTAACCAATTCAATTGGTAAAACCGTTATATTGTCACTACTGATAGTTGCGCCATCCGTGATCACAGCACTGATTGTCAATGGCGGACAGTGTGGTGCTACAGCAGAAATCGCTTCGCCACTACCAATAATCAACAAACGACCACGGGATTCAAATTCGATTAATTGCACAGGATGAATTTCAATTCGCCCTGCTTCCAAAACCACGTTATGCAATGGGGTTATCCTCTTCGTCGCGATCATCTCGCGGTTTTGTGTCTTGTTCTAATTCGCTTTCTTCAGCTGAAGTAACTTTATTTGTTTGCTCTGCGGCTTCATCTGCCGCCAGCTGGCGTTCCAACATCCGCTTCATTTCATGGGTAACCACTGAACCCAAGCCAGCAAAAGCATGATAATTGTAATCATTTTCGTATTCTTCAAGTCCGTCGGTTTTATTAAAACCGGGTTTACGGAATAAATCGCGTAATGCTTGTTGTTTGGTTTCAGGGTCAACATCTTCACGTTGCCATATGGGTAATTCGGCTGGATCTTTTGCGACCGTTGACTCGGGCGGCTCAGTGACAGGCACATTTTCGGTTACTGGTTCTGGCAGCGTTTCAGATTGTTGTTTACGCCGGGACCAGCGCGATAAGAAATTCTCGGATGCAGATTTTTCTTTCATCATGCGTCTCCTTCATTGTCTTTCCAACGTTGACGCTGACGTTTCTTCGGAGCTTGTGGTGCGTAATGATAGAGCAGAAAGCGTTCCAGCCAAATACATAATTCATCAGGCAAGGGCGCATCGAACACCTGATCACCGGCCTCCATATACGAAGCGGCTTCATCAAAGTCCACGGTAAGTAAAACGGGCGTTAACAAATCATTTTCCAGACGACCAATGAAATAGATCTTGGCCTGTTCAGACATCAGATTAACGTAGTAACTTTCACAGTAATGGCGGAATAATCGCAGATGTAAATCAGGAAAAAACAGCAGTTCACCTTGAGCCTGCGCATCGGATAATTTGGCTTCACTCAGTCCAGGCATTACCCCGAGTAATGACCAGGAATGTTTGGCCCAGCGGTGCTGACTGGCTTTTTTCAGCAATACAGCAGTTACGGAAAAATGATCAGAAGGTAAGTCCAGCATCTCTATCAGGCTTGTTGATTTGAGCCTAATAGGATAACAAGTAACCGAGTTTTTTACTCGGCTACTTCGACTGCAGTTACTTTTTGTAGTCCCCGAGGTAATTTATGTCCACGTTTGCCGCGCTCACCAGCATAATGCTGCAAATCAGCTGTTTTGAGTGTCAGATGACGACGCCCGGCATGCAGCGTCAGACTGTAGTTTTCCGGAATCAACGTTACCGATTGCAACCATTCCTGACCGCTGCTGAAACGGGCCTGCGGAATATTAATCAGCCGAACGCCTTTGCCTTTATTCAATTCTGGCACTTCACTGATCGGGAACACTAACAAACGACCATCTCCCGCTGCTACAGCAAGTTGCTGAGGTGTTTTGCTATCCAGCACTAATGGTGGTAACAAACTGGCTTTTTCCGGCAGATTAAACAGCGCTTTACCGGCTTTGTTTTTGGCCAGTAAATTATCAAAGCGGGTGACAAAACCATAACCGGCGGTATTGGATAACAGCACCATCTGTTCATTTTCAGCTGCAATCACTGCAATAAACCGAACTTCAGCAGCCGATTGCAGACGACCACTTAATGGTTCCCCCTGGCCTCTTGCCGAAGGCAGAGTATGTGCGGGCAGAGAATAACTGCGTCCACTTTCATCCAGGAACACCACTTGCTGATTACTGCGAGTTTTCACCGATGCCAGATAACGATCGCCAGTACGGTAATTTAATGACACCGGATCCACATCATGGCCTTTGGCAGCCCGTACCCAACCACTGGCGGATAACACGATGGTCAAAGGTTCGGTCGGTAATAACTCATTTTCATTCAGAGCTTTGGCGGCATCACGCTGTTTGATCTCACTGCGTCTATCATCGCCATATTTTTCAGCATCGGCAGTCAATTCTTTGCGGATCAAAGATTTCAAGCGAGTATCAGAGCTCAGTAATAATTCCAGTGATTTACGTTCTTTGCTCAGTTCATCCATTTCACCTTGCAGCTTCATTTCTTCAAGCTTGGCCAAATGACGCAAACGTAATTCAAGAATGGATTCAGCCTGACGATCACTGAGATTAAACCGCGCCATCAACTCGGCTTTGGGATCATCTTCATTACGAATAATCGCAATGACTTCGTCAATATTCAGATAGGCGATCAGCAAGCCTTCCAACACATGCATGCGATCCAGCACTTTATCGAGTCGGAACTGCAAGCGACGGCGTACCGTTTCAACACGATAAATTAACCATTCACTGAGCATTTGCAGCAGGTTTTTCACCTGTGGCCGACCATCCAGACCAATCATGTTCATATTGACACGATAGCTGCGTTCCAGATCAGTGGTAGCAAACAGATGCAACATCAGACTTTCAATATCGACCCGGTTGGATCGCGGCACAATCACCAGTCGCACAGCTTGCTCGTGATCCGATTCATCACGTAAGTCGGCCACCATAGGCAGCTTTTTATTATTCATTTGCGCGGCAATCTGTTCCAACACTTTGGCACCGGAGGTCTGATATGGCAGCGCATGAATAATGACTTCGTGTTCTTCGACTTTGTATGACGCCCGCTGGCGAATTGAGCCGTGGCCGGTTTCATAGATACGGCGGATCTCTGTAGGCGATGAAACAATTTCACCGCCGGTAGGGAAATCCGGTCCCTGAATTTCGGTTAACAAATCATCCAGCGTACTTTTCGGTGATTTGAGTAATAACAAACAGGCATTTACTACTTCGCGCAGGTTATGCGGCAGGATATCGGTCGCCATACCTACGGCAATACCGGTGGCACCATTGAGTAATACATTTGGCAGTCGTGCAGGCAGTAACTGTGGCTCATCCATGGTGCCATCAAAGTTAGGCATCCATTCGACGGTGCCCTGTCCTAATTCACTTAATAATGTTTGAGCATAAGGTGCCAGCCGCGCTTCGGTATAACGCATGGCGGCGAAGGATTTGGGATCGTCCATTGAGCCCCAGTTGCCCTGGCCATCAATCAATGTGTAGCGATATGAGAAAGGCTGGGCCATCAACACCATGGCTTCGTAACAGGCTGAATCGCCATGCGGATGATATTTACCTAATACGTCACCCACAGTACGAGCAGATTTTTTATGTTTGGAAACCGCACTGAGACCGAGTTCTGACATCGCATAAACAATGCGACGTTGTACCGGCTTCAGACCATCGGCCAGATGCGGCAAGGCCCGATCCAAAATGACGTACATGGAATATCCCAGATACGCTTTTTCGGTAAAATCACGTAGCGGTTGCTGTTCCAGATCGTCGACTAATGCACTCATTTAAAATTCTCAGTTCAGATTAAACCATCAGCCAAATCGCCATGCTGTTCCAGCCAGATTTTGCGATCACCAGCCCGCTTTTTGGCCAGCAATTTATCTAGCATCATAAAGGTATCGTCCTCGGCATCAATAGTCAGACGAATCAGCCGGCGAGTATCGGGGGCCATGGTGGTTTCACGTAATTGCAAAGGATTCATTTCACCCAGACCTTTAAAGCGCTGGATACTGACTTTGCCTTTAATTTTATCCCGTTCGATACGGTCCAGAATGATTTTGCGTTCCTCATCATCCAGCGCGTAGAAAACCTGTTTGCCAACGTCGATTCGATATAACGGCGGCATTGCCACGCAGATATGACCGGCCTCAACCAAAGGTCGGAAATGACGCACAAATAACGCACATAATAAAGTGGCAATATGCGCACCATCCGAGTCAGCATCCGCCAGAATACAAATTTTGCCGTAACGCAGACCAGTGAGATCATCTGAGCCTGGATCAACGCCTACTGCAACGGCTATGTCATGAACCTCTTGTGAAGCCAACACTTGGGAAGCTTCGACTTCCCAGGTATTCAAGATCTTGCCACGTAACGGCATGATGGCTTGAAATACTCGATCCCGTCCCTGTTTGGCACTGCCGCCAGCAGAATCGCCTTCCACCAGAAACAGTTCGGTTCGAGCTGGATCCTGAGAAGTACAATCTGCCAGCTTGCCGGGCAATGCCGGACCGGACTGCACCCGTTTACGCACCACTTTTTTGGCTTGTTTTAAGCGGGATTGGGCATTATTAATCGCCAGTTCGGCAATTTTTTCACCATCTTCAATATGATGATTAAGCCATAGGCTGAATGAATCTTTTACAGCCCCAGCAACAAACCCGGCACATTGTCTGGAAGACAGACGTTCTTTGGTCTGACCGGAAAACTGTGGATCCTGTAATTTGACCGATAACACATAACTGCAACGTTCCCAGATATCTTCGGCAGAGAGTTTTACCCCACGTGGCAGCAGACTGCGAAACTCGCAAAACTCACGCAAAGCGTCCAATAAGCCTGATCGCAAACCGTTAACATGGGTACCGCCCTGGGCTGTGGGGATCAGATTCACATAACTTTCTGCAATCACCTCGGCTGGTTCAAGTTGCCACATTAATGCCCAATCAACTTCCTGGGTTTCATCAGCAAAATGTCCGACAAACGGTTTAGCTGGAACGCAGGGAACGTCAGTCATCGCATTGGCGAGATAACTGTTCAAACCATCTTCATAGCACCAGCGATCATTTTGTTGTTCGGGGCTGCTTAAATCTGCAAAAGTAACCACTAAACCTGGACACAATACCGCTTTGGCTCGCAGCACATGACGCAGTCGGGAGACTAGAAATTTGGGCGCATCAAAGAAACTGGTATCCGGCCAGAACCGTACACTGGTACCGGTATTTTTTTTGCCAACGGTACCGGTTTCTTTTAACGATTCAACCAATAAACCATTTTCAAAGGCGATACTGTAACTGACGCCATCCCGGCGGATATTGACTTCCAGCCGTTTGGATAAGGCGTTAACAACGGAGACACCCACGCCATGCAGACCACCGGAGAAACGATAATTTTTATTGGAAAACTTACCGCCGGCATGTAATCGGGTCAGAATGACTTCAACACCAGGCACGCCTTCTTCAGGGTGAATATCCACCGGCATGCCGCGTCCATCATCTATTACTTCAAGCGAATTGTCTGGATGTAGGATGACTTCAATATTGGTAGCGTGACCAGCCATTGCTTCGTCAACACTGTTATCAATGACTTCCTGAGCCAGATGATTCGGCCTTGTGGTATCGGTATACATACCAGGTCGCTTTCTGACCGGATCCAATCCCGTTAGAACCTCAATTGCCGAAGCGTCGTAGATATTGGTCATTTTCTCTTAGTCAAAAAATTCAAGTTGCCCGAAGGTTAGCAGGATAAAAGCCAGATGTACAAGCATCTAAACTCTTGCAATGAAATAACTAAGCTTGCATAACATATAACTATTATCTAATATTAGAAAACACTAATTTACAAGGAGAGCGACATGAATATAGATAAAATGGTTTTTGCCTTTGCAGGAAGTTTCATTCTGATAAGTTTGTTGCTTTCACAGTTGCATCATATTTACTGGCTGTGGTTCACTGCATTTGTAGGCTTAAATATGTTACAGGCAGCCTTTACCGGTTTCTGCCCACTGGCGATGTTGCTCAAAAAGTTTAATATTCCTAAAGGCAATGCATTTTAACGACTCAGCGCGGAGTAATATTATGAATATTCGACCGATTCTTGTGTTCACCATCCTGTTATTCTCTGCTCCGCTGCATGCTGACGATGCAAAAGATTTTGAAAAGCAGGCCAATCAGGCGATAAAAGAATTTGCCGAAACCCTCAAATCCGCCTTGATGTTATCAATGCAAACAGACGGTTCGGTTAAAACCATCGCGGTATGTAAAGATATTGCCCCAAGAGTCGCCCAGCAGGTTTCCGAAAAATACAATCTTGATGTCAGTCGAACTTCATTAAAAGTGAGAAATCCCGATAACACCCCCGATGAATGGGAAAAAAAGGTGCTGCAGGATTTCAATAACCGTTTGGAAAAAGGGGAAACCATCAAACAGCTGCGTTTCAGCGAGCAAGTTGATATTGATGGTGATAAACAACGCCGCGTAATGAAAGCCATCGGCACGGATTTAGTCTGCATTACCTGCCACGGTGAAAAAATACCTGATCAGATTCAAGCAGAATTAAACAAACTTTACCCTGATGATCAGGCCACCGGCTTCAGTATCGGCAGTGTCAGAGGTGCGTTTAGTGTGAAGGAAATTGTTGCGGCAGATTAACTTTCTTTCAAGTCGATAAATTCCGTGCGTCCTTTTTGGATTGACACCAGTTTATCTTCTCTGGCCAGCCAGCCAAGCGCCCGCTGTACTAACTTGATATCAAGTTCACAAGCCGTTGCCAGCTTTGTGGTGCTGGTCGCACCGTTCAATTGCAAATATTTCCAGATTTTGCCTGCTGCATCCCCAATAATCTGTTCCATCACCAACCTCACCTTGTTGAAGAAAATCGTTGTTATCGAACACTTCCAGCGCGTTTAATTCTGTTCTGTAGATTCCGCTATTACAACTTTTTGCCAAGCGGCGACAATATGCTGACAAGCTTGTTGAATAACAGTTCTGGGCGCCGCAATATTCATTCTCATAAAACCACTGCCACCCTCGCCAAACATTAACCCCGGGTTCATCGCGACACCAGCCTGCTGCACAAAAAAAGCTCTCAGCTGGCTGTCATTAAGCTGCAAAGCATGGCAATCCAGCCATATTAGATAGGTCGATTGCAATGGTAATACACGTATCTTCGGTAAATGTTCAGCAAAAAACTGCTGTACCCATTCATAAGTTCGCTGCAAATATGCCAGAACTTGATCCAACCATTCATCGCCATTTTGGTATGCAGCTATTGTTGCTTCAATACTAAATGGATTCGCTGCGCTGACATGCCATGAATTAAATACTTCTTCAATCGCTTGTTTATGTTGTGGGTTCGACACAATCAACATCGACATACCCAAACCGGCAATATTGAAGGTTTTGCTGGCTGAAACGGCGGTAATGACTGGCACATCATTGGTTAAAGATGCCAACGGAATATGCTTGTGCCCAGTGAAAACCAAGTCGGCATGAATCTCATCACTAACAATAATCAATTGATATTGTCTGGCTATATCCAGCAGCTGCTGTAATTCAGTCTCAGTCCAGACCCGCCCTCCCGGGTTATGCGGAGAACATAACAGCAGCATTTTGGCCCCTTCTGCAGCCTGGGTAGCCAATTGTTCAAAATTAATCTGATACTGGTCATCGAGCAGAATTAATGGGTTTAATACCAACTCTCGATGGGTTTCTTTCACTGCGGAAAAGAACGGAAAATACACAGGCGGTTGGACGATGACCTGATCCTGCTTTTCGGTCAGCGCCATGATAGTCGCATGCAATGAAGGCACGACACCGGGACAGATGAGAATATTGTCAGCTTCAATAGACCAGTTATGCCGCCGTAAAAACCACAGCCGGGTTGCTTCATATAGGGCTGCTGGATATTCGCTATAACCATAAACCGGATGTTGTGCTCGATCTACTAACGCTTTAGTCACCGCATCGGGAGCAGCAAAATCCATATCTGCCACCCATAACGGAATCGCGTCATCCCGTCCAAATAAACGCTGGCGTGCATCGTATTTAAGACTATTCGTGCCGCTGCGATCTATCGGCTGGTCAAAATCAATTTTCGTCATTACGACGTTCCCAGATAGTCACCTCTGACAGAGTATGCTGGAATTTACGTCGGGTTTCACGAATAACAAACGCTTGCGAAAAAGGTCCATCAATCAAGTTAAAGTTTTGCTCCAGTAAACTCTTTATCCCATCCAGTGTAGAAAAACTTTCGCCGTCTTTTTTAAAGCCGCCCAGCCAATTGGCTTTTTCCGTGTGTTCTTCCAGCCAGGTATAGGGTGAAGTCAGTACTAACAGTCCACCGGCATTGATACGTTGATGGATCTGTTTTAAGAATAAAATCGGGTCATACAGTCGATCCAGTAAATTTGCCGCCAAAACCAGATCATAATTGCTGTAAACCGCTTTCAGATTACAGGCATCTCCCTGCATAAAATCGACTTTATGAGCACTATCCTGCAGATTGAAATTAGTCAGCCGTTGTTCGCGATACAGCAATAAATCACCTTCATCGACAACGGCGTAGCGGATCACCCCATCCCGTTTCAGCTGCACCCCGAGGTTGATCAAACGTGCCGAGAAATCAATACCGGTAACATGATCAAAGTGTTTAGCTAATTCAAAACTGGCTCGGCCCACCGCACATCCCAGATCAAGAGCACGTCTTGCTGGTTTGTCTGCCATTTTCTGAATGGCGATTTGGGCAATGGATTTTTGAAAGTTGGGTACATCAAAATAGCTTTCACCATAGTGAAATTCGGCGTACTCCGAGAGCATTTTATCGGTTTCGTAATTTGAATCGAGATTCACCACAGATGCGTCGGATACGACATAGCGAAAACCGGCATGTTGAAAAAAGTGTCTGCGAAAAGCATAACGTGCAGAAAGGCGCGTCTCATTGCCACAAGAAATCCAGCTGCCACCTTTAATCAGATTGTGCTTTCCGTCATAAGTTGGTGTAGTGAAATCATCATATAAACGATGCACTTGTGACCCATCAAATGGATATATCGGTGTTTCGGTCCATTGCCATACATTGCCTGTGACATCATAAAAATCGCCTTGGACGAAATGATTGACCGGACAGGACGAAGCAAAATGATCCAGATGAATATTGGCCGGAGCTGGACCTTGGTTGAGCTCCTGAATATTTGCAGTTTGTGCCAGACGATACCATTCATCTTCGGTTGGCAAGCGTACATTTTCACCAGTTGTTTCGGCTTTCCAAAGGCAGAATGCTTTGGCCTCATGATAATTCACCTCAACTGGCCAATCCCAGCGCATCGGCACTACTTCAGTCATTAATCGCAGCTGCCAGCCTTGCTCGGATTTAATCCAGAATGTTGGATGCTCAGCTTGAGTAAATTCCCGCCACTGTAGTCCCTCTTCCAGCCAATACTGTTGTTGCAGATAACCACCCGCTTCAACAAACGCCAGAAACTCCTGATTACTGACCAGATACCTTGCCGCCTTAAACGCTGCAACTTCGGCCTGATGCTGGCCGTATTCGTTATCCCAGCCGTAATAGCCATCATCAAATGCTTTTCCCAGTTTTACGCCACCGGCGTCTACAGGCAATAACCTGTTCTCCGGTGCAGCCCCGCTAATATCACAGGCTTTCCATTCAGCTTGAGATTGCACCCACTGTAGTTGTTGCTGTCGTATTAAAACGGAAGAGGTTTCCAGGTGAATATTTTCATGCTCAATACACATCACTATCGCCCACCAGGGATTTTCCCAATTAATCGGTAAGCTCAGTGGTGCGTTTTGAATCAGCTGGTTCACGGTATTTTTGACTTGCTGACGATAGGCTTTAACCTCGGCAACTGTCGGCCAGTCATAATGAGCCTCATTGAGGTCATCCCAACTCATTTCATCCACTCCAACAGCAAACATGGATTCAAAACGAGGATTGATACGCTGTGTTAACAAACCAGCCAATAACAGTTTATTTACAAAAAAAGTCGCCGTGTGGCCATAGTAAAAGATTAATGGATGACGTAACGGAATACTTTTCTGATAAAAACCTTCTTCCGATTTCAATGTTCCAAACAGGGATTCATAGCGTTCGAACGTCGCATTAAAGTAGATTGCGAGTTCGGCGCGCATGGCTTCTGTGTCTTTTTGATCCAACCGAGGAGTACGCAAAATAGTGTGTTCAGAATGAGAAAAAGAGAAGGCTTGTTCAGCAGTCATGAGGCAAAAATCCCTTTTAGGATATCTGAGAGAGATAATCTGACTTAATCTTTAGCAATTGGTTTCGTGGAAAGCCGATTATAACTGGGCAGCGAGCCAGGCCGTTTTTGCAGAGAGCTCGACCGAACAACTCCACTTATATGCCAAATTGATGGTTTCTGCACAGGCATACACACCATGCCCGCGAACAATGACAACTTTATGACCCGACAGACCTTGGGCTACCGCAACTGGGGATTTCTCAACATACTCGGCATAATCAATCGAGATAACCGGTACTTTAGGAAAATAAAACTGACCTTCAAAATCCTGAGGAATAAAATCTTCACCACTCATAGTCATGGCAATGGCATGCGGTCCATGGCTATGAATCACGGCTTTGGCTGCGGGATTGTGTTGATAAGTCGCTATATGAAGCGGCGCATCCAACGAAGCACCTTCGCCAATCTGGCCTTCTATATCGCACAGCACCAGCATTTCCGGAGTTAAGGTGTCTGCACAGCAGCCGGTTGGTGTCACCCAGATCTGATTATGCCAACGCAATGATGCATTGCCACTATGCGAGTCATTACAACCGTACTGGCGCAGCCAGTGATAATGCTGAACCAGCTGAGCTTTCAGTTCGCTCAATGCGGTTTCAGGCATCTTCCTTGTCCGGCCGCGTATTCTGCAAATGTCTCAGCCATTGTGAAGCCTGATTACGCACTTCGCTATAGGCCAGAGCACGATTCAGATGCTGTTCGGATTGTTCCATATTGCCTAAATGATAATTGACCATTCCAGAAAGCATCCATGCCTGGCCGCGTTTATCTTGCGGTAATTTTTCCAGACTTTGTTGTAATGGCCCAGCAGCTTCTGACCATTCTTCCATGCTGATAAAGACTCTGGCGAGTTTTAAATCGGTTTCACCCGACGCATCCATGGACTGCATTCTAGCAAGTACCTGTG
Organism: Methylophaga sp.; assembly: GCF_030651745.1. The sequence goes on from NZ_JAUSCC010000020.1 coordinate 16,028, forward strand.
TGGCATTTTGATTTTCTCTGGCCGCCAACCAGCTATCCGCCAAGGCTTCAAGATTTTTGAAATTACGCTCAATCACTCCGTCATCCATAGACTTCTGTAACAGCTGAGCAGATTTATAGGGGATATTCAAATACCGGTACATATTCGCCAAGCGTAATACCGTGTCTTTATCGCCCATGTTGAGGCGTTTGGCCAGCATCTGCACCGCCAGTGAAGTCAGACCTTTTTCCTGCTGTGCATATAATGCCGCCAGTTGATCCCAATAGGTTTTATTGACTGGAAAACGTTCGATTAAAATTTCCAGCACCTTGATCGACTGATCGTATTGCTGCATTTCCATATGAGCACCTAATTGCAATCTATACCAATTCTCTTTCGGCGCCTTATCACGCTGAATAGCAATACGAATGGCTTCTACTGCTTTGCTAAACTGATTTATCTGGTAATGAGCCGTTGCCAGCAAAACATACGCATTGCTGCTTGCCTGCGGCTCATCTTTTAACCATTGCGTTAGCAAGTCGATGCCTTTCTGGTACTTTCCATCACTAATTAACAGCTGCGCCAGGTTATAACGCAGGTTATGAGTTACGTTTTCAGGTAAGGCATTGAGTGCTAACGCCTGTTCAAACTGTTCAGCGGCCAGTTTGTATTGCTCAGTTTCAGAATACAGATAGCCCAAGGTCTGTAACACTACCGCACGTTCGTAGGAGCCCGCTTCAGTCTCACCAACCAGTTTTTTCAGGTCGGCTTCAGCCTGACGATATTGCTGCTGCTCCATTTTTTCCTGAGCAGCACTCAATGCATTGTAGGTTTTTTCAGTCAGCAAATAGTCATTTGCCAATACTGAAACAGGCCAAACCAAGCAACTTAGCAAGGTCAGCAAAGCGAATTTCTGATTAAGTTTGTTCATCATTATCTGGCCAGCTTGAATTCAATTTCCTGGGTTGCCCGACGTTCAACCGGCTCACCATCAACCACTTTCGGCTTGAACTTCCATTTGAGAATGGCCGTCATCGCTGCATTATCAAATACATTCTCCGGATTGGCTGACACCACAACAGGATCTTTAACCTGCCCATCACGCGTTATTGTAAAGGCCACGGTCACCACACCTTCTATACCACGTCGTTGTGCAACTCGTGGGTAATTAGGCGGGATGCGTACTAATGGCACCACTTCATCATCAATTTGTGGGCCGGCTTGCGCTGGCATGGGTGATGGCGCCGGTGCCGGTTCAGCACTGAAGTCACCGAGGTAAGGCTGGCCGGCAATATTCAGCGGTACATCAATCCTCGGCATATCCATTTTGGGCTGCTGAACATTAGGCTGCGTCATTTTCGGTGCCGTGGTAGGTGTCGGCGGCGGTGGCTCTTCCGGCGGTGGTGGTTTTTTCGGGATCTCGCGTTTTATCGTCTCAGGCAGAGTTTCTTCCTGTTTGAGGCGTATAAAATCCAGCACCAGCATTTCATTATCATCACGATAAAGATTGCTATCGGAAGTGGTCATTTCTTTCATTAAAGTAAACAGACCATAATTAACCATTATAGCCAGCACTAATCCAATCAAGATCCGCATAGCCGGTGATTCTCCGCGACTAGTCTCGTTCAGCAGCAATTGAGACATTCGCAACTCCCGCCAAACGTGCCTGATCCATGACCTCTATCAATAAACCGGTTTTCGCATTTTCATCGGCCAGAATAATCACCGAGCCTTCCGGATTTTCTGCATACATACGTTCGACATTGGCCCGAACAGCACGCCGATCAATTTGCCGCTGATCCATCCAGATTTCATCATTTTCTCTGATTGAAATCAGGATATTGGCACGCTCTTTTTCCACCGCCGTTTTGGCTGATGGACGATTTACATCAACACCGGTTTCTTTAACAAACGAGGTGGTAACGATAAAAAATATCAGCAATATAAACACCATATCAATTAACGGTGTCATGTTGATTTCAGCTATACCGCCGCTTTGGCGACGGGAATGTCTTTTTCGCATAAACTTTCCTAATCTCTGCGTAGGGCGTCAGCCACGTTATTGACTTCTCTGGCGACACGCTGTTCCAGCTGAGTAATGAAATAGAGCCCTGATAAAGCGGTCAGCAAACCACCCATCGTTGTTATTAATGCCACTGAAATGCCACCGGCCATACCGCGAGTATTTCCCGTTCCAAAAACAGTCATTACATCGAAGGTCTGAATCATGCCATGTACGGTGCCCAATAAACCCAGCATCGGTAAGGCCACTGTCAGTGTACGAATCACGATTAGAAAACGCTCCAACATCACCCGGCTTTCGGCGATCATGCCCTGGCGAATTTGCTGTGCATACCAGCTGGCCAAATCTTCACGCTGATGCCATTCATCCATCATCTTTCGTACTTCACGTGGATGCAGAAACCAGATAAACACGTAGCGTTCAATAATCAGTGTCCACATCAGCACGGAGGCCAGCAAAATCAGCCACAGCACCGTCCCACCGCTTTCCAGCAGCAGCTGTATCTGAAAGAGATTATCCGTCACGGTGTTTTGTTTGTGTTTCAGCGTTACGAGCGACAATCGCTGCACTTTCTTCATCAAGGATCTGAATCAGACGATTGCTTTTGCTCGATAAAGCGCTATGGATTAATAAAATAGGTATCGCTACTGCCAAACCTAACTCTGTGGTCACCAGTGCTTGTGAAATACCACCTGACATCAGTTTCGGATCGCCAGTACCAAATAAGGTGATGGCCTGGAAGGTTTCAATCATGCCTGAAACCGTACCCAGCAGCCCCAACATGGGTGCTACCGCCGCCAAAATTGCCAACGTCACCAAACCTCGTTCGATACTTGGCGTTTCGCGAAGAATCGCTTCGTCCAGTTTTAATGACAATGTTTCCACGTCCTGGGCAATTTTGTCGCTATACACTGACAGAATTCGTCCCAGCGGATTTTTCATATCCGGCTCTTTGGCTTTCTGCTGCTTGTTGACACCGTGCTCCAAGCGCATCAAGGTCACAAAGCGAATCAGTGCAATCAGCAAACCAATCGCCCCCAAAATCAGGATGATATAGCCGATCCAGCCACCTTGTTGAATACGTTCACGTAAATCAGGTGTTTGCACCAGTAACGCCATGATGGCACCACGTGTCGGATCGACCACGACTGTTTGGATTTTACCGGCATCACTGTTTTCGAAAGCTTGGATTTGATCGCGTAACCGCTGAACGGGTTGTCTAGCCAGTTCTACCAGGTTTTGGTTTTCCGACATATAACGCAGAAACTTGCCATCACTGAAAGCCGTAAACACACCAACTCGGGTTACGTTTCGCTCGGCAACTTCGCCATTGGCAGTAATCACCTGCGCTTGAAACTGTTCAACTTTGCCTGAATGCGTCATTTCATGTTGTAACACCAACCACAGTTCTCGTAATTCATCGATACTCGGTTGTTGTTTGCGTTCACTCAATCCAGACAGAAAAGCAATACGTTCCGGATATTGCACACTGGTCATTGAGGTTTCAATAACCGCACGACTGTCATTTGCCATCTGACGAACTGAGCCAAACAGCTCACCCAGTGAACCAGAACGCTCCTGCAACAGTGATTCTTGCTCTGCCAATTTAAATTCATTCTCTTCAAATTGGTCGTTGAGCCTTTCAGTACGGCGTTCTTCCGCTGCTAAATCGGCTTTTGCCTGTGCCAGTAATTGTGCCTGACGGTCACGTGCTTGCAGAAATTCTGCCTCACGTAAGCGATTTTGCTCTTGTTCAATGACACGTTCACGTTTGACTTGATCCAGCAGCTGGTCGAGGTTGACCGGTTTATCCTCTGCCATTACAGAGAATGGCATGGCCATCAAAAAAATAATTAATGTAGAAATACTTCTCATTGGATCGCCTCTGGCGTTCTTACCGGCAGGGTTAATAAATCAGGTGGCAATTGTTTACGAGCCACTTTCAAACCTTGAATAATTGACTGAATGGAATCTCGCGAAAGCGGCTGCCAAGTTCTGCTATCTTGATCCCACATACCTGCTTCACGTTGATCCAATGTCAGGTAATAAAGCCCCATTCGGCCTACACGCAGGAAATCTACTGTACGAGTGCGATCTTCTGTTTCCAGTTCTCCTTGATAGGCTTCCAAAGTACGTCCATATTCTGTTTCGACCTGATAGGCTTCAAAAATACGGCGGAATTTTTCAGCCAGATTCACATCGGCCCGAGCCATCATCGTTTTTAATTGTTCAATACGGCTCAGACGTTCTTCAGGTAAAAACGGAGTATCCAATTCAACGAACTGCTCAATCACCTCCACCATTTTGAGCATCAATGGCACGATATCGCGTTGTGTAGTATCGATATTGGCTAACTGAGCTTCGACTGAGAGCAGTTCGTCTTGTTGAGAAGACACCAATTGTTCAAGCTGGCTGTTATAAGCCGCCAGACTTTCTTTTTGATTTAATACACTGCGGTACTCGGCGAGCAGTTCACGCGTTTGATCATCCAGATTATCAATCTGTTGCTGAGTACGTTGTGCTGCAGTATCAGTTTGCACTTGTTGATCAATAGTTTGATCCAATGCACCAGCATAGGTGAATGAAGGCACCAACCAGATGCCCAGCAGGCAACATAGTCGGCTGAAATTAAATTGCATAAAATTTTCCTTGTGTTACCGGATGTCGGCGGTGGAAATGAAAGCGACATCTTATCAAGAGAATACGCACCGTGGAAAGCCTAAATGCGATCTCTTATCATTTAGACGAACAGTTAAAGAAAAAGTGCAAAAAAAACCAAAAAAAAGCCAGACCGTTTGGTCTGGCTAAACCTTCATAGAAGGAGAGAGAAATATAAGACAATAGAAGCTGAACATTCCTATGGACTTGTGATACAGCTTACTGAATGCAAGCTCATTCGCCATGAGCGACTTCTCCTTTTAAAACGGGAATATGTTCCTTTTCAAAAACATACATGTAAATACAAAGCCTTAGGACGATAAACCATGACTGATGGCAAAACGCATCAGCTCAGCTGTTTTATTGATATCCAGTTTGCCTTTTATCTGTGTCAGGTTATTGGCAACTGTTTTATAACTGATGCCTAAAACGTCCGAAATTTCATTCATGCTCTTGCCTTCGCCCAGCAAGCGTAAAATTTCCAATTCACGTCGTGACAGATCACTTAGCGCACTGGTACCGGCATCAATATTCAACATTGCCAATTGCTGGGCCATATCTGGACTGAGATATATTTTGCCTTCGAGCACTTTACTGACGGCTTCGACCAGATGATCTGCCGCATTGTTCTTGGTGATATAACCGCGTGCTCCAGCTTGCATAGCCCGAGAGGCAAACACTGGATCTTCATGCATGCTGAACATTAATACCTTGGCGGTATCGCGATTGGCACGAATGCGGCGTAATACTTCAAGACCACCTACCCCAGGCAACGTGATATCCAATAACACCATATCCGGATACAGTTCCTGAAACATCCGGTAGCCTTCCTCGCCAGTTTCGGCTTCAACCACTTTGGCCGAGGGAATTTGTTGGATTAACTGCCGGCAGCCAGCTCTGACAATCGGATGATCGTCTACTACAAGGATTGTGATGTTTGGTTTCATTTTTTATTTTCACTCTTCATAGGGATCATTACCCGTACCTGCAAACCCTGACCTTCGGCAGTATCAAACGCAATCTTACCACCTAATGCCGAGACCCTCTCTCGCATACCGATCAAACCAAAGCCTTTAACAGCAGATGTGTCCAGACCTTTACCATCATCGGTGACAGTTACCTTTATATATTGTTTTTCGCGCTTCACTTCAACCCGCACATGGCTGGCTTCGGCATGCCGCACACAGTTGGTAGTACATTCCTGAACGACACGATACACGGTAACCTGCAATGTATCTGCAAGACCATTGAAATCGCCAATAAAGTCCCACTCCCAATCAATTTCCGGTTGTCGATCACGCCAGTTATGCAACATATCACGCAATGCTTCCACCAAACCTAAATCATCCAATGTCATCGGACGCAAACGACTGAGCATTTTGCGGACCAGTGATTGGATATGACTGGTGATTAATTTAACCGAACTGACCTTTTCTTCAACATCCGGCAATTTGTTTTCAATGGCGATACGCTCAATTTCAGCCAGATCCACGCGTATACCAAACAGACAAGGTGCCAGCTCATCATGTAATTCGCGGGCCAGATCACGCCGTTCGGACTCCTGCAAGGTCAGCATATTGCCAGCCAACGCATGGTTTTCAGCCATGGTGGTTTCCAACACATCGGCCATGTGATTAAAACGAATCTGGATCGGTTTTAATTCTTTGGCACCGCCGGTATCTACCCGCGCATGAAAATCGCCTTTTTCCAGATGCCCCAATGCGTCGGCTAATTGCTGTAATGGCCTTAAACCATGTAATAACGCCAAATAGATCAGGCTGGAAATCACGGTAAGGAAAAACAAACCCAAAAATAACAAGGTTTCCATATCGCGCCAAACTTCGGTGACTTCATCACTGGGATCTGCTTCAACTACCAGATAACCATATGACTGACTGCCACGGGTGATCAGTCGCCTGAAGGCAACCGCTTCGGGTTCCATCAAACGAATAAACCAGTCCGGTGCATCAGGTTTATTGGTAAACGGCACGCCTTCTTCATGACCGATTAGCGGTTGCCCATTCATATCTTCAAACCAGGCACGAATATGTCGAGTATGACGCACACTATCGACGATCAGGGTGACCCGTTCACTCAGATCATTGGAAAAACGTAATGTCGGTAAGGCATTGATCAATAATCCCCGTGCCAGTTGGGTACTGGATGCCATTTCGGCAGCCACTGCCTGGCGGGCATTCTGGATCATAAAGTAGCCTGCGGCGACAAAGTTGAAAATCAGGATCAAGGTTACAATGATCAGTAAACGCAGTTTCAGGCTCATGTCGGGTCAGTTATCTCGCTGTGATAGGCTAAGGCCTGTTGAACGTTCATAGTGGCATTGTTGTGACTATGAAAAATCAAATTGACCTACAATTATCGCACATCATCAAATCAGGACTCTGTAAATGCAAGCGCAAAGCAATCAACAACTTTTCCTTCAGGCTCAAAAACATATCCCAGGTGGTGTCAATTCACCGGTCCGTGCATTCAAAGGTGTCGGTGGTGATCCGGTATTTTTCAGCAGCGCAAAAGGTGCCTGGCTCACTGATGTGGAAGGCAAAAATTATATTGATTATATCGGCTCCTGGGGACCGATGATTGCCGGTCATGCGCATCCGCAAGTTATTGAAGCCGTTCAGCTAATGTGCGCAAATGGTCTTGGTTATGGCGCCCCCACGGCGATTGAAACCGAGATGGCGGATTTGCTGTGTAAATTAGTACCTTCAATGGAAATGGTGCGTATGGTCAGCTCTGGTACTGAAGCGACTATGAGTGCCATCCGCCTCGCCCGCGGCCATACCGGCCGTGACAAAATCGTTAAATTTGAAGGCTGCTATCACGGTCATGCAGACTCTTTATTGGTAAAAGCTGGCAGTGGTGCATTAACCCTTGGCGAACCCTCCTCAGCTGGTGTGCCGAAGGCCATTGCAGAACACACTATTACTCTACGTTACAACGATATCGAATCGGTAAAACAGTGTTTTGCTGAAGTCGGTAATCAGGTCGCCTGCATTATCGTTGAACCGGTTGCCGGCAATATGAACTGTATTCCGCCGATTCCAGGCTTTCTCGAAGGCCTGCGTGAAGTCTGTGATGAATACGGCAGTCTGTTGATATTTGATGAAGTGATGACCGGTTTCCGAGTGGCCCTGGGTGGAGCTCAGGAACATTATCAAATCAAACCCGATCTCACCACGTTAGGCAAAGTCGTAGGTGGTGGTTTACCGGTAGGCGCATTTGGTGGCCGGAAAGATGTGATGCATTCCATTGCGCCACTTGGTCCGGTATATCAGGCAGGAACCTTATCCGGTAATCCAGTAGCTATGGCAGCAGGCCTGGCTACTTTGAAATTGGTTCAACAACCCGGTTTTCATGATCGCCTCAGTCAGCAGACCGCTAAATTAGCTAATGGCCTGAAACAAAAAGCGGATGCTGCAGGCATTCCGATGAGTGTTAATCAAGTTGGCGGTATGTTTGGCTTTTTCTTCACTGACATTGAAAACGTGCAGTTTTTTGAACAGGTCACCCAATGTGATCAGGAACGCTTTAAAAAGTTTTATCACGGTATGCTGGATCGGGGTGTTTATCTCGCTCCTTCTGCTTATGAAGCAGGTTTTGTTTCTGCGGCACATGGTGATGATGAAATCGAAGCCACTTTGGCAGCAGCTGAACTGGTACTGGCGAGCTTATAAATGAATACACTGTACTGGCACGATTATGAGACGACGGGTACCGATCCACGCTTTGATCGGCCATTACAGTTCGCCGGTGTGCGTACCGATGAAGATCTGAATATCATCGGTGAACCGTTAATGATTTACTGCAAGCCAGCGGCTGATGTATTGCCTCATCCAATGGCCAGTTTAATCACTGGCATTACCCCTCAAAAAGCTTTGCAGGAAGGTCTGACTGAAGCCGAGTTCATTAAACAGATCCATGCTGAACTATCTCAGCCCGGCACCTGTGGGGTAGGTTATAACAGTCTGCGTTTTGATGATGAATTCACCCGCTTTGCGTTGTTTCGTAATTTTTACGATGCCTATGCCCGTGAATGGCAAAACGGTAATTCGCGCTGGGACATTATTGATATGGTGCGCCTCACTCGCGCTTTGCGCCCGGAAGGTATCGAATGGCCTAATCGTGAAGATGGTCAACCTAGTTTTCGTCTGGAAGCATTAACCGCAGCAAATGGTATCGAACATCAGGGAGCCCATGACGCGTTGGTAGATGTTTACGCCACTATCGCACTGGCAAAATTGATCAAAGATCGCCAGCCCAAGTTATATGACTATATTTATCAGTTACGTCGTAAACAGCAATTAGCGCCGTTACTTAATCTTCATCAGGCTGATCCGGTGTTACACACTTCCAGGATGTACCCATCAGAATACTGCAATACTGCCTTAGTCGTACCTTTAGCCAAAGAGCCTAATAACAGTAACGGTATTATTGTCTATGACCTTCGCCATGATCCTTCGGCGTTACTGGAACAGGATGCCGATACCATTCGACAGTGGTTGTTCACGCCAACCAAAGATCTTCCCGAAGGCGTTTCACGTCCGGCATTAAAAACTGTGCATATAAATAAGTGTCCGGTCATTGTGCCAGCAGCCACGCTGGATGATGCGGCGGCGCAGCGCCTGCAGATTGATCGCGAATTAAGTCATCAACATCTGCAACAATTACGTGAGGCTGGGGATTCTTTACAAAAGAAATTACAGGCCGTGTTCAGCCAGAAATCCTTTGATGAAATTGATGATGTCGATGCCAGCCTGTATGGCGGTGGCTTCTTTGATGACAGTGACAAAAATAAGATGACACTGATTCGTGAAGCCAGCCCCGATCAATTGGGCACTTTATCGATTCCGTTTAATGAGCCGCGGTTGCCGGAAATGCTGTTTCGCTACCGTGCTCGCAACTGGCCGGAATCACTGAGTGAAGCCGAAACCGAACAATGGCAACAGTTCTGTCGTAACAAATTGACCGCAAGCAGTTCGGCTGGACTAACCTTTGAGACCTTTAACAGTGCATTGGCCGAATGTCGGCAGCAGGAACTGACTGCTGCGCAACAACAAACTCTGGATGAACTCGAATCTTATGTATCGGCGCAACAAGTGGCATTAATGAATAACTGAACATATTGAACAGCTACGTTTGATTTACAATGTGCGCATGTCGACCTCAGCCAAAATCCTGCTTACCACCCTGAATGCCCGCTATATGCACTCGGCATTTGGTTTACGTTATCTGTATGCCAATCTTGGTGAGCACCAATCCACCGCTGAGCTGGTGGAATTCACCATTCAGGAACAGCCATTAAGCATTGTCGAAAAATTGCTTAATTACCAGCCGGAAATCATCGGCTTCAGCGTGTATATCTGGAATGTCAGTGAAATTGAAGCCGTGGTGGCTCTGTTAAAATCCATTAAACCTGAAATTCGTATTATTCTCGGCGGTCCGGAAGTCAGCCATTCTCCCGATTTACCAGCAGTGTGTGAAATGGCCGATTATGTTATTGCCGGTCCCGGCGAACAGGATTTTCGTGAACTTTGCGAAAAATTACTGCAAGGTGAACAACCACAAACCAAATATATAGACGGCCGCGCCACCCCACTGGAACAACTGGTTCTGCCCTATCGTTTTTACAATGACGAAGATATTCGTAACCGGCTGATATATGTTGAAGCTTCCCGTGGCTGCCCGTTTAAATGTGAGTTCTGCTTATCGGCATTGGATAAAACCGCGACCGCTTTTCCATTGGATGCTTTTCTGGCAGAAATGGAGCAGCTCTGGCAGCGCGGTGTGCGGAATTTCAAATTTATTGACCGAACCTTCAATCTGAAAATCACCACCAGCATCGCTATTCTGGAGTTTTTCCTGGAACGAATGAGCGATGATTTATATCTGCATTTTGAAGTGGTACCGGATAATCTGCCGGACAAATTAAAATCCGTTTTACAGAAATTCCCACCCAATACTCTGCAGTTTGAAATCGGTATTCAGACCTTTGATAGCGAAATCCAGGAACGTATCAGCCGTAAGCAGAATAATGATAAAAGCAAAGACAATATCTGCTGGTTGCGTGAACACAGTGGCGCACATTTGCATACCGATCTGATCTTCGGCCTGCCCGGCGATACGCTGGAAAACTTTGCCGACAGCTTTGACCAGTTAATTGCATTGAATCCGCATGAAATTCAGGTCGGCATTCTTAAACGTCTACGTGGTGCACCATTAAATCGACATAATGAGCCCAGCGATTTACGCTTTAATCCGTTGCCACCTTATAACCTGCTCAGCAGTCGGGAAATTGATTTTTCGACCATGCAACGAGTGAATCGCTTTGCTCGCTATTGGGATTTAATCGGTAACTCCGGTCGTTTCATCAATACTCTGCCATTGCTCTTGGATGATCAGCCTTTCTGGCACTTTATGACATTGTCCGATCGGATCTATCAACGGACCGGGCAAACCACCAAAATTGCTCTGAAACGTTTATTTGAACTGATTTATGTGGTGCTGACCGAAGATATGCACCAACCAGCAGAGTTGGTCAAAGACCATTTGCGTCTGGATTATGCCCGTGCCGGACTCAAAGGCCAGCCGGATTATGAAGCGCTCCCCACCTTAAATAAACCAGCCAAAGTTGGTATGGCCAATAAACGTCAGCGGTTTCATGCCTGAGTTTTTACGATCAAATTTGGCTATGAACGAAAATAAGTTGTTGGGCTTCGCAAGCTCAGCGCCAACTAACCATAAAACACTCTCATGAACTCAGAACAGCCCTTCACACCCAGCCCTTGCATTGGAAAATGCGGACTTGATGCCCAGGATATCTGTCGTGGTTGTTTCAGGACGATGGATGAAATCTTACGTTGGGAGAAAATGAATGAAGAAGATAAACAGAAAACCGTGATCAACTGTAAACAGCGACGCCAGCAACGCGCTAGCGGGCAGCGGAACCGCTAAACAATCAATTTAGCCAGTGTTTTAAACTCGGCATGACCGGCATCCCCTAGCCATTCAAACAGCACGGACTCCACATTACTGACGATCACACCGGCATGGCGCAGTCGATGTAAGGAGTTATATTGGTTACTTTTTGCACGTGAGCAAACCCCATCTTCCACCACATGCACACGGTAGTTTTCCGCCTTTAACGTTAACGCGGTCTGTAATACACAGATATGGGTTTCCATTCCAACCAGAATCACCTGATTACGCCGGGTGGCAGCCAGCTGATAACGAAAATCCGGCGATTGCATGCAGGAAAAACAGGTTTTCTCAATAATTTTGGTGCCTAAAGGCAAGTTTTCCTGTAATTCGGGTTCTGTCGGTCCCAACCCTTTGGGGTATTGTTCTGTGACAATAACCGGGATATTGAGCACCTTAGCGGCGGTAAGCAGCGTTTTAATCTGGTTATTAAGACGCTCCCGCACACCTTCGGGCATCGCCTTAGCCAGTTTCTGTTGCACATCAATGACGACTAGAACACTGTCTTGAGAATTTGCCATCATGGCAATAACGACCCCTTAAGCCCTTGGCTCCAACCACTGATTGATTTGTTCAATATCATTGATACTCACAATGCCAGCGGCTTGTTTCAACCTTAAAGTATTCACCACGTAATCATAACGCGACCGCGAATAGTCCCGTAATGCACTGAATAACTCACGACGGGCATTCAACACATCGACTGTGGTACGTGTACCAACTTCAAAACCTGCTTCAGTGGATTCCAATGCTTTCTGATTGGAATATACCGCTTGTTTTAACGCATTCACCCTGCTGATACCCGACATCACACTATTATATGCAGCACGGGTTTGCCGCAAAATGGCGCGGCGTTGTTCTTCTTCGTTTTGCATCGCTTCATCCAACCGGAAGCTGGCTTCACGGGTTCTGGAGTTAACCACACCACCCGCATAAATAGGAATATTAACCTGTAAACCTAATATTTTCTGATGGGTTTTGTTGCTACCGCTCAGGTTACTGTCACTTTGCGAGGTATAGCCTTTCTGAGCCACCAAATCCAGAGTCGGGTAATGTCCGCTGCGTTCAAACTCGATATTTTCTCTGGCAAGCCCCACATTGCTGCCAGCAGCAAGTAATACCGGATTCATCACGATGGCTTGCTCGCTCCACTCGTCAATGCTTTCAGGTTCCGGCTTTACCAGAGGTGTTTCAGCTCTGAGCTCAGCTAAGTTGCCAGGATATACACCTGCGGTTTCACGCAAAGCTTCCCGGCTGTTAGCCACCAGATTTTCTGCTTCAATGACGGCAGCGTTGGCTAAATCATAAGCGGCACGCGCTTCACTGACATCGGTAATGGTTGCCAGGCCAACTTCAAATCGTTGATCAGCCTGTTCAAGTTGTTTTTCAATTGCTTCGAGCTCAGCCAAAGCAAAACTCAGATCATCTTCAGCACCCAATACGGCGAAATAACGCTCAGCAACACGAACAATCAGTTCCTGTTCAGCAAATTGATAATTGGCTGCCGCGCCTTCAATGGCAATATCTGCCTGACGAGATTGCACAAAGTTATTACGGCGATAAATAGGTTGTACCAGACTAATGGTATAACCATGGTCATTGTATTCACTGGTACCGCCAAAACGTTGTGATGAGCTGTCAGACCATACCCGGCTATTATTGGCGACAACATCAATCTGCGGTAAAAATGCCGCATCAGCCTGATCAGCCAATTCGCCTGTCGCCCGTTGGGCTGCACCTTGCGCCATCAGGATCGGATCACTTTGTACTGATAAATTATAGATATCTACCAGATCTTGAACCGCCAATGCCGGTCGACAAAATACAGCAGCAAAAAAACTGATAATAAACAGCGCTTTCATGCTCAATCCTTAATAAACGTTCATACTGGTATCGATCTGAGCCGCCCAGGCGTTCATCCCGCCTTCAAGATTAATAACGTCAGAAAAACCTAATTGTTCGAGATATTGGCCAACTTGAGCACTGCGTTGACCTGAACGGCAAATCAGCACTATCGGGCTGTCTTTGACAGTTTCAAGTTCTCCCACCTGAGCTGGAATACTGTTCATTGGGATATGCTGAGCGTTTTGCAACATGCCATTTGCAAGCTCATGTGACTCACGAACATCAATTAAAATGGCTTCCTGCCCGTGATCCTGCAAAAATTCATCCAGTTGAGTTGCTGACATTTGTTTCATAACACGTTCTCTACGTTAAAAAGTGAATTCAGTTTTTGTTTCAGCATGCACCATCGGTGCTACCACTGTTTCAAATAAATTTTCGGTTTGCCATTGCCATTCACCGCTGCGGGTGATGCGCTGCACCTGCATTGCCGGTGCCTGACCAGTTATTGCCACTAAATGCCCTCCGACTTTGAGTGCATGAAGATAATCTTCCGGGACTTGCTGACAACTGGCGGTCAATACAATGACATCAATACGATCGGCCAAATTCCAGCGATGGCTGGCATCGCCGCACTGCAATATCACATTCTGCACACCTGCAGCATCCAGTCTTGATTTGGCCAAAGCGGATAGTTCAGCAAAATATTCAATACTAATGACGTTTAATGCCAGCTTTGCGATCAATGCCGTGAAGAAACCACTGCCAGTGCCAATTTCCAGCACTGAATCCGATGCTTTCAATTGCAAGAACTGCAAAATTCGCCCTTCTTCCAGCGGTGTCCACATAAACTGACCACAGCCTATAGGCAGTCGGGTATCTGAATACGCCAACTCTTTGTAATCATCAGAGACAAACCGTGCGCGATCAATGTTTTGTAAAGCCTCCAGAACTTGCGGATTGGAAACTTCATTGGGTCGCACTTGCTGCCAGACCATATTGGCATGGGCTGGATTCATGGTGGATGTCATGCTTGATTTCCTAGGCATCGAATGCTGCTTTTAATCGGTTAGGATATGACCTTTCCAATAGCCGTGCAACAGCATGCGCATTAGATGCATCTATCGAAATAGACTGACAGCTATAGGTTGTTTGTCATGGATGTTAATAAGGTACTTATTGTTGCGACTGCACTGAGACATCCAGCATCAGAAACCGTTATTTTTTTGCCTAACCGCGCTTAGTCGCCCGATGAAATAATGGCTCATGAACCGACTCACGAGAAAAACGCCAGCAGGCAATAATAATGGCTAGCGTAGAAAACACTATCAGCACTGCCATATCCGTCCAGATAGAAAAATCCGACTGGGCACTGGGAACCGCATGTTTTAATAAATCCACACCATAGCTAAACGGGTTAATCAACACGATATAGCGCAGAAAATCAGGCAGTTGACTCACCGGGTAAAGCGCACCGCTAAGGAAAAACACCGGGAAAATAAAGAAATTCATGATCACTGCAAAGTTATCCAATGTTTTGGAAAATACCGCAATCAAGCCGCCCATCGATGCACAGGCCACCGCAGTTAACAAAGCCGGTGGAATCAAAAACAAAGCGATGTTGATATCAATCAACCCTATCAACAGTAATATGACTAACAGCAATAATGCCTGCACCATGGCGGTAATCGTCGCGGCAATCAGTTTGGATAGCACAATCCAGTAATGTGCGACTGGCGCAATCATCATCATACGCATCACACCGAATTCTTTGTCATAGACCAGTGTTAGTGCTGACAATAAAGCCGCAAATAACAGCGTCATTGCCAGTACGCCAGGCACCAGAAACTGCAGATAGCCTTCCTGTTGTGCTCCACTGAGCATACTGCCCACACCAGAACCAATGACCAATAACCAGATCATCGGCCTTACCATAGAGCTAAACAATCGGGCTTTTTGTCTGAATAATTTAGTCAGCTCACGGCCTACTACTGCTTTAACCGGTAACCAACTCATGCAGCTTGCTCCTGATCTGGCGGACAGACTTTCCACAGATAAACATCATTGAGATTCGGCTTGCGCCAACGCATGGCATTAATACTGTCGCCCAGTGACTGTTGCAGCGAATGCAGATCAGTATCGGCATTTTTAATCAAAAAACTCAATTGTTCATCTTCAATAATCGGTTGACCAAACTGCGGTGTCAGCTGTGAAACCACATGCTCAATATCAGCACATTCAATTTCCAACACATAGGCTGCCAGCTGTCGCATCAAGTCCGTGGGTTTTCCACCTTTTTGCAACACACCGCGCTGAATAAAATCGACATGGTCACAAGCCACGGCTTCTTCGAGATAATGTGTGGTGAGGAAGACTGTCATGCCGTGATCGCGACGCAACTGTTCAACAAAGCGCCAGATAGAACGACGATTGGGCAAGTCCAGACCTATCGTGGGTTCATCAAGGAATAACACCTGTGGCTGATGCAATACGCCGCGGGCAATATCCACTGCCCGACGTTGACCACCGGAAAGCGCCAGCAGTTTGGCATTACGCCTGCTTCCCAGATTAAATACCGCCAATAATTCTTCGATACGTTCATTGGCCTGTTTTTTTGACATGCCATAAAGCGCGGCAGCAAATTGCAGGTTTTCGTCGACCGTCATTGTGCGATCCAAGGCCGAATCCTGAAACACCAATCCGACCGAACGACGTATTGCCACCGGATCTGCCAATATGGATTGATTAACAATCCAGGCTTCACCTGCTGATGGTGAAGTCATCGTAGTAAGCATATGGATAGTAGTGCTTTTGCCAGCACCATTCGGTCCTAACAGTCCATAGCATTGGCCTGCTTTTATCTGAAGATCCAGCCCATTAACGACAACGGCCTGACCATATTGTTTGGTCAGGCCGCTGGTTTTAATTGTTAGGGTCTGTTGATCTTTCATAGCGGCCTCTGTTGTGAATTGAAAAAACGCCACACAAGGCGCGAGGAATGTAGTTTGTGAGATACATCCATGTATCTCACCCTTTAGGGCTTACGCTCAAAAACGTTCCAGACGTTTTTGTAGTTATTCTAAATGAATGACGAGCAACACCGTGTGGTGTTTTTTCAATCACAACCCGAAGGGCTGGGGGCACATTCCGTCCCACTGCTTTATAAATGATTTATGTAGAACGACTACACCGCATCATTTCCGCCTTGTTGGACAAAATGTGCCTTCAGCAGTGGTGGCTATGAAATATCAACAGACCCTCACTCAGAACCCACTGATTTGTTTCGAGTTCTTCGGATTACGGAACACCAAAGGTTTGGCAATTTCAACAGGTTTCGCGGCTTCCAGGCGTCCTCTTTCAATTGCTTCATCAACCACATGACGATTAGGTGATTTACTGCAAACCGGATCGGCTGCTGCAGGATCGCCCGTCAACATGTATGCCTGGCAACGACAACCGCCAAAGTCTTTCACTTTTTCATCACAGCTGCGGCAAGGTTCTTTCATCCAGTCAAAACCGCGGAAGCGATTAAAGTCGTTTGAATCTTCCCAGATTTCCTTAACGCTGGTATCCCGCACATTCGGTAATGTCATACCGGGTAATTCACGTGCTGCATGACATGGTAAGGCAGTGCCATCCGGCGTGACAGTGAGAAACACGTTACCCCAACCATTCATGCAGGCTTTCGGCCGATCTTCGTAATAGTCCGGCACAACATAATAAATCTTCATATTGCCTTTTTGCTGTTCCTGATACTCATGAGCAATCCGCTCAGCACGCACCAGCTGCTCTTTCAAAGGTAATAATTGATCGCGATTGTGCATCGCCCAACCATAATATTGGGTGGTGGCAAGCTCGACATAATCGGCATCAAGATTGATCGCCAGATCCAGAATTTCGTCGATTTTGTCGATATTCTGACGATGGGTGACAAAACACAACACCATCGGATAACCTGCGGCTTTAACCGCTTTGGCCATTTCAATTTTGTGTTGAAATGCATCGGTACCGGCAATCAGATTATTTAAATCTTCTGAGCTTGCCTGGAAACTGACCTGAATATGATCCAGACCGGCCTCTTTAAATGCGATTGCCTTACTGGAATCCAATCCGATTCCGGAAGTAATCAGGTTAGTATAGAACCCCAAATCACGTGCGGCACGGATCAATTCAATAATATCCGGACGGGCAAGTGGTTCACCCCCCGATAATCCCAGCTGTGTTGCCCCCATCGCCCGAGCTTGTTTGAAAACATCAATCCATTCCTCGGTGGTCAATTCGCTTTTAATCTTGGCGAAATCCATCGGGTTTGAACAATACGGGCATTGCAATGGGCAAGCATAAGTCAGCTCAGCCAATAGCCATAATGGCTGTCGGATAGCATCACGTACATTCATCCCCAGAGCACCACCGGTGCTACCGGGCGCTTTATTCTGCTCTGATCCAGTCGTTGCCATGTGCTTCCTCCAAAAACTGATAGACGTCATCGTCTAAGTCTGCGCCATCAAAGGCGACTTTAAGTTCTGCAATCAATTCGCTTACAGTCTGTTTTTTCTCACTGACGCGTTTCAATATTTCGCCAGCGGCAGGGTTTAGTTTGACCATGCCTTCGGGATATAACAAAACATAGCAGTCCTGCATCGGTTCCCATTGAAAGCGGTAGCCTAATGCCAGTACTGGCACACTGTCTGCGTTAAATACGCGCTTGGTCATTTTTCAACATCCATACAATAAGGTGGGCGATCTTCAATATACGCCATCCACATTGCATCTAACATGGTCCACAAGATATCCAGCTTGAATTGCAGCAAATCCAGTGCACGCTGTTGCTTCTCCCGGGTCTCACAATAATCCAGTGTGATTTGCAGGCCATGTTCGACATCGCGACGCGCTTCACTTAAGCGTTTACGGAAATAGCGATAGCCACTTTCATCAATCCATGGATACAGTTCCGGCCAGTTATCCAAACGCGCCTGATGAATTTTTGGCGCAAATAATTCGGTTAATGATGATCCGGCAGCTTCCTGCCAGGGTGCACGGCGGGCAAAGTTTACATAGGCATCAATCGCAAAGCGCACACCGGGTAATACATGTTCGTATGAGGTCAGCTCCTGACGTGTCAGACCGACTGCTTCACCTAGTTGCAACCAGGCTTCAATACCGCCTTCCTGACCTTCAAAACCATCATGATCCAGAATACGTTGCACCCAATGCTTGCGTACTTCGGCATCTTCACAGTTAGCCATAATCGCCGCATCCTTAATCGGAATTGCGGTTTGATAGTAAAAGCGGTTCGCCACCCAACCCTGAACCTGTTTCTGGTTCAGCTTGCCCGTATGCATCAATTTATGAAACGGGTGATTGATGTGATAGAACTGCTCTTTATCACGCAGCTTTTGTTCGAATTCTTCTCTTGACCATGGTGTGTTGTCAGCCATCGTTTGCCCTTTCCCGATTGTTTATAGCTCAATATCCATACCGTCATATGCCAACTCAATTCCTGCGTTGTTAAGCACCTGACGTTCTGCCGATTCTTCATTGAGAATCGGATTAGTATTATTAATATGAATCAAAATCTTACGTGGACGTTCCATCGAATTTAAGAAACTGATGGTGCCGCCCTCTTCTGACTGATTAATATGGCCCATTTCCTGAGCACGTTTATCACTGATGCCTTCTTTGGACATTTCATCATCTGTCCACACAGTACCATCCACCAGAACTACATCGGCATTACGCATAAATTCCAAAACGTGGTCTTCCACCACGCCAAGGCCCGGTGCATAAAATACATTTTTGCCAGAGCGAGTATCCTCAACACGAATACCAACATTGTCACCCGGCACAGTGTTATGACGATGCGGTGAGTAAGGTGGTGCTTCACTTTTCAAAGGTACAGCAGTAAATATCAGCCCCGGTGCAGCTGGAATAGTGAAAGGCACTAAATCTGTTTTGATTTCATGCCAGTTGATCCCTCGGAAATGACCGAGAATATTGAAGACCGGAAAACCAGTGGTCAGATCACTGTGTACCGCTTCAGTACAGTAGATATCCCATGGTTTGTTATGTTCACGTAATGTCAGCAGACCAGTCACATGATCAATTTGAGCATCGGTGATTAATATCGCTTTGATAGCAGTATCACGAACTTCTCTGGCTGGTTGTAATGCCGGAAAATCATCCATTTGTTTTTTGATATCCGGTGATGCATTAAACAAAATCCAATCCACACCATCTGAGCTGATGGCGATCGACGATTGTGTCCGAGGGCTCGCTTTTATTGTTCCTTCGCGCACGCCTTTACAGTTATTGCAGTTGCAGTTCCATTGTGGAAAGCCTCCGCCGGCGCCTGACCCCATGACATGTATGTGCATATTTCTCTATCCTGTCGACTATTCAGCAAATCACACTGATTTATTGTGGAGTGTCATCGTAACGTAAAGCAGTCTGATTTGCTGGTCGGTTGAAGATGTCCGGGGTCTTCACCCCGGACACATATCTGATCGTTAAGTCTTAACGGTTGCAGATATACATGGTTACTTCAAAACCGAAACGCATGTCTGAATATTCTGGTTTAGTCCACATAATAATTTCCTCTCTAAAAGTTATTTATAACACCGGCTGAACTATTCAGGCGGTAGAGAGATAGTACGGTGATGTGAAAGAAGTAGCGTCAGCAATTAACGCCTTGGCGTTCAGGATTTTCCTGAATGGGTGTCAGGAAAAATAGCCTGATTTTTTGCTATGAGATTGTTTAAATCCCATCGAAAAAAAAACCCGACATCAATGATGTCGGGTTCTTAGTTTTAACTAATGTGTCTACTTATTCACTGTAGACTTTATTAGGGGTCTTACAAGCTAAATACGCTCAGAATACCACCCAGGTTAGTCCAGCTAGACAGTGCTTTGTAAGCACCAACTGCGCCCAGACCGTCTGAATCATTTTCCAAACTTGGGATAGCCATACCGATACCAGCCCAACCACCTACACCAGACAGTACTGAAACATACTGTTTGTTGTTGTGTTTGTAGGTATTAACGTTACCGATAATGCCTGATGCTGTTTTGAATCTCCACAGTTCACGACCTGATTGGGCATCAACTGCTTTCAGGTAACCTTCCAGCGTACCGTAGAACACAACATCAGA
>NZ_JAUSCC010000045.1 GCF_030651745.1 Methylophaga sp.
CGTTTCTTCAACGTAGGAGATACAGATGAAAACCTTAGTAAAACTTGATTTAGATAAAAAACCCTGGGAACAGGACGGACAAATCCATAATCGCTGGCATCCTGATATTCCGATGATTGCCATGGTCAAACCGGGCGATGAGTTCCGTGTGGAATGTATGGACTGGACTGGTGGCCAGATCGGTAACAACGACAGCGCCAATGACATTCGAGATGTGGACTTGTTACAAGTCCACTACCTCAGCGGTCCGATTGGGGTGGAAGGTGCTGAACCCGGTGATTTGATGGTCGTCGACATTTTAGATGTCGGCACCTTTGAAGATTCGCAATGGGGTTTTAATGCCTTTTTCTCTAGAGAGAACGGCGGTGGTTTTTTAACCGATCATTTCCCTGAAGCACGTAAATCCATCTGGGATTTCCACGGTATTTACACCACTTCACGTCATGTGCCGAATGTTAAATTCGCCGGCATTATGCATCCTGGTCTGATTGGTTGCCTGCCTTCACGTGAAATGCTGGAAGAGTGGAACAAACGTGAAGCCGAGCTGATTGCAACAGAACCTGATCGGGTGCCACCTTTAGCCTTACCACCAAACGAACAAGCTGCAGTAATGGGCCGTTTAAAAGGTGATGAAGCGGTCAAGGCAGCAAGAGAAGGTGCTCGCACCGTGCCACCACGTGAACATGGTGGTAACTGCGATATCAAGGACTTGACCAAAGGTTCCAAAATCTACTTCCCGGTCTACGTGAAAGACGGCGGTTTATCGATGGGCGACCTTCACTTTTCACAAGGTGACGGTGAAATCACTTTCTGTGGTGCTATCGAAATGGCCGGCTATCTCGATATCAAAGTCAGCCTGATTAAAGATGGCGTGAAGAAATACGGCATCAAAAATCCACTGTTCAAAAACAGTCCGTTAACACCGACTTACAGTGACTTCCTGATGTTTGAAGGTATTTCGGTTGATGAACAAGGCAAACAACATTATCTGGATGTACATGTTGCCTATCGTCAGGCTTGCCTCAATGCCATCGAATATCTGAAGAAATTCGGCTACACAGGTGAGCAGGCACTATCGATTCTAGGTACCGCCCCGGTTCAAGGTCATATTAGCGGTGTGGTAGATATCCCTAATGCTTGTGCCACATTGTGGATACCGACAGAAATCTTTGATTTCAATATCAACCCGACGGCAGATGGCCCATCGCAATTTGTCACCCAGGGCTTTGACTTAAGTTCTACATCTTAAGACGGGATATCACGTTATGCCGATATATGACTACCGATGTGAACACTGTGGCGACTTCACCGCGCTTCGCAAAATGAGCGAAGCCGGTGATTCCGTCGAATGTGTTGAATGTGGCGAGATGGCGGTGCGGATTATTACCGCACCCTATCTCGCGCTGATGGACCGTAACACTCGAGTGGCTAAAGAGCGCAATGAAAAATCGGCCCATGAACCCAAACAAGTACGACGTTCCAGCTGTGGATGCTCAGGAACACACACTTGCAAAACGGATTCAGCCGATAAATCCAAAGCGGCAGCACAAGCCAAAAGTAACCCTAATGGCTTGATGATGCAGACAAAGAAAACCGCAAGACCCTGGATGCTCGGTCATTGAGCCCCAAAAAACAAAACCGTTCGGAACAATGCTGTTCACTCTAAATTTGTTAACAGGAGATACACGATGAGCTACTTTAGTCGACGAAAATTTTTAGGCAAAACCGGCGCACTGCTTAGTGCAATGGTGGCGGCTGGTTTTATTACCAGCACAGCAATGGCGGCGGATTATCCGACTGCCGAAGTCAACACCACGGGTCTGGCAGTAACCGATGACACAGTAACAGTGGGTATTTTGCATTCATTGACCGGCACCATGGCGATCAGTGAAACCGGTGCTCAGGAAGCTGAAAAACTGGCGATTAAACAGATCAATGAAAGCGGCGGTATCCTCGGCCGTCAAATCAGAATCATTCAGGAAGACGGTGCCAGTGACTGGCCGACATTTGCTGAAAAATCACGCAAATTGCTGCGAAATGACAAGGTAGCTGCAGTATTCGGTTGCTGGACATCAGCATCACGTAAAGCGGTATTACCTATCTTTGAACAAGAAAACGGCATTTTGTATTACCCGACTTTCTATGAAGGTCTGGAACAATCCAAAAACGTTATCTATACCGGCCAGGAAGCAACACAACAGATTCTGGCAGGCTTAGATTGGGTCGCTGAAGAGAAAGGTGCCAAAACATTCTTCCTGATCGGTTCTGACTATATCTGGCCACGTACTTCAATGAAAATTGCCCGTATCCACATTGAAAAAGTGCTGGGCGGTCAAGTGGTTGGTGAAGAATACAAACCTTTAGGTGACACTCAGTTCGGTTCAATCATCAATCGTATCCGTCTGAGAAAACCTGACGTTATCTTTGCTGCGGTTGTTGGCGGCAGTAACGTTGCATGGTTCAAACAGCTGAATGCTGCAGGTATCACTTCTAAAAACCAAACTTTGCTGACTCTGTCGGTAACTGAAGATGAAGTATTGGGTATCGGCGGTGAAAACCTGGAAGGTTTCTACTCAGTAATGAAGTACTTCCAAAGCCTGGATAACCCGAACAACGTTGAGTTTGTAAAAGCATTTAAAGAAATGCACGGTGCAGACAGCGTTATCGGTGACGTAACTCAAGCAGCTTACCTTGGCCCTTGGTTATGGAAAGCAGCAGTTGAGAAAGCTGGCAGCTTCGATATCGACAAAATTGTTGAAGTTTCCAGAACTGGCGAAATCGAACTGGACACTGCGCCAGAAGGCTACGTCAAACTGCATCCTAACCACCACTTGTGGAGTAAAACCCGCATCGGTCAATGGAATCGTGATGGTCAGGCAACCGTAGTCTTTGAATCGGATCTGATTGAGCCAAACCCATTCCCAGAAGGTTACCAATAGATCGAACTAAACCATTCGCTAAACACAGGCTGGTCAATTTTGACCAGCCTGTCTGGGTGAAAGAAGGACAGAGTGTGAATCCACTCTTTGATTAATCGGAAAATGCATCGGAGTATCCGTTATGGGTGACTTTTCATTACAAGAATTGACTTCAATTCTGGCCATGCAAGGCTTTGTTGGGATTAGCTTGTTCAGTGTGCTGCTGTTAATGGCACTGGGTCTTGCAATTATCTTTGGGCAGATGGGTGTCATTAACATGGCCCATGGCGAATTTATGGCGATGGGTGCCTATACGACTTATCTGCTTTCAGTCATGACACAAACGTATTTTCCTGAGTTAATGAATTACTACTTTTTAGTTGCCATCGTCGCGTCATTTATTGTGGCGGGAGCATTCGGCTACTTAACAGAATATGTACTAATAAGGCATCTCTATAAACGACCTCTGGATACGCTACTGGCGACCTGGGGTTTAAGCCTGATCATGCAACAATCATTTCGTTCCTACTTCGGCGCACGTGAAGTCAGCCCAACCTTACCGGACTGGCTGATGGGCTCATGGATGCCGACAGACTCTATCTTTATTCCGATTAACGGGATGTTTGTATTGGGACTGACCGGCTTTGTAACGCTGGGTGTGTTCCTGCTGATGTATCGCTCTGCATGGGGGCTGAATGTGCGTGCCACTACCCAAAATCGCGTGATGAGTGGCGCGGTAGGTATCAACACCAAACGGGTTGATAGACTGACATTTGCTTTAGGTTGCGGTATCGCCGGGATTGCCGGTGCAGCCTTTACTACCATTGCTTCAACCGGTCCAACCTCTGGTTCTTTATATATCGTTGATACGTTCATGGTTGTGGTATTCGGTGGTGCAGCCAGCTTGTTTGGCACCATTGCATCGGCGTTCACCATTGCACAGGCACAATCCATTCTTGAATTCTTCATCAGCAGCTCAATGGCGAAAGTCATTACTTTGCTGACGCTGATCATCATTTTGATGATTCGCCCTGAAGGTTTGTTCTCTTCCAAAGTTCGTAAATAATTAGCAGGAGATAATCATGAATTTTGTCTATGAGCGATTTTTGGGCGGTAAGAACGGGGCGGTGGCCATTGCCATTCTGGCCATCCTGATTTTAGTGATCTTCCCACTGTTTCTGGATGCCTTCCGGTTGAATCTGGTAGGTAAATATTTAACCTTCGCCTTTGCGGCCGTCAGTCTGGTGTTGTTATGGGGTTACGGCGGTATTTTAAGTTTGGGACAAGGCGTGTTCTTTGGTCTGGGTGGTTATGCCATGGCCATGTTCCTCAAACTGGAAGCTTCCGATCCTGAAAGCACCAAGATCCAGACTACACCAGGTATTCCAGACTTTATGGACTGGAACCAGTTATATGAATTGCCCTGGTTCTGGATTCCGTTTGAGAGTTTCACCTTTACTTTGTTAGCCATCATTCTGGTGCCATCGATCTTTGCGTTTATTATTGGTTATTCGATGTTTAAACGTCGGGTGGGCGGGGTTTACTTTGCCATCATCACTCAGGTTATCGCGGTGATTCTGACCGTGTTAATCGTCGGTCAACAAGGTTATACCGGTGGTATCAACGGTATTACTGACCTGAAAACCTTGAATGGCTGGGATATTCGTACCGATTCGGCCAAGTTAACGCTCTACTTTATTAATGCTTTGCTTTTGCTTGGCGTCATTATGATGAGCAAGTTCATCCTCACCAGTAAGTTCGGACAATTACTGTTGGCAATGAAAGACAAAGAAGATCGGGTACGTTTTTCCGGTTACGACGTCTCTAACTTCAAGATCTTTGTGTTCTGCGTATCTGCAGTTATCGCAGCGATTGGTGGTGCGATGTTCACTTTGCAGGTTGGCTTTATGTCACCGTCATTTGTCGGCATTGTGCCGTCAATTGAAATGGTTATCTTTGCCGCTGTCGGTGGACGCATGTCATTAATCGGTGTGGTTTACGGCACCTTGCTGGTCAACTTTGGTAAAACCGGCTTTTCCGAAACCTTCCCGGAAATGTGGTTGTTCCTTATGGGCGGTCTGTTTATCGCGGTGGTTATGTTCTTCCCGAATGGCTTAGCCGGGATTTGGAATAAATATGCGCCACGATTCAAGTTTATCCGCCGGATGAATCTGATACCGGATAAAGCAGTGTTGGATGCCCAGGTTGCACCTGCCGTTTCTATTGCTGAAGTAACCTCAGACTTGGTTTCAACGTCTGATGAAAAAACCGAAGGAGCCAAATCATGACCACCACTACCGATTTTTTATTGGCGATTGAAGATCTTACGGTTTCGTTTGATGGCTTCAAGGCAGTTGATTCATTAACCATGTATATCGACAAAAATGAGCTGCGAGTGGTTATCGGTCCTAACGGTGCCGGTAAAACCACATTGCTGGATTTGATTTGCGGAAAAACCAAGGCCAGCTCCGGTTCGATCAGTTTTAAAAACAATGAAATGACCAAAATGGCGGAACATGAAATTGTACGGGCTGGCATTGGCCGTAAATTTCAAACACCATCAATCTATGAAAACCTGACGGTGTATCAGAATCTGGAAGTTTCTTATCCAGAAGGTCGTGGCGTTTTCGGCAGTTTGTTTTTCCAAACCACCGATGAAGTTATCAAACGCGTAAATGAAGTGGCCAAGGAAATTCAGCTGGAAAATTTTCTGGATACCGAGGCGGCGATTCTCAGTCACGGTCAGAAACAATGGCTGGAGATCGGCATGTTGCTGATGCAGGATCCGGAATTATTGATGCTCGATGAGCCAGTGGCCGGCATGAGTGCCAAGGAACGTGACGAAACGGCTGAGTTACTTAACCGAATCTGCGAAAACCGTTCGGTAATAGTAATTGAGCATGATATGGAATTCGTCAAAAAGATCGCCCGCAAAGTGACCGTACTACATCAAGGGAAAATCCTTGCTGAAGGTACGATGGAGAAGGTGCAGGCGGATGAAAAGGTCATTGAAGTCTATCTTGGGCATTGATTTTAAGCTGGGAGATTAACCATGTTTGAAGTAGAAAATTTACAAGTAAGTTATGGCCAAAGCCAGGTTATTCATGACATCAGCTTTAAAGTCGACAAAAATGAAACATTGGCGATTATGGGCCGCAATGGCATGGGTAAAACCACGTTATTCAAATCTTTGATGGGCATATTGCCCAGTCAGGCAGACAAAGTCAGTATTGAAGGGGTCAGTGTTGGTGGTATGGAAAGTCATCAACGTGTGGCCAATGGTATTGCCTACGTGCCACAAGGCCGGATGATTTTTTCGAATCTGACCGTACAGGAAAATATCGAAACCGGTTTGCAGGTTTCTAAAATGAAATCGATCCCGGATGAGATTTTTGCCTTGTTTCCGGTGCTGCATGATATGCGGCATCGTAAGGGCGGTAACTTGTCGGGTGGACAGCAGCAACAGTTGGCGATTGCCCGAGCGCTGGTGACCAATCCAAAAGTGTTATTGCTGGATGAGCCGACCGAAGGTATTCAACCATCTATCATCAAAGATATTGCCAAGGTGCTTAATGAAATTCGCAAAATGCGTGAAATCACTATTATCGTTTCCGAGCAGGTTTTGAGTTTCACCATGGAAATCGCTGACCGCATTATCGTGATTGAAAAAGGCAAGTTTATTCACGAGGATATGCGTGCTGACGTTGATGCGGCGATGATCAAAAAGTATCTGACGGTCTAAAACGATTGTTATTGGTTAGGAAATATGATGCTCTATGCTCAACATGAAGGAGTGTGTTGGCATGAATGTGCGCTCAGAACCAGTTTTACCGATAACCCAACAAATTGAAAAACCTGCAATTAATCAGTTGATGACTGGCTGGGATGCCAGTCTCAAACTGATGTTCGATAGCCGCTCCAACAAAACCATCCTGGCCCGCCGCCAGCATCATGGCCCGTTAGTCATTCAAAAAATTCTCTATCCTGAAGGCAACAATCCGGCACATGGGGTGATTATTCATCCTCCTGGTGGTGTTGCGGGTGGTGACCGTTTGCAGCTGACTGTAGATATGCAAACAGAATCATCAGCTTTACTAACCACTCCCGGCGCGACGAAATGGTATAAATCAGCCGGTCGCCAAGCCAGTCAACATATTGAAATGACCTTGGATGACAATACTCAGCTGGAATGGCTGCCGCAGGAAAATATTGTGTTTGATGGCGCCGATGTGGCGTTAAAAACCCAGGTTAATCTTGCTGAAAACGCTGTATTTGCCGGATGGGAAGTGGTTTGCCTGGGCCGTCAGGCCAGTGGGGAACGTTGGAATAAAGGTAACTTTCGGCAACAATTATCAATTAAACGTGATGGCAAATTGATCTGGAATGAATCGGTGGTATTAAAACCTGATAGTGCCGTGTTACGTTCGATTGCCGGATTACGCAATCATGTGGTGTTTGGCAATTTTGTGGTGACGGCTGGTAATACACCGACTGAGATTTTGCATGCCTGTCAGCAAATCAGCGTCGAGTCATCGGCTAGTTTTGGTGTTTCGGCCTTACCGGAAATTTTTACCGCGCGTTACATCGGGCCGTGTGCTCAGGAAGCTAAAATCTATTTTGAAAAATTATGGCACTGCTTGCGTCCGTGGTATGCCAGCCGTGACGTTGTTCGTCCGCGTATTTGGGCGACCTAGACAGAAATAAACAAGGTAATGAAGTAATGGAACTGACACCAAGAGAAAAAGATAAATTACTGATTTTCACTGCGGCATTGCTCGCTGAACGGCGCAAGGATCGTGGCCTGAAACTGAATTACCCGGAAGCCGTCGCCTATATTTCTGCAGCGATTATGGAAGGCGCCCGGGATGGCCGAACCGTTGCAGAACTGATGGATTACGGTGCAACTTTGTTGGGACGTGATGATGTGATGGATGGTATTGCGGAAATGCTGCCGGAAATCCAGGTGGAAGCGACCTTTCCTGATGGCACCAAGCTGGTGACCGTACATAATCCGATTATCTGAGGACAAAGACGATGATTCCAGGTGAAATGCGAGTAAAAGCGGGCGATTTGCCAATGAATGTGGATCGTGAACTGATCACCATTGATGTGTCCAACAGCGGTGATCGACCAGTGCAGATTGGTTCGCACTACCATTTTTTTGAAGTCAATGATGCACTGCAGTTTGATCGTCAGTTGGCCTATGGATTTCGCTTGAATATTGCTCCGGGAACGGCTGTCCGGTTTGAGCCCGGTCAGACCCGAACAGTCGAATTGGTTGCTTTATCCGGTCTACGTCAGGTTTACGGCTTTGCCGGCCGAGTTATGGGAGCCTTGTAATGAGTCTTAAAATTGATCGGCAGGCCTATGCCGAAATGTTTGGTCCCACCGTGGGCGATAAAGTCCGCTTGGCAGACACTGAATTATGGATTGAAGTCGAACAGGATCTGACCACCTATGGTGAAGAGGTCAAGTTTGGTGGCGGTAAAGTTATTCGTGATGGTATGGGGCAATCCCAATTAGTTGCCAGCGAAGTAGCCGATACCGTTATCACCAATGCGCTGATCATTGATGCGGTCACTGGCATTATCAAAGCTGATGTCGCCTTGAAAGACGGCCATATCTGGGCGATTGGTAAGGCCGGTAATCCCGATATTCAACCTAATGTCACCATTCCGATTGGTGCCGGTACCGAAATCATTGCCGGTGAAGGCATGCTCCTTACTGCTGGTGGTATCGACAGCCATATTCACTGGATTTGCCCACAACAGATTGAAGAAGCCCTGATGTCAGGTGTGACTACCATGTTGGGCGGTGGCACAGGTCCAGCCACTGGCACCTATGCGACGACATGTACGCCAGGACCCTGGCATATTCACCGGATGCTGGAAGCTGCTGAAGCATTTCCAATGAATATGGGGTTTTTCGGTAAAGGCAATGTTTCTCAACCCGAACCGGCCAGAGAGCAGATTGAAGCTGGTGTTATCGGTTTGAAATTGCATGAAGATTGGGGCACCACACCAGCAGCTATCGATAATTGTCTGAGTGTGGCAGAGGAAATGGATGTTCAGGTGGCGATTCATACCGATACTCTCAATGAATCAGGATTTGTCGAAACCACTTTGGATGCGTTTAAAGGTCGCACCATTCATACCTTTCATACCGAAGGTGCTGGTGGCGGTCATGCGCCGGATATTATCAAAGCCATTGGTTCTCCGAATGTATTGCCTTCCTCAACCAATCCCACGCGGCCATTTACCATCAATACTCTGGATGAACATCTGGATATGCTGATGGTTTGCCATCATCTGGATCCATCCATTGCTGAAGATGTGGCGTTTGCCGAATCACGTATTCGCCGTGAAACCATTGCTGCAGAAGATATTCTGCATGACACCGGTGCCTTTGCGATGATGTCATCAGACTCTCAAGCGATGGGGCGAGTAGGTGAAGTGGTGATTCGTACCTGGCAGACCGCTCATAAAATGAAAATCCAACGCGGCGCTTTAAAAGAAGACGCCGAGCGTGGCGAAGGCGATGCCGATAATTTCCGTGTCAAACGCTATATTGCCAAATACACCATCAATCCGGCGATTACTCACGGTATTTCGCATAAAGTCGGTTCGATTGAAGCCGGTAAATTTGCTGATTTAGTATTGTGGCGTCCGGCGTTTTTTGGGGTGAAACCCACCTTGATATTAAAAGGCGGCATGATTGCGGCAGCAGCAATGGGCGACCCGAACGCATCGATCCCAACGCCACAGCCAGTACATTATCGGCCGATGTTTGGCAGTTTTGGCAAAGCTTTGAAAACCTCATTAACCTTTGTTTCCGAAGCAGCCTTATCCAACCCGGCGGTCAATGCATTGGGTTTGCAAAAAACACTGGTGGCAGTAAAAAACTGCCGAAATATCAGCAAAAAAGATATGGTGTTGAACGATGCTACACCAAAAATCGAGGTCGATCCGGAAACCTATCAGGTGCTGGCCGATGGTGAATTATTAATCTGCGAACCGGCAACTGAATTGCCGATGGCGCAACGTTACTTCCTGTTTTAGTTTTAAATTAGGCTAGGTTTCAAAATGCTATCAATTTCTACCAAACTTGATCATATCCACACCGATACCGTGATTGCGGATGTGGTTGCCTTAAGTTTTGATTTACGCCAGAAAAGCCGCCTTCGTGTTACTTTGCAATCCGGTATTGAGGCTGCATTATATATGCAACGCGGTACTATTCTGCGAGGCGGTGATTTCTTGCAGGCTGATAGCGGTGAAATCATTGAAGTGATAGCCGCTGATCAGGCTGTGATGAAAGTGACTGCTACCACTTCTAAAGCTTTAACACGAGCAGCTTATCATTTGGGTAATCGTCATGTTCCGCTGGAAATTGGTGATGGCTGGTTGAAACTGGAAACCGATTCCGTGCTGAAGGATATGCTGCTGGGTTTAGATGTTCAGGTCGAAGAACTGCAAGCGCCATTTGAACCGGAATCCGGAGCCTACGCTGGTAGCGGCGGACATCATCACCATCATGATCATGACGACGCGCATTCCCACGACCACGCACATCCCCACCAACACGGCCACAGCCACTAAAATGCGCTCAGCATCACTGTCACGCCTCTTACAACTGGCCAGCCCGATGTTGCCGGTCGGTGCCTACAGTTATTCACAGGGTCTGGAATGGGCGATTGAAACTGGTGATGTGACCGATATTGAATCGTCGAAACAGTGGATTGGTGATGTGTTGTCGATTTATTTTGCCAACTTTGAATTACCGGTTTTACTGAGACTATTCAAAGCCTGGCAACAGATGGATGGCCCGCAGATTCAATATTGGGATGAGTATTATCAGGCTGGACGCGACAGCAGCGAAGCGCTGGCCGAAACCCGTCAAATGGCATATTCATTGTTAAGACTGCAACGGGATTTAGCCACCTGGCCTCCTCAAGTCGTCTTATTAACTGGCAGCTTGCAGCAGCCTGCTTTTCCGACTATCTATTCGGTCACAGCGTTGTGCTGGGAAATCTCGCTTGAGGAAATGTTGCATGCCTATGCCTGGTCATTTCTGGAAAATCAGGTCAGTGCGGTGATGAAAACCGTGCCTTTAGGTCAGGTAGCCGGGCAACGTATTTTGTCACAGTTAGCCATGACTTTACCCAAGCTGGTGGAGCAGGCCATGCAATTGCCAGATGATGAGATCCAGAATTTTTGTCCGGCGTTAAGCATTGCCGGTTGTCGGCATGAAACCCAGTATTCCCGTTTATTTCGCTCATAAATTAAGAGAAAAGCAAGATGAAAGAACCTTTACGAGTCGGTATCGGTGGCCCGGTTGGATCCGGTAAAACAGCATTAACGCTGGCCTTATGTAAACGCTTACGTGACAAATACAATATCGCCGTGGTGACCAATGATATTTACACCAAAGAAGATGCCGAGTTTTTAACGCGCAACGAAGCGCTGTCAGCAGACCGCATTATTGGGGTTGAAACGGGTGGCTGTCCGCATACCGCCATTCGTGAAGATGCGTCAATGAACTTGGAAGCAGTTGCCCAGTTGAGTAAACGCTTCGATCCGTTGGATATCGTCTTTGTGGAAAGTGGTGGCGATAATCTGGCCGCGACGTTCAGTCCGGAATTATCCGATCTGACCATCTATGTTATCGATGTTTCTGCTGGTGAGAAAATTCCACGAAAGGGTGGACCTGGTATTACCAAATCCGATTTGCTGGTGATCAATAAAACCGATCTGGCTCCGCTGGTCGGCGCTTCTCTGGAAGTAATGGATCGCGATTCCAAACGCATGCGTGGTGAACGGCCTTTTGTGTTCAGTAACCTGAAAAAGGAAGACGGTCTGGATCAGATTGTGGCCTTTATTGAAAAACAGGGATTAATGTTGAATTAACGCTTTTTAAGAGGGAAATAAGATGAAAAAAATGATGTTAACGTTGTTGGGTTTGTTGGCTTTTCCAGCTATCGCATTTGCCCATCCCGGCCATGATATGGCGAATTTTGCCAGTGGTTTCAGTCACCCTTTTACCGGGATTGATCATCTACTTGTGATGTTGGCAGTAGGCTATTCGGCCGGGCAGTCTCAATCAGCAGTACGTTGGCAGATACCGATGCTGTTTGTATTGTTTATGTTGGGTGGGGTCGCGTTGGGTTCGATGATTCCGGGACTGGCATTTGTTGAAGTGGCGATTGCGGTCAGCGTGCTGGCAATGGGTCTGGTGATTTTATTAAGCACGTCCATTAACCGTATTTGGCAGTTGGTGTTGACCACCGTGTTTGCTGTATTACATGGTTTTGTTCACGGCCAGGAGCTGGTTGCTGCAGGCAATGGTATGGCGGCTGTGGTGGGCATGTTGTTAGCGACGATGATTTTGCTCAGCTCTGGTGTTTACCTTGCCAGTTTTAAAGACCAATTAGGCTTGCTGGTGCAACGCGGTTTTGCAGCAATCTTAACGTTTAGTGGTGCTTATTTATTGGTCATGTAAACCAGATGGCTTTAGGCGGGGGAACATTAGCTATCCCCCGTCTGACTTAGCGTTGAAAACCTCAATACGCAATATTACGTAGATAAATGCCCCGCAGTCATACGTTAAGATGCGACTGAGTAAGCTATACGTGAATGTCACTCAATTTTATTGAGCGCGGAGATCCATCAAGCCATGGGCTAAATTTATCGGGAAATAACGCTTTGATGGATTCATCAGAACATAACGCGCCACAACGTATTGTTAAAATCCGCCGTGATTACAATACTTGGGTCGCCAACGAAACGCTGGAAGACTACGCGCTGCGTTTCACTCCTCACTCTTTCAGAAAGTGGTCGATTTTTCGTGTCTCCAATACTGCACTTGGTGCTATTTCCTTTCTGGTTTTAGAGGTTATCGGCGGTGCCTTGGCGGTTAACTTTGGTTTTGTGAATGCCTTCTGGGCCATCCTCACCATCAGTCTGATTATCTTTCTGACCAGCCTGCCAATCAGCTATTACGCTGCGAAATATGGCCTGGATATGGATCTGCTGACCCGCGGTGCCGGATTTGGGTATATCGGTTCGACCATTTCATCATTCGTTTACGCCACCTTTACCTTTATTCTGTTTGCCCTTGAAGCCGTGATCATGGCGTATGCGATGAGCATGTATTTCAACTTGCCAATTTATGTCTGGTATCTGATCTCCGCAGTATTGATTATTCCGTTGGTCACGCACGGGGTAACCTTAATCAGCAGAATTCAGATGATTACACAGCCGGTATGGCTGTTTTTAATGGTGCTGCCATTTATTTTTATTTTTGCCAAAGAACCTGATGCAGTTAGAGGCTTGATGAGTTTTGCCGGTGCTTCGGGTTTTGATGGTGGTTTTAATATTTACATGTTTGGAACGGCCATTGCTATCGGCATGGCATTGATTCCTCAAGTCGGTGAGCAGGTGGATTTTCTGCGATTTATGCCGGAAAAAACGCAAAAAAACCGCTTTCGTTGGCATTTAGGGGTGATTTTGGCCGGTCCCGGCTGGATATTTATCGGCATGATCAAGATGTTTGCCGGAGCGTTATTAGCTTATCTGGTGCTGATGGGAGCCAAACCTGTTGAAGAAGCCATCAACCCCACTTATATGTATCACGTAGCATTCAGTTATGTGTTTTCTAACGCGGATATATTGTTGGCCGTCACGGTATTTTTTGTGGTGTTGTCGCAGGTCAAAATCAATATCACCAATGCTTATGCCGGTTCACTGGCCTGGTCCAACTTCTTTGCCCGTTTAACGCACAGCCATCCTGGCCGTGTGGTGTGGTTATTATTCAATGTTTTGATTGCCACCATGTTGATGTTGCTGGATGTGTTCCAGGCTTTAGAGCAAATTTTGGGCTTGTATTCGAATATTGCGATTTCCTGGATCACTGCTGTGGTCGCTGATCTGATCATCAATAAACCGCTGGGCTTGAGCCCGAAAGGCGTCGAATTCCGTCGGGCTTATCTGTATGACATCAATCCGGTTGGTGTTGGCGCGATGGCGATTGCCTCGTTATTGTCGGTGTTGAGCTTTGTTGGTGTGTTTGGCTTGGAAGCTCAATCGTTTTCATCCTTTATTGCCATGTTTACCGCGTTAATTTTTTCCCCATTAATCGCCTGGTGGACCAAAGGCAAATATTATCTGGCGCGCCAGCCATATAAGTTTCATCCCGGAAAAACCAAAGAAACCTGCAGTATTTGTGAGCGTGAGTATGAGATTGATGACATAGCCTATTGCCCGGCCTATCAAGGGGCGATTTGTTCGTTGTGTTGCTGTCTGGATGCGCGTTGTAATGATGCCTGTAAACCTCATGCCAAACTGGATTCGCAGTGGCAGGCGTCGATGACCAAATTGTTGCCAAAATCATTGTGGGGTTATATCCAGAATGGAGTAGGGCATTACATTCTGCTGATGGGTATGACGATATTATTGCTGGCGTCTATCTTCGGGCTGATTTATCTGCATATCTCGTTAACATTGACCACCAATGCCGCGCAGATTTTGCCGGAAATCAAAATTGGCTTTCTCAAAGCCTTTGCAGCTTTAGTATTGGTCAGCGGTATCATTGTCTGGTGGCTGATTTTAACGTCGCAAAGCCGAAATGTGGCGCAGCAGGAATCCAATCATCAAACCAGTCTGTTACAACGCGAAATCATGCTGCATGAACAGACAGACGTCGAATTACAACGTGCCCGTGTGGTGGCCGAGCAGGCCAACAAAGCAAAAAGCCGCTATATCACCGGTATCAGTCATGAATTACGTACCCCGCTGAACAGTATATTGGGCTATGCTCAATTGATGGATAACAATGCCGATGTCACCGCTGAAAACAAGAATGCGATAAAGGTTATTCTGCGTAGTGGTGAACATTTATTGTCATTGATTGAGGGTACATTAGACATCGCGCGTATCGAAGGCGGAAAACTGCAATTTGATATCAAATCGCTGCGTTTTCCTGAATATATCCAGCAAATTATCAGCATGTTTGAACTTCAGGCGATTAATAAAGGACTGAAATTTGAATATGAAATAAGCTCGGATCTGCCACGAGTTGTGCGGGCTGATCACAAACGCTTAAGTCAGATCTTGATCAATATCATCGGCAATGCGGTGAAATATACCTCTGAAGGTTCGATTCATCTGCGTTTTACCCATGCGCGGGAGTTTTTATCGATAGAGGTGCAAGACACTGGTCCGGGCATTAAACAAACTGAATTAGATAAAATATTTGAACCGTTTGTGCGTGGCAGCGCGGCCCAAGGCGTTGGTGGTACGGGATTAGGCCTTACGATAAGCAAATTGCTTACCGAGCTGATGGGCGGGGTGTTGCATGTTGAAAGTCAGGTAGGCAAAGGCACGACATTTTTTGTCAGATTGTTTTTGCCATCGGTACGAGTGGAAGAGGATTTACCGATCCTGTCTACCCGAATGCCGGTCGGTTACAAAGGTCCGCGCCGTAAACTGCTGGTAGTGGATAATGAACCGGTGGATCGCGAGCTGTTATTAAATATTCTTGAGCCACTGGGGTTTGAAGTCAGGGAAGCGGCATCAGGTGCAGAATGTCTGCGAATTTATCCTGAATTTCAGCCGGAAATCATTTTTATGGATTTGGCGATGCCAGAGATGGATGGTTGGGAAACCTGCCATCTGATTCGTAATGTGCATAAGTCCGACGTCAAAATCGGCATTATTTCTGCCAATGCCTTTGATAAAAACCTGGAAAACTCCTCGGGTATCACCGACAAGGATTTCATTTTAAAACCAGTGAATTTGTTTGAATTAATCACCTGGATTGGTGAAAGACTGAATCTGGAGTGGATAGAAAACAAGGAAGATCTGGCGATTGAAGCTATTGCGTCAGACTATATGTTGCCATCCCATGAAGTATTGAACGAGCTGTTAGGCATGATCAACATGGGCTATTTGGTTGGGATAAGAAAACTGATCAAAGAGATTGATGAACAACAACTGGCCTGCCCGCAATTTGTTGCGGAAATACGCCAAATGTCGGAAAAATTTCAATTAGGCACCATGAAAACCTTTATAGAAGAGAAATTAGCTGATGTCTGAAAGTTTGCTCAACGCGGTCGTTTTGGTGGTCGATGACACACCCGATAC
This sequence comes from Methylophaga sp., assembly GCF_030651745.1. The sequence goes on from NZ_JAUSCC010000045.1 coordinate 16,058, forward strand.
CCTGGCACTTTTACACGATGCTTTGGTGGAATCCGGTTATACCGTCCTGGTAGCTGATAATGGTTTATCAGCATTAAAAATCAGTCTGGAAGCAAGTCCGGATATCGTGTTGCTGGATGCCTTAATGCCAGGTATGGATGGTTTTGAAGTCTGTCGTATTTTGAAGCAGGATTTGAATACAAGGCATATTCCGGTGATTTTTATGACCGGGCTGACTGAATCCGAACACGTTGTAGCTGGCTTTTCAGCCGGCGGTATCGATTATGTGACCAAACCGTTAAGCCCGGTTGAAGTTATCGCCCGAATTAATACTCACCTTAAAAACTCACGTTTAATCAATCAAACCCAAGGCGCATTGGATGCGTTTGGTCAGGCGGCCATCGCGGTATTGCCGAAAACCGGCAAGATCGTCTGGCAAACCCCACTGGCCAGACAACTGATCGAAAAATATATGAGTCACGAAGACGACTTGTTGATTCAGGACACCCCTGATGCACTGCAGGAATGGGTGTTGCAGTTACATCAGGGTGGAGAGCGTCGCTTACGACCTTATATTGTGCATAAACCTACCGGCCGACTTATTTTTAATGCTGCCGATCTGCAAAGCGAAGAGCAGTGGTTGATTCTGCTACGCGAAGAATCTGAAACCGCTCAAATTGAAGCCTTACGGGCCATATTTAACCTGACTAATCGTGAATCGGAAGTGTTGCATTGGGTGATTTTAGGCAAAACCGATAAAAGTATCGGTGAAATCCTCGGCACCAGTCCGCGTACCGTGAATAAACATATGGAGCATGTGTTTACCAAACTCGGTGTTGAAACCCGCACTGCAGCTGCTTCGCTGGCAGTGAACAAACTTCGCTCCTTAAGTGGCAGTAACAATTTCGGCGTGCCGGAATAAGGCGAGCACAGCTTTACCCAGCCGCATAATTTCTAATAAATTTCGTGAATTACAACGGCGTGATCATGAAACAACACTGAACAGGCTTTTGAGCCTTGAGATATTTCAGGAGTACTCATGATTAAAGTCGGAACGGTTCAACAAATCTGGCGTTACCCGGTGAAAGGAATGGCAGGTGAAAGTCTGAACTATTGCCATCTTGGCGATATGGGCCTTCAAGGCGATCGGATTTGGGCATTACAGGATACTGCTCGTCAGGAAATTCAAAGCTGTAAATTCCGGCCACAATTATTACGTTGTGTTGCTCGTTGTCGCAGCCCGCAAATGACTGGACCACATGATGAAGTGGATATTCTGTTACCCGATGGTCGAATGATGGGCAGTGATGATCCGTTGATTCATCAGGCTTTATCTGAATTAACCGGTCATGCTTCGACTTTGGAATCACTACGCCCATTAGCGGAACTTGATTTCTATCGTCGCCACAAAAAAGATGACCATACCTGGCTGGAAGAATTAAAAGCGACGTTTGATCGTGAAGATGGTGAACCGTTGCCAGAAATTCTCGATGACTTACCTTCAGCCGCGGTGGATTTTGTTTCAATTCCGGGAACATTCTTTTTGGTAACACCATTTCATCTGCTGACAACTGCGACTCTGGCCCATATGCAGCAACTCAATCCAGAAGCCGATTGGGATGTGCAGCGGTTTCGTCCCAATCTGGTGATTGAAACCTTGCCGGGTATGGAGGGTTTAGTCGAACAAGCCTGGGTTGAGAATAAACTACGAATCGGCCGAGCCACCATCGAATGTAACAGCGCCACACCACGTTGTGGTGCAGTAACGCGATCTCAACAAACGCTGGAATCGGATAGCAGCATTCTTCGAACTATTGTGCAAAAAGCTGATCAAAATCTGGGCGTCTACGGTGCAATCAAACAAAGCGCCGTTATTCGACTTGGCGATGAAGTCTTTTTACAACAAACATCCTGCTAATTTCTACTTAAAACCGATATTTATCAAAATCCATTACAGCAAACAGCAGAGCTTTTGCTGGTGTTGTTTGGGGAGATGGAAGACTGGTAACGGAGATTTGCCGGCTTAACACTCAGTGAAAGTGTTTTGCGAATATTACTGATAAATTAATTAGAGTTTGTTTTGAAAAAGAAACAATTTTTATCCAAACTATATTAACCTAGGTTAAACAGACTAAATTTACTATTGAAGGCCTAAATTGCAAAAGCTTGTCTTATTATTGCTGTTAAGCATTTCGCTATATGGATGTAGTGGATCTCAGTCGAAGGAAAATGTTGCGCAGCTAGTTGATGAGACGGAGGATCTGGATCATCAGAGCGATGTAACTAAAGCAAAAGCAGCAGAAAAGAACCGAAAAAAATACGACGATGAGCTGCAAGCCTTATTTGCGCAGCCATATATCGATCCGCTAACTGATTATCTCAATCAATATGCTGCTGATGAAAATCGCACAGGGCACTTACGCAAGGTTCGTGCTGAACAAGAATCGCGTTGCCGGAATATCGCTGAAAGATATACAAGCCGTCCCCTTACGCAAGAGTCATTGATTCTTTATAAAGCCGGCTATAACTATTCCTGCCCTGCTGATGTTGAAGCGTTTGCCTTGAGAGTGGCTGAAGCGGAAGAGTCTCAAGCCATTCAATCCACACTCAATACCGCCCTTATTTCCGATATAAGCAAAAAGCAATTGAATGATTGTTATCTGCTCACCACGATAAGTAATTTCCGCGAAGCTAAACAAGCCTGTATGGCACCAGCCAATGATGGTGATATACGCTCACAATTGAATATGGTGGCCATTCACAAAGCTCTGGGTGAATATACACAGGCATTGGCATGGGCAAAAAAAGCAGAGCCGAACTCGCCTCGGGCACGTTACCTGATAGGAGAGTTCTACGCAGCGGGGCAGGGTGTTGCTCAAAATCATCAAACCGCTTTCAAGTGGTTTGAAAAAGCTGCCGAGGATGGTGATGCAGACGCTCAATATAAAATGGCCTGGAGTTATGAAACCGGTACGGGCGTGCCAAAGAGTAATGAAAAGGCAATGATGTGGTACCAGCGTGCGGCAGCAAATAATAATATTCCGGCAAAGCATGCACTGGGCGTCTTATTGATTCAGCAGAGTCAAAATCCTTCAAGTGTTGAGAGTGGTTTGAATTGGCTAATACAAGCGGTTCGGGCAGGAGATAATGAGTCTGCACTGCTATTGGGTCAGATTTTTCAGAAAAGTGATTTAGCAGAAGATAAAGCTCAGGCGTTGATTTGGTATGAATTGGCTCAAAAACAAGGTTCAGCAGAAGCAGAAGCATTGGCAGAAAGTTTACGAAAACAGGTTGCTGCTGAAGCAATCAGTGTCGCTCGCCAACAAGTTAATCGCATTCTTGAAAGCCAAAATTAATAGTCTTTGGAAGGACGGCAAAGGCGAATTAGTGTTTCGTTTGTTGGTGCTCGACTCTTCCAAAAAACTCATCCGGTGGATGTTGTTTATGCTGGTCATCCTGTTTATTGCAGGAATGTGGGTCTTGTCTTCACTTAACCTGAATTATTCAGAGGAATTGATTAGCGATGTCCGGCAAAAGCAGATTGAAGAAACGTTTTTCAATAACCTCAACAAAATTGCCCAGACCCAAAGCGCACTTGAACACTACACCAGTAATTTAGCGCGTATCGGTAAGCTATATGGCGATTTATATGCGTCTCAAGCCGATAAACGCGCTTTTAACGCTGGGATGGAAGAATTTTTACAATCCAAGCTGAATGACTTTAAGGGCACCTCAGCGGTAGGTATCTGGTTTAATTCCAAACATCTCAGTCAGAGAGGTCAGCCCGTTTCACGATTCGCTTATCGCGATAAAGCGGGCAACATACAAATGTTGACGGAGTCGAGCCCTCAACTTTTAAGTCTTGATCAACAACACTGGTTCAACTTGGCGGGGATTAGTGCTGCAGAAAAGGCAGATGCCCAGCGTAATGAAGTGTATTGGACACCGGCTTATTACAATGAAATGACGGATAGGGCAGTGTTAACACTGATAAAGCCTATTTTTAATGACCGGCAACAAGTGATTGGTTATGCATCAACGGACTGGGAGGCGGAACAGGTTATCAATCTGGTGAGCCAGGTGAGTATCACCCCAAACACGTTTGCCATATTGATAGATAAAAATAAACGCAGACTCTCCAGTCTGAACAGGCTGAATAACCAACAATATGCTCAGCAAATCATTGATTCAGTGATGGAGCAGGACTTTATCAGCTTTGCCTTCAATCAGGATGTTACCCAGCTTAATTCAAGCCAGCAAAAAGCACTGTCGCAAACCTATCACATGACCGTTGAAGGGGATGACTATGAGCTTTATGCTGCGTCAACACCTGCCCAGATGCTGTTTACGGTGGGTGTGCCAAAAAATGAAATCGATGCCGTTATTGCTCCGATGCGGAATGTTAATCTGCGGATCCTGATTTCAACCAGTATTGTCATTCTGCTGTTATCCGCTTTTCTGGTCTATCGCATTACCTTGCTGATGCAGGAATTGCAGGCATCTTACACAGATCAGCTGACCGGCTTACCGAACCGGGCGAGATTGCTGTTGGATCTGGAGCAGAATCATGACAGCACATTGATTTTAATTAATGTTGATCGATTCCGTGAATTAAACAGTATCTTTGGTAATGACTGTGGTGATGCGGTGTTACAACGCCTGACCGAAAATATTTCGGAATTCTGCCGAAACTATAATCATGCTGATGGTGCAAAACTGTATCGCTTATCCGGTGATGAGTTTGTCTTGGTGGGCTTGTCGTGGACAACTGAGTTTTTGACTGGATTTTTAAGACAGTTCAGCGACTTTTTACAGGAACAACAATTGAAATGGCAGGATCAGGACATCAGCCTGACCGCGACCATTGGTGCCGCCGAACAGCAGAATATTGAAGTGAACGATGAAAATCTGCCAGATACTCTGATCGGGCTGGCAACAGCGGCATTACGGATTGCCCGTGAGAAATCACGAAATTATTCTATTTATGATGCTGAGCAAGATGTGAAACGTGTCTACGAGCAAAACCTGTTCTGGGCAAGACAGTTGAAACTGGCTTTGCAACAGGATCGTATTGTGCCGTGGTTCCAACCGATTTTTGATAATCATAGTGGTCAGGTCACTAAGTATGAATGTCTTATTCGCATGATTGACCCTGACGGTAAGGTGATTAGTCCAGGACAGTTTTTATCCATTGCCAGCAAACTTCGACTGGATAGCCTGCTGACTCGGGTAATGGTGGAAAAATCGTTTCAGAAATTCGCAGGACTGGACTACGAGTTTTCTATCAACTTGTCTTATCGGGACTTACTGGATACCGAATTGACCCAGTTTATTTTTGATAAGCTCAAGGAATATAAGGTCGGCGAGCGATTGATCTTCGAAATTCTTGAATCCGATGGTATTGATAACTATAACGAGGTTCGTCAGTTTATTGATAAGGTCAAAGGCTTTGGCTGCAAAATTGCTATTGATGATTTTGGCACTGGGTATTCCAACTTCGAGCATTTACTGCGTCTAAATGTAGATTTAATCAAAATTGACGGCAGCCTGATCAAAAACCTCAATGAAGACCAATCTGCCATTGTAGTCACTCGTGGTGTCGTGCAGTTTGCCCGCAGCCTTGGCATTAAAACCGTAGCTGAATTCGTGCATTGCGAAGCGGTACAGAAACAAGTCCATGCTTTAGGTATTGATTTCTCTCAAGGTGCCTATTTCAGCATGCCTCAAGCTGAACTGGTTGAAACTTCAGATATACTGGGCCATTGAAACGAATCTTCAGTATTCCGTTCCATCAAGTGATGGAGAAGGGTAATATTGGCGCGTTTTGGCGGCTTTTTCTGGCAAAACAAAATAGATTCATAGCGCATTTTTGAAGGCACGTTTCATACGCTGAACTTGTCCATAGCCCTGTGGTTGCCCGCCTAAAAAGTTAGCTGATCTTAGCCGGATTGAAGTTGAGATCAGCACGATTCATTAATCGCATTTGATATTTACACCGCTGAAGGAATTTTCATGTTGTCCCGCTCTAAAGCATTGATCTGTAAAAGAGTATTGTTGTTCAGCTTATTACCGTTTTCTTTTATCAGTTTGATGCTTTTGCTGCTGCAACAGCCCGTTATCATCGACTTGTCGGACAACAATCAAGCAGAAGTGACGTCTCTTAAATCCAGTTGGGAAAACGGTGAAGTGATTGCCGTTATTCACCATCTAGAAAGTTGTGAAGGCATCGATGTTCAATGCTGGAACACAGAAAATGAAAATGGAATTACCAAAAGAGCACTTGGAATCGGCTATGCCTTGGCCGAAGATCTGCAGATTTTAGGTTTGCACAAAGCCGATATCTATTACAGCCCACAGCAACGCACTGAAGAAACGTCGCGAGTCTTGTTTAGTCATGAAGGTGTAGCTGATGAAAGTCTGGCTCAATGCAACGCCGATAGTCAGCTTTTAAATGCCGCAATGAAAAATAAACGAGCAGAAACAAATCTGGTTTTTGTAGTGGATGGCGACTGTATAACTGAGTTTCAAAAGAACCTGGGTTCCACCAGCGATATGCCTGATTACGCAACGGTACTGTTTGCAATCAATCGTTCTTTAGGCAGTAAACCCCGCTTAGTGGGTTTTGTTAAAGCCGAGGATTGGCTGTCAACATTCGGCTGGTAATGGCTTCAAATAACGTATTTAAAAAAGTGTAATCCAATAACAAAGGGGCAGAAATTAAGTCTGACAATTACGCCCAAGCGGATTATTTCGGTAAACTGACTTATCTCTGCCTTTGAGATGAGCTAACAGCAATGGAATCTGCCAAAAACACCTTTCTGAAATTTCGAAGCCTGCTGATCTGGGTTGTCAGTATTCTGCTGTTATATACCTTGATAGGTTTCTTTCTGCTGCCCTGGCTGGCCGAGCGTCAGTTAGTGAAAACATTGCATGACAGGCTGGGTGTTGAGGCCAGTGTTGAAACAATTCATTTCAACCCTTATACCTTTGAAACGACAGTGGAGCAGCTGCAACTGTCGAACGCAGAAAATGAACCGCTGGCATCATGGGACAGGCTCTATCTTAATCTGCAACCACTACAGTTGTTCCAACGCAAGCTGCGGCTTGAAGAAATCACTTTAGATTCCCCAAAACTATCTTTCCGCCGTTATTCAACCAGCGACAATACGTTGACCCGTTTAGCGGACAGTTGGAATGCCAGCGCCACAGCAGATGCTGTCTCAGCAGAAGCCGATGATTCATCTGAACCCTTTTTCACATTGGAAATCGGCGAGTTTCACTATAACGACGGTGAAATTGCTTATCGTGATGATGTGCCAGCGACACGATTTGAAACCGTGTTGAGCCTGATTAATATTCATCTGGATAGTTTCTCAACCGCTGCTGGACAAACCGCTAACAAGGACTTGGTTATTGCTTTGGAAAATGATGCCAAGCTGACGTTGAACGGCAAGATGGTGTTGTCACCATTGCAATTTACCGGTCAAATTGATCTGCAAAATTTCAGCCTGCAAACACCTTATCGTTACCTTCAGGCTCAGCTGCCATTTGAATTACAACAGGGCCGACTGGATTTACAGCTGGCTTATGCTATCGATCTGGCCGACACTGCTAACGTTGAAATTAGTGAGATCAATCTGGATCTGTCCGGTTTCAGTCTGCATCAGCCTGGCGAAGCAGCAGCCATATTGCAGGGCGGGGCTTTGACGGTCAGCAATGGGAATTTTGTGTTTCCTGAGAATCAGTTAAGCATTGATGAAGTAGCTCTTAATGATTTCAAACTGGTTGCGACACAAAATAGTCAGGGCGAACTCAATTGGCTGCAGTTGTTTGCACCGTTGCTTGAAACAGAGGCCGATGAAGCCCCTGCAGAAAGTGAATTACCCCCATTGCAGCTGAATATTGCCAATATCCAAATAAACAACACTGCCTTGGCAATTGAAGATCAGATGCCAGCTACACCTGCCAATCTGGCTTTGATGTTATCTGCCAGTCTGCAAAACTTCAGTTTGGCAACAGATCAGCAGATGCCATTTACCACGCATATCAGCCTGGAATCAGGTGGTGAAATCACAGCGGAAGGGGATCTACAGTTATTCCCCAGCTTGGCCGTTCAAGCCGAAACAGGCATTGAGCGATTATCATTAATACCTGTGCAGCCCTACTTAAATAACTATGCTCATATCGAAATGGTCAGTGGCAAACTCGACTCTGCCGCCAGTGTCACGAGCAATCAGCAAGAGCCCTTTGCCATACAAGGCAATCTGGGGCTTACGGACTTGCATCTGGATAACCAGCAGCTTGATGAAAAGCTGTTAAGCCTCGACAGCTTATCCGTTAACAGCATTGATTTTTCACTAGCTAAGCAACGTCTGGCCATCTCAGAAGTGATTGTTAACGCACTTTACAGCCGGGTATTAATAAACGAAAACGGTGAAACCAATCTGGCGTTGCTGATGAAAGAGCAGCCTGAATCAGCACCTACTCAAACCGAGACCAGCGAATCAGAAGCGTCGAACAGTTTTGACGTTTCGCTGGGTCGAGTGAAGATCAACAATGCCAGCTCGCGCTTTACCGATCAGAATCTGCCGATTGTGTTTGATGCTCTTATGCAGAAACTGAATGGCGAAATCAGTGGCTTTTCGACCAGCTCAAAACAACCGGTAGATATCGCGCTGGAAGGTCAGGTTGATGAATTTGGCATGGTAGAAATTAATGGTGCGATGAATCCATTGAATGTCACCGGTCAAACCACCATCAAACTCGCATTCAGTAATCTCGATTTACCTGCAATGAGTCCTTACACCGTCAAATTTGCCGGACGACAGATCGCAGAAGGAAAAGGTGATATTGACCTGACTTATGCGGTTATCGACAGCGAATTATCGGCATCCAACAAAATTGTGATCCGCGATATCCGTTTAGGCGAACGTGTTGAATCGCCAGATGCATTGGATCTGCCATTGGATCTGGCCGTGTCATTACTCAAAAACAGTGATGGCGTGATTGAACTGAATATCCCTGTCAGTGGCAATGTGAATGACCCGCAATTCGCGATGGGCCCGGTGATTCGTGGCGCTATCGGCAATGCACTGCGTAATATTGTGTCCGCACCTTTCCGCTTTCTCGGCAGCCTGATTGGTATTGGTAGTGGCGATGAAGAGATTGACGAAATTCGCTTTCGTGCCGGGCGCAGTGATTTGGCCCCACCCGAACAGGAAAAGCTGAACAAGCTGGTTGAAGCCTTATCGCAACGCCCACAACTGGCCCTACAGATCCCCGCTCCATTTGATGAAACCGCCGATCGACAATCGTTGCAAAAAACAGCAGTTGAACAACGTATTGAAAACCGTTTGAGTGAAACCGCTTCAGCCGATCCACTGGACGTAAAACGTCAAAAAATACTCGAACAACTCTATAGCGAAGCCGGTCTGAGCGCTGATTTACAAAGCCTCCAGCAAGAATTTTCGACTAATGATAATGTCGAGGAACAGACCGAAAGCGAACTGGATGTGCTGGCTTATAACGACAGTCTCAAAAAACATTTGATTGAAGCAGAATCCGTCAGCGATGCTCAATTGCAGCAATTAGCTCAGCAAAGACAGCAAGCAGTGATCGAATTCATCAAACAAAACGGTGAATTAAACAATGACCAACTGCAAACCACAGGCAGCGTTTCCACTAAATCGGATGATGGTTGGCTGAACATGAAATTTGATTTGGGAACTCTCTGAACAAGCGTTTTGAGTAAGCCGTAAGAACGTCAAAAGTAAAAAGGCCAGAGATATTTTTTGATCCCTTTGATCGTGTATCGTATGGACACATCCAGAGAAAGGATTACAGGCATGACACCCATAGACTACAAGGCAATGCTGGAAGTGGCGATTAATGAAGCCCGACAGGGCTTAGCTGAGGGTGGCATCCCTATCGGTGCTGCGGTTTTCAATAAAAATGGCGAGCTACTTGGTGCAGGCCATAACCGCAGAATTCAGGAAAATGATCCTTCAGTTCATGCCGAGACTGATGCCTTTCGAAAGACCGGAAGACAAAAAACCTATCGCGACAAAATCATGGTCACAACTCTTGCACCCTGCTGGTATTGCAGCGGACTGGCGCGTCAATTTAACTTCGGCACGGTGGTGGTTGGTGAATCAGTAAATTTCGACGGCGGCCTTGATTGGCTCCGCGAAAATGGCGTAGAGGTCATCGATCTTAATTCGCAGGAATGTATCCAAATGCTTGGCGATTTCATTGCTCAAAATCCTGAAATCTGGAACGAAGATATCGGCGAGGAATAGAGGCTGTTCTTTTGATCTTTTAAGCTACTCCAATAACAGCAGCAAACAAAAATACTGGAAATTATTATGAAAGTTGAAACGTTAAGAGATGTCCTTCATTGGACAAGCGAGTTCCATCAACACCTGACAGAATGTTTGAAACGTGGTGCCGATAAAACTGAAAATACGCGAGCACAAATGCTTCTTAACTATTTGTCAGAGCATGAAGAAAAGCTCGGACATGCTGTACACCAATTCGAAGTCACAGGGAACGAACATGCATTAAATACCTGGTGCTATGAGTACTTTGATAAAAACCCCATCGTGCAACATCATCATTGCGATGCACCATTTGCGGAATTATCGACCACCGACATTATGCAAGTAATCATTCATCAACATCAGCAGATCATTGACCTTTATCGTTACCTGCATGATCGTGCGGATATAGATCCGGCAAAAGAGTTGATGGAAGAACTCAGATCTTTTGAAGAGCATGAAATTATGGTGATGTCACAGTCAGCTAATCGGCTGGAAGATATTTGATATTGAAACCTTCAGCGCTATAAACACTCTCTGCCCTCTAAGGAAGTCAATTACTTCATGGTGGAAAAATCTAAGGGATATTCCCGGGCACTCATTGGGGATAATCAAAAATACCCACGGAGTGTGCGGGACAACAATATTCGCAAAAGAATTTGGTTATTGCTAAGACATGTTAGCAGCTAAGAAATCAAGGGAAGGCATGAAGCTTCAAGGGAAAATTTCAAATTGGAATGATGATCGAGGCTTTGGTTTTGTCGAGCCAAATGGTGGTGGAGAGCGTGCTTTTGTTCATATTAAAGCCTTTAACCCACCATCCCGTAGACCAGTGAATGGTGAAGTCATTATCTATGAAATAGCTCACGATAATAACAATCGTTACAAGGCTGAAAATATTCAATTTGCTCGTGACATTTCTAAGTCAAAAAAACGAGACAAAGTAAAAAGCCAAAGAGGCTTTGGTGGCGTCTTTACGATTATCTTTTTCATTGGACTGTTGGTCTCAGTCTTAAGTGGAAAGTTGCCTTTAGTTATTGTCGGTTTGTATCTATTAATGAGCCTAATTGCGTTTATCGCTTACGCGATGGATAAATCTGCAGCTCAAGATGGCCGATGGCGAATCCCAGAAGACACACTGCATTTAATTTCTCTAATGGGTGGTTGGCCAGGTGCCTCCGTTGCCCAGAAGAAATTACGCCATAAATCGAGTAAGAAAGCATTTATAAATGTTTATTGGGTAACCGTTCTGCTAAATTTAGCTGGGTTGTTTTGGCTTCATACAGAGAATGGGGCAAACTTCATTAATAATGTGGTTTTTCCATTATTCAATGGCTAATAAGCAAATCAAGTTGGCAGAACCATTGATTGCTGCTTGATTGCCTGGGGCTTAGCTGCATCTTAGGCCACGATTTTAAATAGGAAAATTTAGGAAGCATATGTCTTTAGACGATAAATCAATACAGTGGTATGTGAAAAATATCAACAACCTGTCTTCTGAGGCAAAATTAACAAGAGCTGACGAATCTAACAAAGTCATAACCTATCCAAGTGAACTAAGGTCAGATGAATCTAATGTGAAGTCCTTCGAGCCAGAAGAACTAGTGCATGCAACTATTATCAATTTGCTGTGTAGTAAGGAATATGAATACGATGTTAAGAGGCTTTATCACGAACAGTATTTCGCTCATGGCAGTATTGGTTCGCTCTCTGATGAGGTCGATCTAATTCTATATGATGAAGATGATCTGCCATATGCTGTGATGGAGTTTAAATCGTCTGCAAAATATTCAGTAGATGAAGATAAGGCTATTAAATTTCAGCTTTTTGGCACGGCTCCTTTAATAGGATCTCCAAAATTATTGGTCTATGGGACAGTGCATCCTAATACCGATAGAGTACATTTCGAGCTAAAGTGCATAGATTATGTTAAGTACAAATCATATGAAAGTTGGGAAGAAGCGGGGAAACCATATTCAACAGCATTTCCAAAGGACTACCAAGATTTAAACTACGTTCCATTTGTAAATGGTGGTGCACGAGATCTAAAAATAAGCACAACTCAAGCAGACTTTAGAGCTGTAGCCAACAGTTTTCACAACGAATTTTTTGGCGAACACCCAGATAACGCACTCTTTATTAATTTAGTAAAATGTTTGCTTGCAAAAATATATGATGAACGAACAACAAAAAAAGGGGATGAGTATAGTTTTCAGGTTAAGTATAAGAATGGAAAGCCTGAAAAATCCTCATCTGTATTTGAGTATGTTAATAATCAATATAAAGAGGCTTACTCTAGGTATATAGAAAAAGGGGGGGTGCCGGATGAAATAGATCCAAAGGAATTTTCTAAGGAAAAGGTAAAGTCAGTAGTATTGGCTTTAGAGTCTTTGTCAATTACAAAAGGGGCAGCTTTACATGGTGACGTGATAGGTGCTTTTTTTGAAGAAATCCTTAGATCCGGATTCAAACAAGATAAAGGCATGTATTTCACACACTCCAATTTGGTTCGATTCATGATTGAAGCTTTGGATCTAGAAGGATTAACTAAAAAGACGTGGAAAAATGCCACCCACCCTGAAAATAGGCTTCCTTATGTTATTGATCCAGCATGTGGGTCTGGTGCGTTTTTGTTGCATGCCATGAACAAAATAACGTCATCAATTAAAGAGGCGTCGAGCATACTTGTTTCAGATTTCGAGGAAACTCAGTTTTATAAAGCGCGTATGAGTGACGAAATGCCAAACTATTGGGCTGAAAACTTCATTTATGGCTTCGATCCAAAATTCATTATGGCAATTACTTCAAAAGTTAATATGGTGCTGCATGGTGATGGCTCTGCCCACATGTTTAAGTATGACGCGTTTAAACCATTTTCCTCATACAATGATACGAAGCTAAGACCTTCTGGCGATAAGGAGCGAAGTATTCCAAGAAGCATTTATGATAAGGATGTCTGCGAGACTTTTGATGCCGTTTTATCAAATCCGCCTTTCGGCGTAACTCTTTCAACTGATACAAAAAGAACATTATCGAAAACATTTTCGCTTTCACATAAAACTCCATCCGATGGGCTATTCATCGAAAGAGCATTTCAACTTCTCAAGCCAGGTGGACGGCTGGGTGTAGTTTTGCCGGAGTCAATTTTTAATGCTGTAGATCTTATGTCTGTAAGGATTTTTATCTATAGGATGTTTCATGTAAAAGCGATAGTGTCACTACCTCGAAATGTTTTCATTGACACCCCAACACTTACAAGCTTGCTTTTTGCACAAAAAAAGAGTGGTGAAGAAATTAGTAGATGGGATGAAGAATGGCAAAAGCATGAGACAAGTGCCAATGAGTTAATAAAAAAGGCAAAAATGGCGCTGAATAAGAATGGAGTTAAAAAATTTAAAAACTCTGAAGATCTGCAAGAGAAAATTTCTAAAACTCTGGAAAACATTATTAAGCCGAACGATTGGGTCTACAAAAAGGGTAAGAATGCAGAGGTATTACAGATGACCCCTGATCGAAGTTTTTCCTCAGTTGAGGATGCGGCGAGTCATTATAACTCGGTACTAAATTCTTCCGGTCTATCAAAGTACATTGCACGCTATGCATTCACAAAAACAGCAACTAAATTCAATACTGAGCACCATACCTATATCGTTAATGAGGTCGGCTTTAAACTGAGCAAGAGAAAAGAAAAGCCGAGACCAAATCAACTCGTTAGATTCGTGTCTTTATCTGGAGATACGATTCAAAACCTTCACTTATGTGAAGAGGATTACAAGGTTGAAGTCTCGCCATCAAGTCCAGAAGTTGTACTGGATTTCATAAAGCGTGACGTGGTTTGGAGCTAAAAATGTTTGAAAAACAGAAATACCCAATGGTTGGTCGATCAAGTCTGGTTGAGGTTTCTCGTTCGCATTCATTGCGTTGTGATAGCAAGCAGGCAGAGAAGAGATTCGTTGAACTAGATAACCATCTGAAAAACAAAGAAACAGTTTATTTGGGCGAGTTTTTGCCAGACCCGTTAGTGAAAGGCGCTCAACCTGTTTATTTACAAGAAGGCGAAGGAATCCCTGTTATTAATACCCTTAGCATACAAAAAATGTCTATCAATGTGGGTGATTGTAGATATATTTCGGAGGAGGATTTTAATAGTTTGAGTCCAAACAGGGTATTAAAAAAGAACGATGTTCTTTTAACGATGGACGGAGGTACATCCATTGGAAAGTCTGTACTATTTGAATTAGAAGGTGAGTACACTGTTGATAGTCATGTTGCTATATTGAGGCCAAGAGGAATTTCACCAAAAGCTTTAGTTTTTCTATTAGCTTCTCCAATCGGCCAACTACAATTTCAAAGGTTCGAGTCTGGAGCGTCTGGTCAAACGGCTGTTACAGAAGAAGATCTTCGGCGTTTTGTAATTCCAAAATCAGCTATTGCAAAATTGGAGGACTATATTGATCAGCTTGCTGAAGAGCGAAAAAGAATTGAGTCTGAAAGAATTAAGCTAGAACTGGATGAAGCTAAAATGTGGGAAAACTTTACAAAAAAGGTTATAGATCAGATCGGTTAATGCCATGTGAGTTCCTTCATTTATCAACTTAATCTATTGTATAACCACATCTTTTCGTGAGGGTTGGTCAGTGGCTGCCCCCTTGTTCGCTTTCCAAATTTGGCTATTGTCATTATTAATGACTACTTACACAATGAGAAGCACGAGCGTTTTTGCCTTACTCAACTTTGAGGAGAGCAGCTAACAATCCAATGCAGCGGGACCATATTTTGCTTGTTGTTATGCAATAAGAGGTAAGAAATGAACAAAGGAGTATTGACGTTTTTCTGTGGAAAAATGGGAGCAGGGAAAACTACAAAAGCTCGTGAAATTGCCCAGAAACGAAATGCCGTACTACTTTCTGAAGACGAGTGGTTAGAATCAATCTATCCGAATAGTATTGAGTCCTTGGAGGATTACATTAAATATTCTGGTCGGCTTAAACCCCAAATGAAGAGACTGGTGCAATCAATCTTGGCTACAGGAACTGATGTGGTAATGGATTTTCCGGCAAATACGGTTACTCAAAGAGAGTGGTTTAAAGGCATTTTTTCAGAGATTCAGGCTCGCCATGAGCTAATCTACCTCGACCAGCCAAATGAGATTTGCTTAGAGCAGATCGCAAAAAGGCGCATAGAACAACCAGAAAGAGCGGCAACTGATACGGAAGAGATGTTTGAGCTGGTTACAAAGTACTTTGTTGCACCCATGCCGGATGAAGGGTTCAACACAACTGTCATAGCGGTAAATGTATAACAAGTTGTTGCTCACCGGAAAATTGCGAGTGAAGCAAGGCGTTATACATAAGTAAGGAATCAAAATGATTGTGATTTTTGGAATAAAGGATGAGTTAAATCCGATAAAGGCGCAGTTATCTGACGTCATTCATGGGTGTATGCAGTCGGTTCTTGGTATGCCGGAAGACAAGAGAGCACATCGGTTTATCCCAATGGAAAGAGAAGATTTCTACTACCCGGGCGGACGCACAGATGCTTACACGGTGATTGAAATTAACATGATGGCTGGCCGTCACGTTGATACCCAGAAAAAGCTCATTCACGCTCTGTTTCAAGAGATTGAAAGTAAGCTATCAATCTCGCCAGTAGATATTGAAATTGTCATTAAAGAGCAACAGCCCTATCAATGGGGTTTTCGCGGTATGACTGGTGACGAAGTTAATGATCTCAAGTACAAAGTCAACGTATAACGAAGCCAATTAAAATCTTGTAATGCAAAAGACAGCGCTCTACGTGGGAACTACTCACTTGATTCCCACACAGGACCGGGGGGAGCCAGGCCGTAATGTTTGATCATTTGTGGGGATCCGACAGGTACTGCCCTTAAATATAAAGATTTATAAAAGGGACTGATGGCTTGAACTGATATGGAAATTAGAAGTTTTATCTCATCAATAATCCAGAAAACTACTAATATTTACTTCTCTAGGCAAAGCTGGCTTCGTAAAAAAGGCTCAGCCTCCATAAGAAGGTGTTATATGTTTTATAAAAAAGAGAAGGTCGTCTTTACTTTTGTTTTAGCTACTTTATTAATGGGGTGTAATCCTGATATTGGCTGGGAAAACTGTGTTGCAACGGACCTAAAAAATGACCTAATAATGTCCGAATTCGAGGTTCAGAAAATTGATTATATAGTTCCCAAAAAAGGTGACAGGAAATTCAAGCAACTTTTCCATCCCAATTCTGATCCGCGACATACCTGGATTTGCGTGAAAGAAGATGATAAAGATAAAGCTGACAAAATACGCTCTGAACTCAGAACGATTCCATGCTCAGAAAAGTGTTGTCGAAAGTCTTGGAGAAGTGTAGGGCAAGTGAAAGACGAGGTTTTTCTGTCAGATCGCAACCCTGAAGTAATAAATATTTTAACTAGTGCGGGAATAACATTTGATGTGATTGATGGTCATTGTGGAGAAATTAAAGGTGTTGAATTGTGCCGCCAAGATATCCAGTGGAGGGAGCAGGATGACGCTTACGTTAAATCAATCCTTGATGAAAATCATCTTTGGTTATGGCAAGAAATTTGTCCAGATGGCAACTAAAAGTTATGTATTTAGCAGCTCGGTCAGTGGCTGACCCTTTGAGCCAATGACCAAATTTAGAAAATCATATTCAGTATTCTTTTTTATAATTGTAGCTCTAGGTCTACTTATATATTTAGGGTTGAAAGAAAACAACTCTCCATTTCGTTACATTGAGACGGACGATTTTTACAGTTACATAGTTTTAGAGAGCGATTCTAAGACTAACAACAAAATGATTGTTCCACATGGAGTTTTTTCCGTACACCGCGAAGGTGGTAATTTATATGTGGCTAGGATGGTTGTTTCAATTATAGATTGCCCAAAGATTAACGGTCAGCGTAACGAAGGTTCGGTTTATCGAGACGTAATGGAGTTTTGGGTTTTGAATGATTTAACTCTATCAGTCACTGGGCCCATGACGCGAAGCCAATATGAAAGCTATTTATACGAGAATGATCTGCAAATAGAAGTTCCTAAAAAACCGAATATGTACAGTCGCTATGTCAACGATATTTTTACGGTATGTAACTAAGTTCTGAACAAAGGTGCCGGGACCAGAAGGTCAGACTCGATATGATAAACATGATTCCCACGGAGGACCGTGGGAACCAGGTATTTATCTATAGGTAAAGGGGCAGACTTTGATCTTAAATCCTGCATTTAACGTGGCATTACCCGAACACTGGTGAGTGATTCCAAAGGTTCTGGCCGTGACAGGTAAAAGCCTTGAACATAATCCACCCCAATCTGACGCAGGATATCCAGCGTTGCCGCATCTTCAACAAATTCGGCAATGGTCTTTAACCCCATAATATGGCCGATGTTGTTAATCGAAGCGACCATGGCCTGGTCAATGCGATTATTGGCTAGTTCCTGGATGAAAAAGCCGTCAATTTTCAAGTAATCAACGGGTAATTGTTTCAGATAACCGAATGAAGAGAGGCCACTGCCAAAATCATCAAGCGCAAACTGGCAGCCCAGGCGTTTCAGTTCGGTAATGAAGCGACTGGCATTGGCTGGATCAGCGATGGCGGCGGTTTCGGTGATTTCAAAGCAAATATTGTTTGCTGGAACCTTGCGTTTCTCCAGTTGTTCCCGAATTAACTGCAGGCAGTCTTCGCGACCAATGGAGGCACCGGACAGGTTAATTGAGCAAAACACAGGCTGTTTGTTCTGGCGAAGTTGATCGCCCATCCAGGCCAGCGTGTTGCGAATCACCCACTGATCGATCTTGGGCATCAGCCCAAAACGTTCGGCAGCCGGAATAAAGGCACCTGGCGGAATGATTTCTCCCTGTGGACCGATCATGCGAGCAAGAATTTCATAATGCGGCATGGTGCTTTCGCTGTTTTCCAGTGGAACAATCGTCTGAAAATAGAGCCGGAAAAGGTCTTTATCGAGCGCTTCCTGTAGCCGACTTGCCCACTGAATTTGACCTTGGCGCTCCTGTGCCTGAATGTCATCCGGCTGGAACAGATGAACCCTGTTACGCCCTAGATCTTTGGCTGCATAGCAAGCGGCATCAGCATGACTTAACACTTCATCCAGGCTGCCACTGGCCTCTGTAATACTGACCAGGCCGATACTGACACCTACGGAAAACACCTGACCATCCCAGGAAAAACGAAAAGCGGTAACCGTTTTTCGCAGTGCCTCGGCAATATCCCGGCCTTTTTCAATTGGACAATGGCTGAGCAACACCCCGAATTCATCACCCCCCAGTCGTGCCAGGGTATCGCTCTGACGCAGTACAGGTTTCAGTAGATTTGAGAGTTGTTTCAATAGAACGTCACCGGCTCTATGGCCGCAGGTGTCATTCACCAGTTTGAACTGATCCAGATCCAGATAGCAGAGCAGATGTTCGGCTTTATCATGGTGAGCTTCATAGATCAGCGATTCGAGACGCTTTTCAAATTCACGTCGGTTGATCAGGCCAGTCAGAGTGTCGTGCACTGCCTGAAAGGTCAGCATCTTTTGCAAACGACTGTTTTGGGTAATGTCTTGTAGTGCCACAACCCAGCCTATATTTTGGCGGTTGGTATCCAGTAAGGGAGCACAATTCAGCTGTACTTCAAACTCATCACCTTGCTTGTTTTTCAGCACAAATAGACGCTTTTGACTGGAGTTAGGCGATTTTTCGGAGTATTCGAGACACAATGTCGTAATTTTCGTTTGAGTCGCTTCGCTGTCTTCAATCTGAATAACATCGTCAATAGGTTGCCCAAATGCCTGCTCAGATGTCTGTCCCAGCAGTTCGCTAGCCATTGGGTTAAGGTAGACGATGTTATGTGCAGCATCACAGGTGACTACTGCTTCGGTGATTGCTTCCAGTGTGACTTGTGCAAGCTCAGAATGGCGATGCAGACGAGCCTCCATCTTTTTTCTTTCGCTGATATCCCTGAGCATGGCGCTGTATTGCACGCCTTCATCGGTTGGACTGGCGGTGGTGGTGACCTCCAGTGTGAAGGCGTTACCCTTACTGTTTTTGGCGACAATCTCATAAGGCCCAGGCTGTTGGCTGCTGGCCAGGGTGACAAACAAATGCTCCGGTAATGTGCCCGTAAAAGTTTGTTTGTTTTGTTCATGGAGTAACACGTCCGTTGGCTGCCCCACCAACTGGTGTGCAGGTCGGCCGAACAGAATTTCCGCCCCTGGATTGGCACTGGTCACAATGCCCTGACTGGAGAAGGTGATAACCCCGTCACGCATATCACGCACAATTAATCGGGTGCGTGTCACCATACGGTTCAAGTTAGCAATAACCCGGTTGTACTGGGATGCTATCTGACCGACTTCGGTAAACGGCTCAACCGGTACCCGCTGCTTCAGATCACCACTACGTTCCTGAGTTTGCATGGCTGAAAGCAGGTCACTCAGTTCTGTTTTCGCACCATGTTCTGAAACATTCAGCCCCTGCTGCTCGGCTTCAAAACTGACACGTAATGGGATGTAACGATTCAGCAACACGAGAAAGGTTAGTGACAGCGGGAAAATAAACATGGCACAGGCGAATATGCCAAGCAGCTGTACCTGTAATTGGCCAGCGCGGCTTAAGCCGGTATCGAGCAGTTGCAAATCACCAAAAATAGCAACTGCCAAAGTGCCCCAGATACCGGCAGCCAAATGTACCGGCACCGCCGAAATGGCATCATCCAGTTGCAGTCGATGCATCTGTTTTTCAGCAAGAAACATGACCAACGCGCCAAGGCTGCCAATCATTGCTGCTTGCGGTGTTGAAACCACATGGGCACCTGCAGTGATCGCAACTAATCCGGCCAGGGTGCCATTAATGGTGAGTGAGGTGGTTTGGCTATTATCGGGTTGCGTTTTAGATAGCAGGATAGCGGTGATCCCACCGGCAGCTGCTGCGATGATGGTGTTGACGATGATGCCAGCAATAGCGGTGGTAAAAGCCAGCGTACTGCCACCATTGAAACCGATCCAACCGATCATAAAAAACAGCATGCCAAGTATCGCCAGTGGCAAATTGCTACCCGGAATGGATTGTACTTTGCCTCGAATGAAACGTCCGCTTCGAGGACCGACAACAATCACGGCGGCCAATGCTACCCAGCCACCAACACTGTGTACTACCGTGCTGCCAGCAAAGTCGGTGAATCCCATGGCTTCCAACCAGCCAGGAGATTCATTAACAGCGCTACTCCAGACCCAATGACCAAACACGGGGTAGAGCAACAGGCTGATAAGCGCGGTAATGATGATATAAACCACAAAGCGACTGCGTTCAGCGATGGCACCCGAGACTATGGTGGCGGCGGTGGCACAAAAGGTTAATTGAAAAAAGAAAAAACTCGCATGCCAGAATTCGTCTCTGGAAAAATCGGCAAGAAACCAGTGGGTATCGAGTTGCAGACCATCATGGGCACCAAACATGATGCCAAAACCAAACAGCCAGAACAGCATGGCGGTAACGATCAAATCAAAAGCGTTTTTAAGCGCTACGTTAATCGCATTTTTGCTGCGGGTCAGACCCGACTCCAGACAAAGGAATCCACCCTGCATAATCAGAACCAGCATTGCTGCAATTAACAACCATAAGGCATCTAACGCACTCATATCTGGCATTGACTAGTCTCCGAAGAAGGTGTCGGCACTCTATCGGTGCGAGAGCTTTGCTTTCGCTGGATATAAAGCGCCAGCCTGCGTCGTATAGAGTGTCGTTAGGTCTTCAATGAGCAGAATTTGTGCCATTTCGGCTAGGGATCAGTGCAGTGAAAAATGGGAGGGATTTAAGCGAGGGAGTAAACAAACAAAAGCGCCAGAGAAAACTCTTTAATGCTTTTCAATATCCAATTTTCTACCTTGAAAAATGAGTAAAAAAGGAATAATTTATACTCATGAAAGACTTTGAGTACGATGACCATAAGAGTCAGGCCAATTTAGAAAAGCATGAGATTGACTTCGAAGCGGCTAAGGAACTTTGGGATGACCCAGATCTTCTGGAATTCCCTGCCAAATCCGACAATGAACCCCGATTTCTTGTTATTGGTCGTATCGCGACTAAGCACTGGTCGGCGGTGGTCACGTACAGAAACGAAAGAGTCCGTTTGATCTCTGTCAGGCGTTCTCGACCAAAAGAGGTAGAACTATATGAAAGCTAAAGATTTTGATAAAAAATTTGATGAGGGTGAGGAAGATATTATTGACGATCTTGATCTTTCGCGTGGTCGTCGCATCAACCAAGTGCAAAAGCGTATCAATGTCGATTTTCCATCCTGGGTGGTCGAATCCCTGGATCGTGAAGCGGCACGCATAGGTGTTACACGGCAATCGATTATAAAAGTCTGGTTAGTTGAACGTCTAAAGGCTGAAGCTGCTAAAGAAACAAATCAAGTCTGACAAGTTCTATAGGTTTCAATGTTTGCCCATGAATTTAGAACCGC
Source organism: Methylophaga sp. (assembly GCF_030651745.1). Next base: position 37,844 of record NZ_JAUSCC010000045.1, read on the forward strand.
ATAAAATTTCTAAATATAAAAATAATTTATCCGTAACAAAGCTACTGTTCTGCATAGCTTTAATTTCGCTTGGGTACACTGATTCAGTGCCGTCAATAACGTCGATGATTGGAATTATCTTTGCTACGTTATGCCCAATTTTATGGAATCAATGGCTGTATGGTGAAATGTTTCAAAAGAATGATGGCAAACCTTTCATGCATTGTCAGTCTTTCTTGTGGATCGGTTTTTCTATTGCCTTTGCTACGTCAGTGGTATTGGCGTTGGGGGTATTGCGTGGAACCTTGTAGAAAGGGTTGAAAGGCGAAAACAGCTTGTTTCAACATGACAAACAAAAGGGCCAGAGAAAATTCTCTGGCCCTTTTTTGTTGCGTGTAACTTAGATTGCGGTTTATTTGATAAACAGCATCTCACGGTATTTCGGCAGTGGCCATAAATCATCGGCTACTTCCACTTCCAAAGCATCAACGTGAGTACGTACTTTCACCATTAACCCTCTTATTTCATGGGCGCAGTAGTTCATGTGAGCTTCGACTGAATCAAAGTCATGTTGCTTAATGGCCGAAGAAAGTTCGGCGACTGCTGCAATCATGGCGTTGGTTTCGTTGGCGATTGATAAGGCGATGGCGTTATCCATTTCAATGCCCAGTTCTGCCATGCCGTTATTGGCCATTGATAACTCAGCCAGATATTGGGTTGCGGCTGGGTAAATCATGGTTTTGGCCATTTCGATAACCAGTTTGGCTTCGACTTCAATCGATAAAATATACTGCTCGGCATACACTTCGAAGCGGCTTTCCAATTCGACGGGTGATAACACGCCGGTTCTTGAAAACAGCTCACGAATAGACTCGTCACGCAGGTATGGCAGTGCGTCGGCTGAGGTTGGCAGATTTTTCAAGCCACGTTCTTCAACCGCGACTCTGTGCCATTCGGCAGAGTAACCATCACCACCAAATACCACGTTACCGTGCTCTTCCATCAGTGTTTTTAAGGCTGCTAACACTGCTTCTGTTTTAGTTTTGCCACTGGACAGTTCAGCTTCCAGTTTTTCAGCAATCCAATCCAATGAATCAGCCAGGATGGTGTTCATCGCGACTAATGGACCCGAAACGGACTGTGATGAACCCACAGCACGGAATTCAAAACGGTTGCCAGTGAAAGCAAATGGAGAAGTACGGTTACGATCACCAGGATCACGTTCGAATTTCAGGATTTGTGACAACCCTAAGTCCATTTCGCCGCCCTTAGACGATGTAGCGATTTTGCCTTCTTTAATATCCTGGAAGACTTTTTCCAGTTGGTCGCCAAGGTACACAGACAAGATGGCCGGAGGCGCTTCATTAGCACCTAAACGGTGGTCATTTGAGGCAGAAGCAATAACCGCACGTAGTAATGGACCAAATTTATGCACACCACGGATAACGGCACCACAGAACAATAAGAAGTTGAGGTTATCGTGCGGTGTGCTGCCTGGATCCAGTAAGTTACCTTGCGTGGCATTACCGACAGACCAGTTAACGTGTTTGCCTGAACCATTGACGCCAGCGAACGGTTTTTCATGTAACAGCAGCATAAAGCCATGTTTTTTGGCCGTGCTTTTCATCAATGTCATCATTAACTGCTGGTGGTCGGCAGCAACATTGGCAGATTCAAAATACGGGGCAATTTCGAACTGGCCTGGAGCCACTTCGTTGTGATGTGTTTTAGCAGGGATGCCCAGGCGATAAAGCTGGTCTTCGAAATCCTGCATAAAGATCTGTACGCGTTCTGGAATAGCACCAAAGTAATGATCATCAAATTGCTGACCTTTGGCTGGCGGTGCGCCAAACAAGGTACGACCGGCTAACAATAAGTCAGGGCGGGCATTGGCAAAGTTACTGTCGACCAGAAAATATTCCTGTTCAGCGCCACAGCTTGAATTCAGAGTGGCGATTTCTTCTTCACCCATTAATTTCAGCACTTTGCGAGCCGCTTTATCCATCGCTGCATTAGAACGCAGTAATGGAATTTTCTTATCCAGTGCTTCACCAGTCCATGACATAAAGACACTTGGAATCATCAATGTTGAACCGTTTTCGGTATGCATGATGAACGCTGGGCTGGTTGGATCCCATGCTGTGTAACCACGTGCAGCATTGGTCATGCGCAGGCTACCGTTCGGGAATGATGAACCATCCGGTTCACCTTTAATCAACAAGCTGCCAGAGAATTCGGTGATGGCGTTGCCATCAGAGTTGGTCACAATAAAACCGTCATGTTTTTCGGCGGTGATATTGGTCATTGGATAGAAAATGTGTGAAAAGAACTTAACGCCTTTAGATAAAGCCCAGCTTTTCATCGCTGCTGCTACGACATCTGCCACTGCTGGCGCAAGCGGGGCACCAGTTTGTACAGTTTGTTTAACCGCTTTGAAGGCCGATTTATTCAATGCCTGTTCCATGGTGGCCAGATTGAATACATCTGTTGCCCAAATCTTATCTAACGATTCAGGAGTCTTAACAGCGATTTTTTCGCGGTTGGTGATTTGTGAAATGGCTGTCAGGCGCGATTCGTTTCCACTCATTTCGATATCCTTTATGAGGTGATTGTTTAATTCGTGTTTATTTTTATGAACACACTAAAAGAAGCTTAATTCGGTAAAGATTGATCATGAGTAGAGCGACGTAACAGAACACGATCAATAAGTTCTTTTTGTCCAACCACAGTCATAAGCAATAAGCAGTCCAATTATCATAGAAAACGTAATATTCAGCAAAACATGAACACACCAATGATCCCCAGACTACTGGGGGCTGAAGAGGATCTAAAGTGACTCATTCTGCGGTCGAAGAAGGTGCGAACGCACCAAAATGAAGCGTGAGATATGTTCACTACGTAGCGATAAAACAATTCAGTTCAGCGGGCAATCTACAGGGCAGGTTGAATAGGCGAGCTGATAAATCTGTGAAACGCCAAACATTATTTAGTTTGTTCGACAATGATATGAATAAATATCAGAAATGATTCACGGTTTTTCCGTTGATTTAGGCGGATAAGTGAACTTAACAGAAGGAAGCTTCTGTTAGTTAATTCAGTATCTCTCTCGTTGTCTTTTTGTCAGGCTCAGGCCTGACATTTTTTATCTGCCGTCATAAATATTCTCTAGCCGAACCTGATTCTCTGAGTAACAAGTTCACTTGGAATGATTTGGGTCAATGTTTAATGCTCTTAAAGGGGCTATGCTGGTCCCATTGCTCTCATTTTCATGGCAGCTATGAGAGCGTCATAAGCATTTATGAGGAGAAGAATCATGGCAACGATGATGAAAGCAGCGATTTTTGTAGAGCCCGGCCGAATCGAGATCGATGATAAACCCATCCCTGATATTGGCGACAACGATGCACTTATCAAAATTACTACAACCACCATTTGTGGAACCGATGTCCATATTCTCAAAGGGGAGTATCCCGTTGAAAAAGGCCTGACGATTGGCCATGAACCCGTAGGCGTTATTGAAAAGCTTGGCAAAAATGTTCAGGGCTATCATGAAGGGCAGCGAGTCATTGCGGGGGCAATTTGTCCCAGCTTTACTTCCTATGCCTGTCAGGATGGTTGCTCAGCACAGGATGGCGGCTCACATTCTCATGGCTACAAGCCAATGGGCGGCTGGCGGTTTGGTAACACTATTGATGGTGCCCAGGCGGAATATCTTCTGGTCCCCGATGCGCAAGCGAATTTATCCCCTGTTCCGGATAATCTAACGGACGAACAGGTCCTGATGTGTCCCGATATTATGTCCACCGGATTTGCTGGAGCTGAAGCTGGCAATATCAAAATTGGTGACATCGTAGCCGTGTTTGCCCAAGGTCCAATCGGGTTATGTGCAACAGCAGGCGCACGCTTAAAAGGTGCCAGTCTGATTATTGCGGTGGATGGTGTAGATGAACGGCTGGCGATCTCAAAACAAATGGGCGCAGACGTGACCTTGGATTATCGCAAGGATGATATTGTCGCCGAAATATTGAAATTGACCGGTGGGCGTGGTGTTGATGTTGCCATTGAAGCACTGGGGCAACAAAGCACTTTTGAAGCTGCGCTTCGTGTTTTGAAACCTGGCGGTACTTTATCCAGTCTTGGCGTTTATTCATCGGATCTGACAATTCCACTGGGCGCATTTGCCGCAGGGTTAGGCGATCATAAAATCATCACCTCATTGTGCCCCGGTGGTAAGGAACGGATGCGCCGTCTGATGGATGTTATCTCTCACGGCAGACTGGATTTAAGTGCCATGGTGACGCACCGTTACAAACTGGAAAATATCACCGAGGCCTATGATTTGTTTTCGCATCAGCGTGACGGGGTATTAAAGGTCGCTATTGAAGCCTAGACATCAAGCAAAATCCTGAGCCCCAACAAGCATTTCACCTTATGGGAATTTAATGCGTCGGCGTATTATGGGAACCGTAAGCAAATCAAACAACCAAGAGGTGATGATCATGTGGACTAAACCAGAATATTCAGACATGCGTTTCGGTTTCGAAGTAACGATGTACATCTGCAATCGTTAAGATTTGAAATAACGCAAAACAAGAAGCCCCCGAAAGGGGGCTTTTTTGTGGCTGTAGATTTTGCAACAGTATTAATGAGCAATCACTTCAACAATTTATCTAAAATAAAAGAATCATATGTATTGCTTTATTGGTATAACTTAACAATAAAGAGTCAAATATGTTTCTTTTAAACTGATTAGAAACTTATCTGTTGCTATTAGTGTAAGAAGAAACTAATATGCTTCTATATTTTAAAAAAGCAACTTAAGTGTTTCTCATGAACGCATTACTTAAACAACTTAAACAGCGACGGATTACGCTCGGCCTGAAACAGAAAGACATGATTCTTCGTGTTGGAATGTCCCGACAGCAATATAACCGCCTAGAAACAAAAGGTAATCCGCGTTTAGATACCCTGGAGCTAATCGCAAAAGGACTCAATAGCGAATTGATGCTGATTCCGCAGGAAAAGCTCAATGCTGTGAGAGCAATTCTGGAAAATGAAAAGGACTTTGTTGCCAATCAATCATCAGCAAAGAAAGAAACCAATACCTTTGCTGACGATCCATGGAAAGGATTGCTTGAGGATGATGAGCTATGAGAGCGTCAGATCAAGTAAATGAAGTTCAGGTTTTGGAATTATCTTTACATGATGAACTTGTTGGTTATTTGGCCGGATTTCAAAATGGCCGAAATGTATTAACGTTTGCAGATAGTTTTAGTCATAACCCTAACCGCTCAACATTCAGTTTGATTACACACCCTGCTTTTCCGACAGCTGAAAAAATCCTCTCAGAACCGTGGGTCAAGCATCAAAGATTGCATCCAACCCTATCAAACCTGTTACCGGAAGGTGCGTTAAGAGAGTTAATTACACAGAACAAAAAAATCCATATTGATGATGAATTTCATCTTTTCTCGTCTCTGGGACATGATTTACCCGGTGCGATTGTGGCCAAACCAATGGAGCCTGATCGTGTTCCAGAAAGCATTCTAAACAAGCATGGCAAAACAAAAGCGATTGGATTTAACACCGAAGAAGGCGAGAACAAGTTTTCATTGGCAGGCGTTCAAATAAAGTTCTCCATGAAAGAGAAGGATGGACGCTATAACCTCACAAAAGGTGGAGAGCTTGGCGACTGGATCATCAAAACGCCTTCAACAAAACACAAAAATGTTCCATTAAATGAGTTTACCGCCATGTCTCTGGCCCAGATAGTGGGTTTAGATATTCCAGAAATCAAACTGGTTGAAATGAATAAGCTTGATAATCTGCCCCAAATAAAATTGCCCGATGAAAAATACGCTTTTGCAATTAAACGCTTTGATCGGGCTACAGATAAGCGCATTCATATGGAAGATTTTGCACAGATATTAGTGAAATATCCTCACGAAAAATATAAATCAGCGAATTATGAGCAGCTAGGAAGGATTATCTATGGTTTCTCCGGCGATGGTATGACAGATGTACAACAATTCGCCCGGCGTTTATTAGTCAATATATTGCTGGCTAACGGTGATGCACACCTCAAGAATTGGAGCCTTTATTACCCTGATAAAAAAACGCCACGGCTTTCACCCGCTTATGACATTGTCACCACCAACGTTTATATGGAAGACGAAGTGAAATTTGCATTAAACCTTGGCAAAACAAAAGAGTGGTACAAAGTATCGTTAGCGCATTTTGAAGATTGGGCGACGAAAGCAGGTATTCCATGGCGAACGATAAAACCGCATCTCGGTGATGTGATGGAAAAAGCAAGAGCTTCATGGCCTCAGGCTTTGAGTGATTTGCCAATGGACGATGAACATAAAGCTAAGTTACGAGAGCATTGGATCTCTTTGCATGAGGATTTCAAGATTCATATCTGACCAGTGATTAAATACTAAATATTGTGTGCTGAAGTCCAGCAGGTTGGTACTCACCTCAGAGGTAAATCAGAAGTGGTGTTTTTAAGCTTTTTAAACTATTAGAAGATCACATGCGGTGAATAATGACTTTATTCGCCGCATAAAATGCAGTGAATAAGTTTGTTTTTGAGGTTATAGCTTGCTGAAAGAGGGCTTTGAAGGCCATATGAATACCTCCAAGTATGCCAAGCTGGCGAAATGCTCTAATGACACGGCTTTACGCGATATTCAGGATCTGGTGACAAGAGGTATATTTGTACAAAATGCTGGCGGTGGTCGTAGTACTAGCTATCGATTAACAGATCAGGTCGCAGAGTGAGTAGGCGTTCAAGAATAAAGACCTTTTGATTTATAAATTTCGCTCGATATTTAATATTAGTATTTACTATCCAATTTAGTGTCGAGAGGACTAGATAAAGATCAATTTATCTTGCATTTTGACTAAACTATATACACTAATGGAATAGAGAGCTCAGATATAAAAATATTAAATGATTTATTTTTAGAAAAAGTAGGGATGCAATCGAATGGAAGAATTAACCAACATAAGAATTAACAAGAATGTTAATTTTTCTGACATTGAGAACCTAGCAAAAAAAATAATTTCTGATAAACCTTCAAAGATGCAGATACCAAATAAACTTTCACACTCTGGAGGTTTTGGCCTGGAAGGTGCTGTATTACAGCTCTTTGCGACTTGGTTAAGAAATTCAGAGAATCATATTATTCATACCTCTGTACAAAACTCTGCCTCGGATAATTTTAGTGATCTTTGCAATCACCTTTTTGGCCTCTGTGCCTTACGTTTATCTGACTCTGTTTTGTTATCAAATAAGCAAGAAGTTGATTTAGTTACAGCTTTGAAACCTGCGATACCTATTTTTAAAGAACTACGCGCAGAAAATTTCAAAAATGCTTTTAAAGGTATGTATTTGACTATCCCCTCAATCAAAGCAGCTTTAGTTAAAGGAAGCCACGACAGAGAGTTCGATAATCCGCTTTATAACAATCATGAAGTAGTTGGGGCTCAAAAATTCCATCATTTAACCATGGAAGCCCTACAGGTTATTGAGCCAAATTTATCTGATATAGACCCAACCTTGATAACTCATATATCTGAGATATTGCGGGAACTGTTTACCAACACTCATCGTCATGCAAGAACAGATGTTTATGGGAACCCGATAAGTAAAAACTTTCGAGGACTAATTTTTAATTCTCTTACTTTAGAGAAAGAAAGATTAGAGGAAATATCGAAATCTGGTGGGGGGCCTTTGACGAAGTTTTTTGCAGAATGGTTACCTGAAGGAAATCAAAAATTTCATGCCATTGATATAACTATTGTTGACTCTGGCCCTGGGTTTGCCCGCAGATGGCACAAACTTGATAAAGACAAACTCACTATCGAGCAAGAGAAAGAAGCCATTATCGAATGTTTTACTAAACACAAATCAACGGATAAAGCTGATTCATCTGGTTCTGGCCTGTCAAATGTTCTATCTGATCTCAAAAGCTTAAAAGGTTGGTTTCGACTAAGGACAGGCAGAACCCTTGTTGAAAAGTCATTTTTCCATCGAGAAGGCAACACTATCATCGAAAATAAGGATATTAAGACTAGGGACGTTTTTATGGATGGAGCCACCTTTAACATAGTTATTCCATTAAGAAGCCTGCGAGGAGACAAATAATGTATTTATTTGAATCTTCAATAAAAATAGGTGAGTTGGGGGAATCCGAAAAAGAAGTACTAGTTATATTCTCAGGACAACTAGAAGGCGACACAATTGTTTATTCCGAGCTTTTAGAAAAAAACCTCAGAAACTTTTCAAATAAACCTGAGGAGGTTTTATTTGTATATCCAAGTTATATAGATGAACTTATCAAAGATTTTTTTAAAGTCGATGGAAAGTGCTACGCAAATATTATTCGTTACGGGAAGCATATCCCAGTAACCTTCCTAGCATTTGATAAGTCAGGCGAGTTTAAATCTTATGCAGTAAATGCAACATCAGCGGTCTGTGATGATCTTATTGAATTACGAAAACAGATAGTTGATCGAGGATTGTACAATCTAGCCAAAGCTAGAAAAGATCAGGTTATTCTTCAGGCGCCATCAGGTACAGTTTTCATAAAACCCTCAAAACACGAATTTGAGGAGTTCATTAAGGCTAGTGAGTTGGCGATAGGGTATGCAGAGAATCAATTCATTGCATTTTGTTTACTGTCAAAAGCGCCTCGAAAAAGAACGATCAAAAGAATATACATAGATACAAACAGTATTTCTTCCTTTGTTGAAGCACTGTTGTTCTACTGGATGAGGTTTTCCAATTCTGAGTGCAGAACTGCTATTTATCAAAGTTATGGTTCCTACGAAGGAATAGAAAACAACTGGCCAAAACCTGAATTAACAGAAGATGTCTGGGTTCTGATATCTGCTTCAACCACGAATAGCCTTGGAGTTAAGATTGCTCAGGAGTGGTCTTTAGAGAATGATCAAGTTCTGACCTTGTTATCCTATGCAGAAACTCTCGAAGATAAAGTTGGAGATGAAACGTTAGTAAATATCGCCACTTTATCGAGAGCAGCAAAAAAAGTTTTATCTGAGGGATCTGTAATAAAAGTTAAAGTTTGGGGTGAGAATTTTACTGCTGAAGTTGAAAAACCGAATCGTGTATACATAAAGGCTGCACACAAAACAAATGCTGTTACATCTCTGATATTTCCAAATAAAAGTAGTAATTTAATACTCTGCAATAAAAAAATTAATTCTGATTACCCTGTTTCCTCTGTTTACATCGATTCCAATGATTATTTTTCGAATGATGACAAGTTCAATGATTGGTTAAAGAACATAGTTGATTGGTACGTTCCACCAAAAGTTGGTTGGCTTGTTTATCAAAGTATCGATCAAGCAAGCACTACCTTGGTACAAAGAGTAGAAGATCTATTAAAACAAAACGGAATAAATAATTTCGAAAAAATTGACATCGATAATGCAAGAAAAGAGATTAAAGGCGATGAGTCTGTTGTAGTTGTGATGCCTGTAACAGGAAGTGGACAAACCTTGCTCAAGCTAAATAGAAACCTCAGAATTTCTGGACACGTAGGTAATCGTATCTTTATTTCACCTTTTGTAGTGGCCTCAAGTAAAACTTCCTATGAGCAATTTCATAGCAGCCTGGTTTATGGTCCTAATGGAATGAAGTATTCATTTCATGCTTGGAAATGTGTTTTTATAGGTCATTCTGATAATGCTAATAGCTGGCAAAGAGAGCTTGTTGTTGTTGAAAACCTCGAAGCTGAATCGGAATTTTGGCGGGACAGAGCGGATGTTTTAAGAGCTCAGAACTTCGGTCTGAAGGGGGCGTGTATCAACCAGAAGCCATAAATCCAGAGGCTGTATACTTAACGATTTCTTCTATATTGCAAGGCTTAAGAGAGCGGCCATATTTAGAAAATGACAAAGACTCTTTGTTTAGTTATGTATACCAGCATTCAGTTATAGCACCTGAGAACTTTACTAGATTTACTGATGCACTATTACAAAGCTGTTTATGGAGAGCCTCAAACGCCCGAGAGATGGATTACCGCAGTGATAGGGTATTGAGCGAAGAATTTTCGAGTATTCTAGAGAGATTAATAGATGAAAATTCATCTGGAAAAGAAAATGCCGCTGTAGATTTGCTAATGGGGATAGCGACTGGGAAAATTCAATTAGAGACCACGGTACTAAATCAGTTAGTTAATCAAGCAACAGATTACTATAAAGATGTTAATGGAAATGCCATATCGTTAATCGAATATATTAAAACAAAATTGCTACCTACTATTTACCCCCCAAAACCCGATGAGATCCCCGTTTAAAACCCAATAATTTAAATATCAATAAATATTATAGATAACTCGAAATGCTATTGATGCCAATTTTATGCAAACAAAAAAGCCTCGAAACGTTTCCGTATCGAGGCTTTTTGTATTCTGATGGTGCCCGGGGCCGGAGTCGAACCGGCACAGCCGCAAAGCCGAGGGATTTTAAGTCCCTTGTGTCTACCAATTTCACCACCCGGGCAGCAAGCGGCACATTATAAACAAGATTGAGCAATTGTTCATACCCATTTCAGTTATTTTTTGCTTGAAGTGGG
>NZ_JAUSCC010000046.1 GCF_030651745.1 Methylophaga sp.
CAATAATAATGTTAAGACAGGACCCCTAATTGGGGTTTTTGTTTTTGTGGAGTTAAAATTGGGCCAATGGCCCTTTTTTTTTATTTGTTTGCCTATGGCCGTATCTGATCAAATTGAAAAACTAATTGAAGCACCGATTGAATCGCTGGGATACCAGCTGGTCGGTGTGGAATATATGCAGGGTGGACAAAATCCACTTCTGAGAATCTATATCGATGCAGAGCAAGGCATTGGCATTGAAGATTGCGAACGTGTCAGTCATCAGGTCAGCGGCATTCTCGATGTCGAAGACCCCATCAAAAAAGCCTATTCCCTGGAAATTTCCTCCCCCGGATTTGATCGACCTTTGTTCAAGGAACGAGACTTCATCCGTTTTACTGGTTCGCCAGCAAAAATCACCACTAAATTACCGGTGGATGGTCGACGGAATTTTACCGGTGTACTGCAGGGCTTTGACAATGGTGATGTATTAATTGAAGTAGATGGTGAGGTTTACGCCTTACCATTGGCAAAGTTGGCTAAAGCACGACTGGTTGCCTGAAAAAGCGTATTATTTGCTGTTAATGTGAAAACTTAGTTTTGGATCAATCGCTTGCATCGATCCACTGGGGGCGTGATGAATAATAAAGAAATTTTGCTGGTTGTTGATGCCATGTCTAATGAAAAAGGCGTGGGTAAAGAAGTTATATTTCAGGCGATTGAAGCGGCACTAGCTATGGCTACCCGTAAACGCTATGAAATGGAAATAGATGCGCATGTTGCGATTGATCGCCAAACTGGCAACTATGAAACATTCCGTCAATGGTTGATTGTTGATGATAATGATGACGACTTTGAATCTTCAGAAACCCACATCACATTATCGGATGCATTGAAAAAACAAGTTGATGCCAAAGTGGGCGAGTATATCCGCGAGCCAATGGAATCTGTTGAATTTGGTCGTATTGCCGCACAAACCGCTAAACAGGTTATCGTACAAAAAGTACGCGAAGCAGAACGTGCTCAAGTGGTCGATATGTATCGCGAAAAACTGGGCCAGATGATTCACGGTACTGTTAAACGTGTAGAACGTGGCAATGTCACGCTGGATTTAGGTGGCAATGCTGAAGCGTTACTGCCTCGCGAAGAAATGATTCCGCGTGAAAATTTCCGTAGTGGCGATCGTGTTCGTGGCTATTTAAAAGAAATTCGTACCGAAGCTCGTGGACCACAACTTATTGTCAGCCGCGTAGCTCCTGAATTATTGATTGAATTATTCAGTCTTGAAGTACCGGAAATCGGTGACGGCATGATTGAAATTAAAGGTGCTGCCCGGGATCCCGGTTTACGCGCGAAAATCGCTGTGTTGGCTCATGAACCTCGTATTGATCCCGTTGGTGCTTGTGTTGGTATGCGTGGTTCACGTGTACAAGCTGTAACCAATGAATTGGCGGGTGAACGTGTTGATATTATCCTATGGGATGAAGAGCCAGCCCGTTTTGCCATTAATGCTATGGCACCTGCAGAAGTATTATCGATTGTTGTGGATGAAGATGCTCACAGCATGGATATCGCCGTTGAAGATGGTCAGTTATCGCAGGCTATCGGTCGTGGTGGTCAGAACGTAAGACTTGCCAGTCAACTGACAGGTTGGGAATTGAATGTAATGTCTGCTTCGGATGCTGATCAAAAAGCTGAAACCGAAATCAGTTCATTGATTCAAACCTTTATGGCTGATCTGGATGTGGATGAAGATGTAGCCTTGATTCTGGCACAGGAAGGATTTTCTTCTTTGGAAGAAGTCGCTTATGTTCCAGAGCAGGAAATGCTCGATATCGAAGAATTTGATGCCGATATTGTGAACGAATTACGCTCACGTGCCAGAGATGTGTTATTGACCAGAGCTATCGCCAGTGAAGAGCAAATTGAAAATGCCTCTCCTGCCGAAACATTGCAGGATTTACCTGGAATGACTGCTGAGTTAATTGCCAAACTGAATAGTCATGGTGTAACGACGGTTGATGATCTTGCAGATCAGTCTGTGGATGAATTGGTTGAAGCCGGTGGCATTGACGAAAAACAAGCTGCCGCATTTATCATGAAAGCACGTGAATCATGGTTTGCAGACGAACAAACAGAAACAGGGGAGTAACCAATGAGTGACATGAAGGTTAAGGACCTGGCCGACACCGTCGGTATCACACCTGAACGTTTAGTAGATCAGCTTAACGAGGCTGGAATTAAAGTTTCCAAGCCGGATGATCTGATAACTGAAGATCAAAAACAGACGTTACTGCAATTTTTGCAGCAAAGACATGGCAAATCGGCCGGTGAGAATGATGCATCACCTAAAAAAATAACACTGAAACGTAAATCGATCAGTGAGATTAAATTAGGAGGTGGCACCTCACGCCAAGCCGGTAAAAGTGTCAGCGTTGAAGTGCGTAAAAAACGCACTTTTGTAAAACGTACTGATGTAGAGACCGTTGTTGCTCCTGAAGAACCCGTAGTGTTGTCACAGGCACAGCTTCAGGCGGAAGAAGTTTCGCGTCAGGAACAGTTACGCCTGCAGGAAATTGCGCGTAAACAGCAAGAACAAACCAGCCGTGAGCAAGAAGAATCAGAAAGAGAAGCTGCCGCAGTCGCTGCTGCGATTGAAGCCGAAAGACAAGCTGTTGAAGAAGCACGATTAGCAGCAGAAGAAGAACAAAAAGCATTGGCTGAAGAAGCTAAAGCCAAACAGGAGAAACAACCTGTTCCGGCCACAAAACAACCCGCTAAACCTGAATTGACAGCATCTCAACTAGCCCATAAAAAGCTGGAAGAAGCGGATGCTAAACGCCGTGCTGCAAATATTGCGAGAATCGATGCTGAAAAAGCGCTCGAAGCCCGTAAAAAAGCACGTGAAGAGGAAGAAGCTTTAGAAAAAGCCAAAGAAGAAGCGCGACTGGCTGCGGCTGAAGCACAAGCTAAAGAGCAAAAACCGGATCGTAAAGAAGCTGACGCAAAACATGTTGCCAGTAAAGACAAACCGGCACGCCGTGGTCGCTTTCAACGTGACGATGAATTCGAACGTAAAGAGCTACATGTCAGTGAAGGCAAAGGCCGTCGTAAGAAGAAAAAAGGTGTTTCACAAAAAACGACTACCGTTGAAACTTCAACTGAACATGGCTTTTCACGTCCTACGGCACCAGTTGTCCGCGAAGTCAGTGTGCCGGATACCATCTCCGTTTCTGATTTAGCTCAACGCATGTCGGTGAAAGCCGCTGAAGTTATTAAAGCATTGATGGGTATGGGCACAATGGCCACTATCAACCAAGTGCTGGATCAAGATACAGCTATCATCCTGGTCGAAGAAATGGGCCATGTTGCCAAACCGGTTCATGAAAATGAAGTTGAGCAGGCTTTGGAAACCTCTATTGAAGTGACTGGTGAAGCAGTGCCTCGGGCGCCTGTCGTTACCGTTATGGGCCATGTCGATCATGGTAAAACCTCACTGCTAGATTATATCCGTCGCACTAAGGTGACATCCGGTGAAGCCGGTGGTATCACACAGCATATCGGCGCATATAAAGTAGAAACCAGCCGTGGTGAAGTTACCTTCCTGGATACTCCAGGCCATGCGGCATTTACTGAAATGCGTTCACGCGGTGCCAAAGTCACTGATATCGTAGTCTTGGTTGTTGCGGCGGATGATGGTGTTATGCCTCAAACCATTGAAGCTGTGCAACATGCCAAAGCCGCTGGTTCTACACTGATTGTTGCGGTAAACAAAATGGATAAACCTGATGCCAGTCCGGATCGGGTTAAGCAAGAATTAACCAATCACGAAGTTGTACCTGAAGATTGGGGTGGTGATGTGCAGTTCGTTCCTGTTTCAGCTCTGACAGGCATGGGTGTTGAAGACTTACTCGAGGCAATTTCCCTGCAAGCTGAAGTCATGGAATTGACAGCACCTATTAAAGGTCCTGCCCATGGTACAGTGGTTGAGTCTCGTCTTGATAAAGGCCGCGGTACCGTGGTCACTGTGCTGGTTCAACGTGGCACGTTGAGAAAAGGTGACATTGTTGTCGTCGGTCAGGAATTCGGCCGGGTTCGCGCCTTGTTCAATGAAAATGGTCAGCCAATGGATGAAGCTGGTCCTTCGACTCCAGTTGAATTATTGGGGCTGTCCGGAACACCTGCTTCTGGTGATGAGTTACAGGTTGCTCCAGACGATCGCACAGCAAGAGAAATTGCCAGCTTCCGTCAAACTAAAGCTCGTGAACTGAAAATGGCCCAGCAACAAGCGGCCAAGTTGGATGATATGTTCAACAAAATGGAAGCGGGCGATTTGAAAACCCTTAATGTGGTTATCAAAGGTGACGTTCATGGTTCGGTTGAAGCTGTCAGCCAGGGTCTGCAGAAACTGTCGACCGATATGGTTCAGGTTCGAGTGATTGGTTCTGGTGTCGGCGGTATTAACGAAACTGATGCTCAATTAGCAGCAGCTTCTGATGCGATTTTGATTGGCTTTAATGTTCGTGCTGATAATACAGCGCGTAAAGTTATTGCTGAAAAAGGTCTGGATGTTCAATATTTCAGCATCATTTACGATTTGCTGGATGTGGTCACCAAAGCCATGACAGGTATGCTTGAACCTGTCTATAAAGATGAAATTATTGGTCTGGCACGGGTTGATGACGTGTTCAGTTCACCGAAATTTGGTGATATCGCAGGTTGCTTGGTTCTTGAAGGCAGCGTCAAACGTAATAATCCAATTCGTGTTCTGCGTGATAACGTGGTTATTTATGAAGGTGAACTGGAATCACTGCGTCGTTTCAAAGATGATGTCAATGAAGTTAATGCCGGTACCGAAGGTGGTATTGGTGTGAAAAACTATAAAGACGTTAAACCAGGCGATCAAATTGAAGTCTTTGAACGCGTGTTGATGAAACCGAGTCTTTAATGGCAAGAGAATTTAGTCGCACAAATCGAATCAGTGAGGTCATGATGCGTGAATTGGCCTTGCTGATTCAGCATGATCTGGCTGATCCGCGTGTCAGTATGGTCACGGTGTCTCATGTTGATGTGACATCTGATCTGAAATATGCGCGTATTTATGTCACACGGCTGAGCGGCTTTGATTCAGAAGAAGCTGCTAAAGAATGCCTGGCGGGTTTGAACAATGCGGCAGGTTACTTACGCCGTGCGTTGGCTAAACGGGTGAAATTACGCATCATGCCGGAATTACAATTCCGTTATGACACCACATTGGAACATGGCTTTTATATGGATGAATTAATTTCCAAAGCCAATGCTGATATTCAAGACGAGCAACAAGAGTCTGACTCAGAAACTGATAAAGATTGAGTTTCTCCGATGGCAAAACGCAGTAAAAAAGGTCGTGATATCACCGGTATCGTGATTGTCGACAAACCAACCGGGCTCAGTTCAAATCATGTTTTGCAACGTGTGAAACGATTGTTTAATGCAAACAAAGCAGGCCATACAGGTAGCCTGGATCCGCTGGCAACAGGTGTTTTACCGGTCTGCCTTGGCGAAGCCACCAAACTTTCCACCTATTTGCTGGATGCGGATAAACAATATCAGGTGCGTTGCCAACTAGGCATTCTCACCGATAGTGGCGATAGTGATGGTGCCGTTATCGCAGAACAAAAAATCCCGGACTATTCAGCTGAACAACTGCAAAGCATTTTGCAGGACTTTGTTGGTGAACAACAGCAAATCCCACCGATGTTTTCGGCATTAAAACATCAGGGACAACCGCTGTATAAGCTGGCTCGTCAAGGTATTGAAATCGAGCGAAAATCCCGTCTTATTACCATCTACAGTATTGAATTACTGTCGTGTGATGCTGAAAGTTTTACGTTGCAGGTTGCCTGCAGTAAAGGGACCTATATACGCACACTGGTTCAGGATATTGCAGCTGCATTAGGCAGTTGTGGACATGTCACTATGCTTCGACGTACCGATGCCGCTGGTTATGATTTAACGCAAGCGCTAAGCCTCGAAATGTTACAGGATCTGGCAGAACAACAAGGGCTGACCGGCCTGGACACACATTTACTGCCAGCCCATGAAGCTTTGCCGGAGTGGCCTGAAGTCAGGTTGGATGCGGATATGTCTGCCGATATGCGTTTTGGACGTACTGTGCAAACCGAAGCACAGGGGCAAAGCGCAAAAGTACGTTTATTTGATTATCAGGATCAATTTATCGGTCTGGGTGAAATAGCGTTGGATGGCACTGTGTCAGCAAAACGCCTGTTTGTTACTGGCGATACGGTTTAACTTGCTTGTGAATAGCAGATAAAACCGGTAAAATTCGCCACTCTTAAAAGGTTGGGTAATCTGGTTTAACTTGCTGGATTATTTCAGAATTTAACTCATAGCAAAAGCTATACAAAAGTTGGAGTTTTTATGTCAATTACTGCAGAACAAAAACAAGAAATTATCAAAAAATACGCTCGTACAGAAGGTGATACAGGTTCAGCTGAAGTTCAAGTTGCTTTGTTAACTGCGCGTATTACGAATCTTTCAGATCATTTTAAAAATAACACTCATGACCATCATTCACGTCAAGGTCTGTTAAAAATGGTCAGTGGTCGTCGCAAAATGCTCGACTACCTGAAAAAAACCGACATTACCCGTTACCGTGATTTGATTGCTGACTTAGGTCTGCGTCGCTAAATTATCAAACGTGGTCTGTAAAACAACTCATCGAGCCTGCGCCAATAGCATTGGCATAAGGTTGATGCGTTGACTGATATGCCCCTGAAATCCCCCGCGGTTTCAGGGGCATATTCATTTATGCGTTTATCGTTTTTATAAATCAGTC
>NZ_JAUSCC010000028.1 GCF_030651745.1 Methylophaga sp.
CCGAAATTCTGGGCATTAACCGCGGCACCCTGCGAAAAAAACTCAAGCAATACGGCTTGTAATCAAGCCTGAATCTCAATCTGGAATCCTGATGAACTCGATTAAACGCGCACTGTTGAGTGTTTCTGACAAAACCGGCATTGTTGAATTTGCCAAACAATTACAAGATTTGAACGTTGAATTACTGTCGACTGGTGGCACCGCTAAATTGCTTAGCGAAGCCGGTCTCAACGTTAAAGAAGTCTCCGAACATACTGGTTTTCCGGAAATGATGGATGGCCGTATCAAAACCCTGCATCCGAAAATTCACGGTGGCCTGCTGGGTCGTCGCGGTAAAGATGACAGCATCATGCAACAGCATGACATCGCGCCGATTGATTTGGTGGTGGTGAACTTATATCCCTTTGAAGCCACTGTGGCGCGTGAAGATTGTCCGTTGGAAGATGCCATTGAAAACATCGATATCGGTGGGCCGACCATGTTGCGTGCAGCTGCAAAAAACCATAATGATGTGACTGTGGTAGTTGATCC
This sequence comes from Methylophaga sp., assembly GCF_030651745.1. The sequence continues at coordinate 532 of NZ_JAUSCC010000028.1, forward strand.
AGCTGACTACGCTCGGGTGATTGAACAGATTCAAGCGCACGGTGGGACTGATGATCACACCCGTTTTGATCTGGCTTTGAAAACCTTTGAACACACGGCACATTACGATGGTGCGATTGCCAATTATCTTGGCACCATCCAAGCAGATAAAAGTAAAGCTGCATTCCCACGCACATTTAATAGCCAGTTCCAGCTTAAACAAGCCATGCGTTATGGTGAAAACCCGCATCAGAAAGCCGCTTTTTATGTTGAAAAACAGGCTGAAACCGGCTCCATCGGTGCTGCCATTCAGCTGCAGGGCAAGGAATTGTCCTATAACAATATCGCTGATACCGATGCGGCACTGGAATGTGTCAAAGTCTTTAACGACAAACCGGCCTGTGTAATCGTCAAACATGCTAACCCCTGTGGTGTCGCCACCGCAGATGATTTGCTGACCGCATACGATCTGGCCTATCAAACCGATCCAACTTCGGCGTTTGGCGGCATTATTGCCTTTAACCGTCAACTGGATGCCAAAACAGCCCAGGCTATTATTGACCGTCAGTTTGTTGAAGTGATTATCGCCCCAAAAATCAGTGATGCCGCCAAAGCGGTCGTTGCTGGTAAAGCAAATGTACGTTTGCTTTGCAGTGGCGACTTCCCATCCACTCCAGCTACCGATTTTGATTTCAAACGGGTGACTGGCGGTTTACTGGTTCAGGATCGTGATATCCAGATTGTCACAGAAGCAGAATTAAAAGTTGTCACCAAACTGCAACCAAACAAACAACAACTTGCCGATCTGATGTTTGCCTGGCGCGTCGCCAAATTTGTTAAATCCAATGCCATTGTTTATGCCAAAAATCAGCAAACCGTTGGCATTGGTGCTGGTCAAATGAGTCGTGTAGTCAGCAGCCGTATTGCGGGTATTAAAGCGAATGATGCCGGCTTAACAGTTCCTGGCGCGGTGATGGCATCAGATGCCTTTTTCCCATTCCGTGATGGTCTTGATGCCGCAGCAGAAGCCGGTATCAGTGCGGTTATTCAACCCGGCGGCTCCATGCGGGATGACGAAGTCATTGCGGCTGCAGATGAGCATGGCATTGCGATGGTATTTACCGGCATGCGGCATTTCCGCCACTAAGTTTGAGTAACTTGTGGATCGCGCCCAGGCTCTACGCGTATTTCAGGCACATAACCGCGCCCGAATCAGTCGATTAATAGAGCTGGCGCCCCCCAAACAGGCGATGTTTTATCGCCTGTTGCCATTGTTGTTTCATATTAACCATAAACTACTGCCGGGCTATGTCAGTGATGACTGTCCGGCAGGCATTATGGATTACCAACCGGATAACGAAGCGCTGCACAGTGCTATCAGTCTGAATCGAAATTTTATCCATCGCCGCAAGGCATTACGTCGTTATGCTTTACGTGGTGTTTATCTGCTCAATCCGGCAGGACAAATTCGTTATCCGGAACCAGCCAGCTTTGATATATGGCTGGTACATCACGCCACCTTAAAAACCGATCAGTTGGCAGTGTTGCAAAGCAAAGCTGAAGGCATCACCCAGTGGGCGGCGACACTGGGGATTACTTTACGATTCCGCTTACTCGATGAAACACAATGTCGCAACACCGCTATTTCCGCTACAGAGAGACAACAGTTTTATCTTCAAGGACTTTGTATCGCCGGTAGTGCGCCACTTTGGTGGTTGCTCACCAGCGAAGAACAACTCAGCTACCCGCAAATTGCCGAACGGTTACTGTCGCAACGAGGCTTAACCCAGATCAGTCTGCTGGACTTTGGTTTTGACTCATCAGTTGAAGCTTTGGCACTGTTCAATGAAGCTTGTCAGGTTTTCAAAAAAAGCCTGTTAGGTGATGTCACTGCGTTGTTGGATCTCGTCTTTTTGCAGCATCAATTATCGCTATTTCCCACTGTCATTCCGTTATCTGAGCGTTATAAACAGCAAGTTGAACAAGGTGAAACCGATAGCATGCGGGTAGAACCGGCCAGCTTAAAGCTAGCCGAGATAGAACAATCTGCAATAAACAGTGATCAACAAATTGCCCGACAGGCTTTTTATGCGCTGTGTGGTGAGAGATTGTCACAACAGGTTAATCATCCTCAATTTGCATGGCGACGCTTTAGTATGCAAAACATACAATCACAATGGGACTGGTCAGCTGAGACGTTGAAAATTGAAGATAGTCGCGCCAGCTGGAGCTACCCGCAGCGTCAACAGTGGTGGTCGAATCTATTGCCCAAATTGCAGAGTTTTCTGTTGGATTTGCAGCAATTTGCCAATCAGCATTTAATCAGCGCCGCTGATCAACTCGATGAGCTGGAAAAGCTGCTCGCTCTTAATCTCGACAATACCGACTCCGCTATCGAACAGTTACCGATAGCAATGCAGATGTCCAATGGACCGGAGCAATTATACCTGTATCGTTTCATTGACCAACCCGACTGGATACTCAGCACTATCCCACTCAGTGATGCAAAACAGGTTGGCCTATATCAACATAGCTCTCTGGTACATCTGCTGGTTTGGGCGGTACGCAACAATATTCTCACCACCCGCAGCTGGTTGAGAGTGGCCGATCAAAAACACCAGATAAATATCAATCTGGTGCTGGAACTGACCCAGACCTTGTTGAAATCAACCTTGCCACTGACTCAGTTTGAGGTGAGCAGCGAAGCCTTTCAGCAGCCAGCTAAAGCACAACAATTAATGTTATTTGCCAATCTGCAAACCACCGGCAGCGAGATCCAGCAAACCGGCGCAGTACAGATGGCGAGTCTGAATAATGATCCTTTGAGTTATACCTCCAGCCGACAGAATCTGGTGAATAGTCTGGAGCTGTTGGTTTTTAGCAGTTGGGGACAATGGCATCACTATCGGTTTGATGGTGTGAATGCCGTCGCTGAAGCTCTCAGCCAGACACTCAAATGGCAGCCTGCCACACAGTTGAGCAGTCATATTCTGTGCTGGTGCGGCACCGGATTCTTTGGTCAGGCGATCAACAAACGTTTGCAGGGACTGTTTGAAGCGGTATTGATGCACTATCAATATCATCCTCAGCAGGGTCGTTATCTGCTGACGCTTGGTGATCGTTTATTACAGATTCAATGGCACGATGGAGCATTACAGATAAAGCCATTCGCCGCCGGGAAAACGCTGAATCAGGCGCTTGCTGAAGAACAAAAACTTTATCTGCCAAGTCGGGTCGACAGCTATCTGGATACTGACAATCTGTTTAACGCTTTGCTGTTATATCAACAGCAACAGAGCGTCAGTTTATTTGCCTACAGGCAGACAGACACCACAGAAGTATATGTAGTCGATGAACTGGGTCGGTTACAGCAATTTTCTTATCCGCCGGTTTCGGAATCGCTGATCCTGGCTCAACTGAAACAGTTTATTAATAACAGCGTGGCTGAAACAGTGATACGTTGTGATTGTTATCAGTTACTGAGACAACAGCAGCGCTGGCAGATAAATGCCATCAAACCGCTTCGTCCTGCCTCGGCGAGCTTATCAATTATCTGGCAAATCACCGGTGCCCAACTGGCATTAAAAATCGATTCGCAGCTGGTGAAAACCGATCTGGGTGATCCGCAGTTAAGTACAATCCTTGCTGAATTATTTCAACAACATAATGGTCATAAACCAGCATTTTATTTTATTGATAAGTTACAGTTTGTGCCTAAAGCGCCTTATTCCAGTTTGTTTTTTCTCAATCGAAAATACGAATTAGAGCAACAGTTTAATACGGTAAAGCTTTAGATTTCGCCACAGCTCTTTTATGATGTGGCACCTGACCAACATTAAAGAATGGGTATGATTAAAGTAGGAATTGTCGGCGGCACGGGGTATACCGGTGTCGAATTGCTCCGGTTATTAGCGGTACATCCGCATGTCTCTTTGGAAGTTATCACCTCTCGCAGCGAAGCGGGCATGCCGGTGAGTGACATGTATCCCAATTTGCGTGGTCATGTTGATATCTGCTTCACGGTTCCGGATGACGATGCCTTAGCTGCCTGTGATGTGGTGTTCTTTGCTACGCCTCATACCGTGGCGATGGCCAGCGTGCCGGCGTTAATCGATCGTGGTGTTCGGGTAATTGATTTATCCGCAGACTTCCGACTGAAAAATATTCCGCTGTGGGAGAAATGGTACGCAACACCTCATACTTGTCCACATCTTGCCGAGCTGGCTGTTTACGGGCTGCCTGAACTGAATCGTGAAAAAATTCGCGAAGCACAATTAGTCGCGGTTGCCGGCTGCTATCCAACAGCCGTCCAGTTAGGCTATATGCCATTACTGGAAGCAGGCCTGATAGACCCAAAACATTTAATTGCCGATGCCAAATCTGGCGTCAGCGGTGCCGGACGCAAAGCCAGTATTGGTACGATGCTGACCGAGGCCAGTGAAAATATGAAAGCTTATGCGGTGGCAGGTCATCGTCATTTACCTGAAATTCGGCAAGGTCTAAACCAGATGAATGGCTCCGATGTCGGGCTGACATTTGTGCCGCATTTAACTCCGATGATTCGGGGTATTCACGCCACGCTTTACGGACAATTACTCAAAGCAACTGATTTGCAAGAGCTGTTTGAACAGCGTTTTGCTGATGAACCGTTTGTCGATGTGATGCCCGCCGGTTCCCACCCTGAAACACGCAGTGTTCGGGGAGCCAATGTCTGCAGAATCGCGGTACATCAACCCGAAAACGCCGATACGGTGGTGGTGTTGTCGGTTATTGATAATCTGGTGAAAGGCGCTTCCGGACAGGCAATCCAAAATATGAATATCATGTTTGGCCTTGATGAACGCGCCGGTATTAATCAAATTGCGACACTTCCCTGATGACTTCGCCATTGGATAATTATGTTATTCAACCGAAACGCCCTCTGCGGTTTATTTTCTGGATTGTATTTGCAATCGTAATTACCGGACTTATCCAATGGTATTGGTTTAATCACGACAGTGGCGATAAAGCCCGGCTGGTTGAACAAAATAAACAGATGACCGAACAGCTTGCATCGATGAAAACACAGTTGATGCAGCAGACAGAGTTACTGCAAAATCAGCAACAGGTTAAAGCTATGCATCAGGCAACGGCGCAGCAGTTACAAAACCGGCTGGAACAATTGCAGAAGAAAGTCATTGATCTCGACAAAGAACTGCTTTTTTATCAAAACATCACCCAAGGCAACAGTACCAGCGAATTACAGATCCGTGATTTGCAGTTACGTCCTGATGCAGAAAACCCGGAACAACTTCGCTATCGTCTGGTTATCACTCAGGGCAAAAATATTAGTGAACCGATTACCGGCGAAATCTTTATCCGTTTGCAAAATATTGAAGGTGAAGGCAAAAAAGCCAAAGCAATTGAACTGAATGTGACTGAACATCCGCTGAATCTACGCCATGTTCAAGTTATTGAAGGCGTATTTAATTTGACCGAACTCCCTGAGCCGGAGCAAATCAGCGTCGATTTGCGCCAGAAAGACAAAATTTTAATTTCACGTAGCTTTGATTGGCATATCGACACGTCAGTCGGGCAATGAGGTAATTCATGTTCAAAAGCAAAAAGCAGAAACAACGTAAAGCCGCTCGAATTGACACCTTAATTGGTGAAAACACGCATATCAAAGGTGACGTTCACTTCAGTGGCGGGTTAAGAATTGATGGCGTCATCACCGGTAACATTACTGCAGACGAGGGTGAAGCAGCATTACTGACACTGAGCGAAAAAGGCCGCATCGAGGGCGAAATCAGAGTACCGTTTCAACTGATCAATGGTGAGGTCAAAGGCCATATCTATGCTGCAGAACATGTCGAGCTCGCTTCAAAAGCACGCATCAACGGTAATGTGTTTTATAAGTTATTAGAAGTTGCGATGGGCAGCGAGGTAAATGGTCAATTGATTCATGTTGGTGAGGCAGAAGAGTCCAATTTAAATCTTGACCATACTCCCGCCGATCCCAATTTAAACCTGGAACAAAAATCTTAGGGTCTATTTCTCTTTATTCACCTCCACTGCTGGAGACTGTTTTTTCGTCACAACAAAAGTGAGGATGAAAGATAAACAGACCCTAATACTTGACTATTTTAGTCAGAATTGGATAATAAATGAACAATTCTAGATATATACGGAGTAAAACATGACTAGCGAAATGCCAAGTCCAGTTCTTTTCACCGATTCAGCCGCAGCAAAAGTCAGTGAACTCATCGCTGAAGAAGGTAATGACCAATTAAAACTGCGCGTTTTTATTACTGGCGGTGGTTGCTCCGGATTTCAATATGGTTTTACTTTTGAAGAAGAAGTCAGTGAAGGTGATACGGAAGTTGAAAAAGCCGGTGTGACATTACTGATCGATCCTGCCAGCTACCAGTATTTGGTCGGCGCTGAGATCGATTACACCGACGGGGTTGAAGGTTCTCAATTTGTGATTCGTAATCCGAATGCCACGACAACTTGTGGTTGCGGTTCATCCTTCTCACCATAGTCCACACAATATCTAACACGAAAAACCACTTTGCCGTAATCGGTAAAGTGGTTTTTTTTTGGATGTTGAAAAGTATTGTCCTTTGACCTGATTTGAAATTTTTATTTTGCTTATCCACTTTATCCCACAGCTTCGATAATAATTAACAAAGTGATATTGAGCTGCCAGCTATCTATTTTTCATAGATTATTTTTACTTTTGTTAACTTTACCTTAACTTAGATCATGTATATTATGAATGAACGTTCATTCATAATAAGTTATTTATGTCACCAGCCAAGCCAAATCCAGATAAACGCGAAGCCATTTTCTGCGCCACCATCAAATTGCTTGCTCGATATGGTTTTCATGGATTTTCCATAAAACAACTGGCTGAAGAGGCTGGCGTTGCGACGGGAACGATTTATTTATATTTCAAAGATCGAGAAGATCTTATCCGTGAATTAAACACCCAAATCATTAATGATTTTGTCAAAGCCACGCTTGTTGGACATGATCCAAAGTTGCCGCTTAAACAACAGTATCAACATATCTGTTTCAATATTTGGCGCTTTTGTATCGAAAACTCTTGCATCACCCATTGCAAAGCACAATTTGATCATTTGCCACCGGATGTTTTACGCAGCCAGCACAGCCATGCCTGGGATGGGCTACAGCCGCTCAGGCAGCTGTTCGAACAGGGACGTAAAACACAAAAGATCAAAAACCTGCCTGACGATATTCTGATCAGTTTTAGTATTGAACCTTATCTGTTTCTGGCACGTCAGCATTTACTACAACTTATCAAAGTTGATAGTGAGCAACTAACACACATCATCGATGCTAGCTGGGATGCTATTGCAGGTCCCGCTTCAAAAAATACAGACGGACAATTCCCACAGGAGTAATACATGCCACGCTTCAAGCTTAATATTAACCAGATCATTTTAAGTAGTTTAGTAATGTTCGCATTAGTGGCATGTCAATCTGAGCAAAACACTACTCAAGACGCAAACAGTGCTCCGCCACCAGCAAAAGTAAATGTGGTGACTTTAATCAAACAGCCGGTGACTTTGACCACCGAATTGCCCGCACGAACTATCGCGTTTCGTCAGGCAGAGGTGCGTCCACAGGTAAATGGCATTATCGAAAAACGTCTGTTTGAAGAAGGTGCTGATGTTGAGGCTGGACAACAACTCTACCAAATAGATGCAGCACCTTTTCAGGCTGCATTGCAAATGGCGAGAGCCGAACTGGCAAGAGCTGAAGCCAACCTGCAATCAACTAAAGCACGTGAAGAACGCTTTAAAGGTTTGATCGACAATAAAGCAATCAGCCAACAGGATTATGACGATGCTTTAGCGGCTTTCTTACAATCTCAGGCTGAAGTTGCTGTTGCCAAAGCCAATATTGAAACAGCACAAATTAATCTTCGCTATACCAAAGTGAATGCCCCAATCAGTGGACGGATTGGTCGTTCTAATGTGACCGAAGGTGCGTTAGTCACAGCCCAACAGGCAGATCTGTTAGCCACGATTGTGCAAATCGACCCTATTTATGTCGATATTGCCCAACCCTCTAAACGGCTGCTAAGTCTGCGTAAGCAATTGATTGAAAACAAGATTGATAATGCGGCAGCTCCTACTGTCACACTGACATTAGAAGACAACAGTCAATATGAACATACTGGTGAGCTGAAATTTTCAGAAGTAAATGTTCAGGAATCAACCGGCAGTATTGTGATTCGTGCCCTGTTCCCGAACCCTGAAGGCTTATTGCTGCCAGGAATGTTCGTACGGGCAGATATGGTAGAAGCATCCATTGATAACGCACTGCTGGCACCACAACGAGGCGTAACATTTGATCGTGAAGGTAATGCTTCAGCAATGATCGTCAATGAAAATAATCAGGTAGAAGTTCGTCGACTGAAAATTCGCCGTGAAGTTGGCCAATATTGGTTGGTCGATGAGGGCTTGGCAGAGGGTGATCGTCTGATTGTCAGCGGCTTGCAGAAAATAGCCCCGGAGGCGACCGTTGAAATTGACAATAATGAACAGCAAGCCCCGATGAATAACGGAACGGAGTCTTAACATGGCAAGGTTTTTTATAGACCGTCCGGTATTTGCCTGGGTTATTTCGATCCTGATTATGCTTGCCGGTATATTGGCAATTTTTGAGTTACCCGTTTCACAATATCCGGAAGTTGCCCCACCATCGATTAATATTCGCGTGGAATACCCGGGCGCTGCGGCTCAGACATTGGAAAATACTGTCATACAGGTCATCGAACAAAATATGACTGGTCTGGACAATATGCTTTATATGTCGTCCACCAGTGACTCTAGTGGTGTTGGTGAAATCAACATCACTTTTGAACCGGGTACAGATCCTGATATTGCACAGGTTCAAGTGCAGAACAAGCTTCAATCAGCTATGCCATTATTGCCAACCATTGTTCAAGAGCAAGGTATTCAGGTAAATAAAGCCGGACTGGGCTTTATGATGGTGATTGGCTTTGTTTCAACTAACGGCCAGATGGATAAATATGATATCGCCGACTTTGTGGGAGGTACCATTCAGGAGCCCTTAAGCCGGGTGAATGGTGTCGGTCAGATTCAGATATTTGGTTCTCAATACGCGATGCGGATCTGGTTAAATGCTGACAGCATGGCGCATTACAACTTGACCAGTGATGATGTGGTCAGCGCTATACAGGCGCAAAACGTACAGATTGCTGCCGGTGAATTGGGTGGTGCTCCGGCGATTCCAGGCCAACAAATTAACGCCAGTTTGATAGTACAAACCCAACTGGAAACACCAGAACAGTTCAGCAATATCTTATTGCGTGTCAATGAAGATGGCTCACAGATTCGCATGGGAGATATTGCCCGAATTGAGCTAGGCGGTGAAAACTACCAGTTTGAAACCGAATATAACCGTCAAACAGCTGCCGGATTAGCCATTACACTAGCATCTGGTGCCAATGCATTGGATACTGCCCAAGGCGTTCGGGACCGACTGGCAGAGTTGCAGCCATTCTTTCCTCAGGGTCTTGAGACGGTTTATCCCTATGACACGACACCGTTTGTAAAACTCTCGATCGAGAGTGTTGTACAAACGCTGATTGAAGCCATTATTCTGGTGTTTCTGGTGATGTATCTGTTTTTACAGAATCTCCGTGCCACCTTGATTCCCACTATTGCTGTACCAGTTGTCTTACTGGGTACTTTTGCCATTCTCTATGCCTTTGGCTTTTCAATAAATACTTTGACCATGTTCGGTATGGTGCTGGCGATCGGTCTGCTGGTTGATGATGCCATCGTTGTGGTCGAAAACGTCGAACGCGTCATGCATGAAGATGGCTTATCGCCTCGTGAAGCTACTCGTAAATCCATGGGCCAGATAACCGGAGCTCTGGTGGGTATCGCGCTGGTAGTCTCGGCAGTGTTTATTCCAATGGCTTTCTTTGGTGGCTCCACCGGTGTTATCTACCGACAATTCTCCATTACTGTCGTTTCCGCCATGGCATTATCAGTATTGGTGGCGTTGACTTTGACACCGGCATTATGTGCCACACTATTAAAACCTGTCGATCCTGAGCATTATCAAAAACGTGGTTTTTTCGGCCTGTTTAACCGTGGTTTTGACAAAATGAGTAACGGTTATCAAAGCAGTGTGCGACACATCCTGGCCAGAATGGGCCGTTATGCACTGCTCTACTTGGTCATTGTAGCCTTACTGGCATATTTATTTACCAAATTGCCGGGAGCATTTCTGCCTGAGGAAGATCAGGGCATTTTGTTTAATCAGATGACTTTGCCAGCGAATGCTTCTAAAGAACGGTCGATGGAAGTCATGAATCAGATTGAAGATTTTTTTCTCGATCAAGAAGCAGAGAATGTCCAATCCGTGTTCTCGGTCATCGGCTTCAGCTTTGCTGGTCGGGGGCAAAATAACGGTATTGCCTTCGTTAATATGAAAGATTGGTCTGAGCGTACTAATCCTGAACAACATGTCCAGCAAGTTGCTGGTCGGGCGATGGGTTTTTTCAGCCAGATAAAAGATGCGATGGTATTTCCTTTTGTCCCGCCACCGATCATCGAACTGGGCACCGCTAGTGGTTTTAGTCTTCAATTAAAAGATATTGGCGGTGTGGGTCATGATGCATTGATGAATGCCCGTAATCAATTATTAGGCATGGCGGCACAGGACAATCGTTTAATGGGCGTTCGTCCCAATGGTCAGGAAGACACGCCTCAATTCAAGTTTGATATCGATCATGAAAAGGCTGCTGCATTTGGTGTGCCGCTGGCTGAAATCAACCGCACTTTCAGTACTGTTTGGGCACCGAGTTACGTCAATGATTTTATTGATAATCAGCGGGTCAAAAAGGTTTATATTCAAGGTGATGCCTCGTTCAGGATGATGCCGGAAGATGTCGGTAAATGGTATGTCCGCAATAATCTTGGCGAAATGGTGCCTTTATCCGCCTTGACCAGTGGGCGTTGGATTGACGGCTCTCCAAGACTCGAACGTTACAACGGGGTATCCTCTCGCAATATTCAAGGTGCAGGTGCTCCAGGGGTAAGCTCCGGTGAAGCAATGTTGGCAATGGAAGAGCTGATTAGCCGACTACCTGACGGCATCGGTTATGAATGGACAGGTATTTCATTCCAGGAGAAACAATCTGGTAACCAAGCCCCGCTGCTTTATGGCCTTTCGATCCTGGTGGTATTTTTATGTCTGGCAGCACTCTATGAAAGCTGGACCGTACCATTTTCAGTGATGTTAGTCGTGCCGTTGGGCATTATTGGTGCCGTGTTATTTGCAATTGGCCGCGAGCTGTCCAATGACGTGTATTTTCAGGTTGGCCTGTTAACGACGATAGGCCTATCCTCCCGTAACGCTATTTTGATTGTTGAATTTGCCAAAACCTTGTATGAAGACGGTTTGTCTTTGGTGGATGCCACATTGGAGGCAGTGCGCATGCGTTTACGCCCCATTGCCATGACAGCCTTAACCTTTATGTTAGGTGTTACACCATTGATGATCAGCACTGGTGCTGGTTCCGCCAGCCAGAATGCCATTGGTACTGCGGTATTTGGTGGCATGGTGACCGCAACAGGACTGGCAATATTCTTTGTTCCAATGTTTTTTGTGATGGTCTTTACATTAGCCAGCAAAATGACTGGTAAAACGCCTGCCAAACAGCAGGTTCCTCAAGGAGAATCGGCATGAACGCCAAATTGAAACTGATTTCTGTAATGACATTGTCAGCCATGCTCAGCGCATGCTCGATGATTCCTGAATATCAACGTCCAGCAAATCCTGTGATGTTGGAGAGCAGTGAATCTATTGTCGATGCATCTTTAGCCGCTGATACCGGCTGGCAGGAATTTTATCAGGACAAACAATTACAGCAATTGATTGCTTTATCACTGGAAAATAATCGCAACCTTCGCGCCACGGTATTGCAGGTTGAGCAGCTGCGTGCACAGTATAAAATCCAGCGGGCAGAACTGTTGCCGGCCGTCAACGCCAACGCCAGTGCTACCCGTCAACGCATACCTGAAAGCCTGAGCACAACCGGACAAGCCGGAAGCGGGATTTATGAGGAGTATCAAATCGGAGTAGGTGTTTCAGCCTGGGAAATCGACTTTTTCGGTCGAATTGACAGCTTGCAACAAGCCGCTCTGGAACAATTTCTGGCCAGTGAGGCAAGCCGTAGAAGTATTCAGTTAACGCTAGTATCTGAGGTGGCTGATGCCTGGTTCAGCTGGCAGGCAACTATTGCCCAGTTGGAATTCTCGCGCTCAACTCGCGAAGCCCGTGAAGAAAGTTATGAGCTGATCAATAAGCGGTTTGAATCTGGTCTGGCATCAGAGCTTGCTTTACGACAAGCAGAAACAGCTCTGCATGAAGCGCGTATCGCAGAGTCTTTATATCAACAACAGGCCAATCAGAACTTTACCGCATTGGAGTTATTAGTCGGCCAAACTTTGGATCGCCAGCAATGGACGGCTAAATGGAATGATGACTCACATACACTGCAAGATTTACCGGTGAATCTCTCCTCTGAAGTATTATTAGCCAGACCTGATGTTATGCAGGCGGAACATCAGGTCAAAGCGGCTAATGCCAATATTGGTGCCGCCAGAGCAGCATTTTTTCCTCGTATTAGTCTGACAACTTCGTTGGGGGTTGGCGGCTTTACACCTTCAGATATCAATAATCTGGGCAATCGAACCTGGCAGATTTCTCCACAGTTATCTTTGCCATTGCTTGATTGGGGCGTGAATGAAGCCAATCTTGATGTGGCGGAATTGCAAAAAGATATCAATATTGCTCGCTATCAGGAAACCATTCAGCAGGCATTCAAAGAAGTGTTAGATGAGATGCAGGCGCGGGTCACTCTCGATGCCCAGCTTACTGCTCAACAGGACTTAACAAAAGCCACTGGCCGCAGTCTGGAATTGGCTGAAATCCGCTATGATGCCGGGGTCGACAGTTACCTTGAAGTATTGGATGCACAACGCAGCCATATTGATGCCCAATTAGCTCAAATTGATACCCAACTGGCGCGTTTACGCAATCAATTGACACTTTATAAAGCATTGGGCGGCGGCTTAAAAGCTTACTCTGGCGAGGTGATTGAAGCGGCAACACCCTGAAAAGAGTTGGTTAAAAAAACCGTTTATCGTTTATGCTAGGGTGGAATTAATCTTAATTTCACTAGCAAAGGAGCGACAAAATGGGCGTTGAAGTCGGTGGCCTGTTAGGCTTGATTTGGCTGATCATCATCATTTGGGCCATTCTCAAAGTGGCACAAAGTGGTGCCGGGACGATGGCAAAAGTGCTATGGATTTTAATATTATTATTTTTCCCGATAGTCGGCTTTATCTTCTGGTTTCTTCTCGGTCCTAAAGGCTAGACAAGCTATCTCACCGTACAGACTCTATTCAGTTTGTACGGTGTTTTCTGCAATACCTATACGGCATGCAATATGCCGATGATGTAAGCATTCTTTAAACATTTTGCATTGTCAGCACTGGGCGGTTGCGTCCATTTAAGACTTCATATTGCGTGACCCGTGTGATTCTTCGGAATCAAAAAAGGGAGTTTGATCATGCAAATAAAGTCATCGAAAATTCCATCCACCATTTTGGTACCCGTCTTTGTGCCTGCAGTTATTATCACGCTGTTATTGGTGATAGGAACCATCAGTAATCCTGAACTTGCTGGTGAAGCTTTCGCCGCAACGCTGAGTTATATGACCAAAACCTTTGGCTGGTTTTATATGTTAGCGGTTGCTTTCTTTCTGGTATTTATTGTGACAGTGGCGATCTCCAGCTGGGGAAAGACTAAATTAGGCCCTGATCATGCTGAGCCGCAATACAGTTTTCCTGCCTGGTTTGCGATGTTGTTTTCTGCTGGTTACGGCATAGCGTTATTGTTTTTCGGTGTGGCCGAACCTGTATTGCATTACGCCTCCCCGCCACAGGGCGCCCCAGAAACCATTGATGCCGCGAAACAAGCCATGCAAATTGCCTTTTTCCACTGGGGCTTTCATATCTGGGCGATTTACGGACTGACCGGTCTGGTGTTAGCTTATTTTGCCTATCGCCATGGCTTGCCGTTATCAATGCGTTCGGCACTCTACCCACTTATCGGTGAACGAATTTATGGTCCAATCGGCCATACGGTTGATGTTATTGCCATTCTCGGCACCTTATTCGGTATTGCCACCACGCTCGGGCTTTCGGTGGCTCAAATCAATGCCGGGATGAATTATTTATGGCCCAGCATTCCAGTCAGTACTTTTGTACAAGTCGTCACCATAGCGGGTATTACAATGCTGGCGATTTTGTCGGTGGTGGCCGGACTTGATAAAGGGGTTAAACGACTTTCTATCGTCAATATGGTATTGGCTTTAGCGCTGATGTTATTTGTGTTTATCGCCGGACCAAGCATCGTGATTCTGGAAACCTTTCTCCAGAATACCGGTAGTTATCTAAACAATATTGTTGAACGGACCTTTAATCTACAGGCCTATACCCGCAGTGACTGGATTGGTAACTGGACCCTTTTCATCTTTGGCTGGACCATTGCCTGGGCGCCCTTTGTCGGGCTGTTTATTGCCAAGATAAGTCGTGGCCGAACCATTCGTCAGTTTGTGTTCGGGGTTTTGCTGGTGCCGACGATCTTCACCTTTATCTGGTTTTCCATTTTTGGTGATACCGCCCTTAATATGATTATGCATCAGGGTTACACAGCGCTGATCACCGAGGTTCAGAATGACACTGCCATTGCGTTATTCAAACTATATGAACGTCTGCCGCTGACATCGATAGTGTCGTTTATTACTGTGATCCTGATCATGACGTTCTTTGTCACATCATCTGACTCGGGTTCATTAGTGATTGATTCATTGGCATCTGGCGGATCCAGCGTCACACCGGTATGGCAGCGAGTATTCTGGGCAACTTTAGAAGGCTTGGTGGCAGCGGCTTTATTAATTGCCGGTGGCTTAAGCGCCTTGCAAACTATGAGTATTACCAGTGCACTGCCCTTTGCCATCATTATGGTACTGGCTGCAATCGGTATGTGGCGGGCTCTGGCCATCGAAGGACACCGTGAGGCCAGTTTGTCGGCTTATATGCATAGCTCACAGCACGGCCCCGGTAACTGGAAAAAGCGCTTGGCTGGATTAATTCATTATCCTGATTATCAGCAGGTGGCCGATTTTATTAAAACCACAGCTCACCCGGCCATGCAGAAAGTTGAAACGGTCTTGCAGGAAAAAGGCTGGCCAGTGAACGTGTTTTTTGATGATACCCAGCATCGTGCCTACATTGAGGTAGTGCGTAACGGGGAGCTCGATTTTATATATGAGATCCGTATGCGCGGCTACGCCATGCCTACCTTTGCCTACCCGCAGATGGCAAGCGATGAAGACGGTGATAAGCGCTATTACCGCGCCGAAGTTTTTATGCGTAGAGGTGGTGCTGCTTATGATGTGTTTAACTGCGATCAGCAGGAAGTTATCGATGATATTTTGAATCAGTTCGAAAAATACCTGCATTTCATTCATATCTCGCCCGGTATATTGCCATGGAAAATGCAAGCGCATGATGAGATGCTGAACGATAAAGGCGAATTGAATGACGAAAGGCTAAAACCATCTGATTGAACAAATAAACTCGCTCCAGCTGGAGCGAGTTTTTACATATTCAGGTCGTAACGAAATCCCAACAGAAATAGCTTACCTCCGCTGATATTTGCATCAAAACCATCAAGTCCTGCTTGTTTTTTCGTTATCGCGGCGGTTTCCTGCTCTTGGTAAAACTCAGCAAATAATCGAAAATCCTCATTTATTCGATGATCGATTCCCAGATGAATAATAGCTTCACCATAAGATTCAACATTGGCAAGCATGATTTTGTAGATGTTTTTACCATGAGAATAAGCACTGTATAAATTAACAGCCTGAGCCTTATCTCCATAAAAACTGTTGGGATTGTCGGTATCGGTAATTTCGTATTTAACTGCCCATGACCATGGACCTTTCGCATGAGAAAGCGTCATGCCATACAGTATGTCTTTGTAGCCACTGGCATTACCGCGATCATCCATGCCGATAGCAAGACGCATTGCATCGGTTAACTGATAGCTTACTACCGCTTGGATACGGCGGTCATCAATCCTTGAGGGTGAGCGAATATTGCCATGACCCGTCGAATAGGAACCTCCAAAGGTAAAGCCTTTCAGCATGGGGCTTTCATAAGCGAGTGTTTCTTTCACACGAAAAGTTGTATAGGTGGCAAAACCGCTGTAAAAACTGCTGAACTGATCAACTGGAAACGTAATGGCGTTGTAATAAGGCATCCATTGTTGCCCTATCGTTATTGTTCCGACCTGACTGTTCAGCCCAATGAGACCAACGCGAATATTTTCAGCTTTTTCACGCCCGACTCCACCTTGATCATATGAGTCGCGAAAGCGAAAGTTAGCGCTATCAAAGGGCAACTCCAACTGGGTGAATAATGATGTGTTTTCAGAAAACGTATACGCTGCATGAAAACCGACTCGAGAATAAGCATCACGCAAACTGCGATAGGCTGACATAGTTTGCTGATTATCAGGGGCCACCATTTCCGCCTGCATCCTGATCGAACTATAGAGGTTGTAGCTAAAGGCTGACTCATCAGCGTGAACTGTCGCCGAGATTGCCAAATTCATCCATAACATCTTCGTTAAGATTCGCATCACTCTTCTCCTTGTTATCAGAGTGTGGCGATTTAAATGTTATGTGGCAAATGACCGCGGCCGAATTTAGCTTTATTCAGACAAAAAAAACCCGGCGTACTTGGCAGTAGCACCGGGAAAGGGCAAACAAACAATAAATCGAAAACGGTTTCATACGACTCGCGTATAGGAAAGTAACGACGTTAATCCTTTCTTAACCAACCGAAGATTAAGCTACACATTAAATATGTGAATCAGCGATCCAGAGGTGGTGAATATCCTTTTTATTCACTACAATGTGACTCATCAAATGCAAATGATATTGCTTATTATTTACATTGAAAAGCATTTATTTCTCAACAACACGTTGCAAAAATCTGAACAGGACTATTATGAAAAATCGTGCAGTTTTGCCAGATATGAGAGCCGTGAGCGCCTTTATTGAAATAATCCGCTCAGGCAGTTTAACGTTTACCGCCGAACAACTGGATATCCCAAAATCAACCTTAAGTCGACGTATTACCCAACTTGAGGAACGTGTAGGCCAAAAATTACTGCGTCGTGAATCAAACCGGCTGATACCTACTCAGGCAGGTCAATTATTTGCTGATTATTGCCAGCAATTTATTGATCTGGCTCAGCAAAGCCAGTTGGCCTTGGATGCTCTGCAGATGGAAGTAAGTGGAGAGCTCAACTTTACGTTTCATAACGCCTTTAGTTGCAGCTGGCTTAGCGACAAAGTGGAAACATTGATGGCCGAGCATCCTAAATTACATCTCAAAATGCGAACCGGCTTTAGTTTGCCACATGCTACCGAGGGAGAATCCGTCACCTTATGGCTGGGAAAAGTCAGTGATAACGGTTTACGCCATGAATGTCTGGGCCAGCTTAGCCAAGGTATTTATGCCAGCCCTAACTATTTGCAACAGGCTGCTGAAATCACCCATCCCCGCCAGTTAATCGAACATGAGTGGATTGACACCCTTGACCAATCAATACACGAATTACCATTAACCCATCCAGAGGAAAAACCGTTTAAATTGCCAGTAAGACCATCGCGCATGTCCGCTGATCAGTTTATGATGCAGGCCGATGCTGTTGCCCGTGGTAAAGGGTTGGGCTTTTATCCGGATTGGTTGGCTGAACTGAAATTAACCAACGAACCGCATACGCTAAAAAGATGCTTACCAGAATGGAATGGACCGAGCTTACCCATTTGGTTAATGTATCCCCATGGGCATTTATCACGTCGAACCAGAGTGTTTATTGAGCATCTGAAAGCCGATCTTCCTGCCGCCTGGAATAATTGAACATATCTGTTTTAAGTCATTTAAATGCTTGAAGCCATTACTGCATCAGCCTATTATTGAATTAACATTCAATGGTGTTATTCAAGCATGAAGCAAAATTCATCAGATGGACCACAATCTTCACCTATCCTAAACGGCAACCAGTTACTCGATCATTTACGTGCAGTTTCTCCTTATTTACCAGGTTTTATCTATCAGCTTTGCTTAAAGCCTGATGGCAAATTTCAGTACACCTATACCAGTTTGCAATTAGAAGCATTGTTTGGTGTAACCCATGAACAGGTTGCCGAAGATGCTTCGTTGTTATTGAAAATGATCCATCCGGATGATTATCAGCGTGTCATCAACGAAAGTATTGAATGTGCCGAGACGGCTAGTGCGTGGCACAGTGAATTTCGAATGCTTCTCAAAAATGGCCAAACTATCTGGATAGAGGCCTATGACACGCCATTAAGGGAAACTGACGGCACCATCGTCTGGACCGGCTATGGCAATGACATTACCCAACGCAAAAACTATGAAACAGCACTAGCTGAGAGCGAGAATAAGTTTCGCGCTTTTGTTGAAAATGCCAATGACATCATCTATTCACTCTCGTCTGATGGCATTTTGACCTATGCCTCACCCAACTGGACAGAAATTCTGGGACATCCGCTGAGTGATGTCATTGGCAAATCAATTGAACAGTTTATTCATCCAGATGATGTATCTGCCTGCAATGGCTTTTTACAGCAAGTATGGCATAGCCAACAAAAACGCAGTGGTATTGAATATCGGATAAAACACTTTAATGGCCACTGGTGCTGGCACCGCAGCAACGCATCGCCTTTATTTAACAAACAAGGTGAAGTGAATTCCTATACCGGGATCGCCAGAGATATAACTGAACATAAACTGATGATGCAGCGCATGTCGCATATGGCCCTTCACGACACCCTGACAGGACTGCCCAACCGTGCCAGTTTTACCGAACATCTTAATCAGGCAATTGTGCTAAGCCAGCGGGAACAACAAGCTTTGGCGGTATTGTTTCTGGATTTGGATAATTTCAAACCCGTTAATGACCAATATGGACACGCCATCGGTGATTTATTGTTGCAACAAGTTGCCAATCGGATCCGCCAATGCCTGCGTGATGCTGATGTAGTCGGCCGCATTGGCGGCGATGAATTTGTCGTGTTATTACGAAATGTTCATCATGTAGCCAATGCCCAGCAAACTGCAGAAAAAATCTGTGAATGTCTGAGCATCGCTTATGAAGTAGATGGCAAAATCCTGCATGTTGGCGTCAGTATTGGTATCGCTTTATATCCACTGCATGGCAGCAACGCCATGCAGTTAGTACGTTATGCGGATGAAGCCATGTATGAAGCGAAAAAACTACCTGACCGTATTCAGGTTTTTGCCAGCCCACCACTTGGTTTGGGTTCTAATAGGCAGGAAGAGTCTACGCCAGATGATCTTTCAGCAAAGTCGGTTGACGGTCAGCAGTGAAAATTTCAATCCAGTAACCATCTGGATCCTGAATAAAGGCGATGCCCTTCATCTTGCCATCATTGGGACGTTTTACAAACGGTACGCCAAACGCTTCAAAACGTTCACAGGCGGCATCAATATCCGGCACCGCAAAACCAATATGGCCAAAACCTCGCGGCTCACTATTGCCGTTATGGTAAGCCAGTTCTTCTTTGTCTTCATCACCCCAGTTATGGGTTAATTCGAGCATAGCTGGTCGAGCAAAGGTTTGCTTGATACGCTCATCATTATCTTCGGACCAGTCCTGACGTTGCTCAGGCGAAATAGCTGCCATGAAATACAAGGTGAACTGCATTTCCGGAAAATCAAAGCGTTTGATTAAGGTCATGCCCATCACTTCAGAATAAAACTTCAGTGTTCGCTTTGGATCCTTAATGCGAAACATGGTCTGATTGAATACATAATCATGGGTCGCCGGATCATGTTGTTCGCTCAAACCTTCTGCTTTATCAAAATGTCGACTCATCTGTCTTACTCCTATGAAATTTTTACAACCAGCCTTTACGTTTGAAATAAAGATAAGGTGCCATGCCCGCCGCGACCATCAAACCAATGGCAAATGGATAACCAAAGCTCCATTCCAGCTCCGGCATATATTTAAAGTTCATCCCGTAAACACTGGCAATTAATGTCGGTGGCAGAAACACCACGGCGGCAATCGAGAAGGTTTTAATGATCTGTGCTTGCTGAATATTGATAAAACCCTGGGTGGAGTCCATCAAGAAATTTATCTTGTCGAATAGGAAAGTCGTATGTGACATCAATGTCTCTAAATCTCGCAATATTTCGTATAAGGTTTCGCGAGAAGATCCCGGATCGCGTAAATGACGCAATAAAAAAGAAATATCACGCTGAGTATCCATCAAACAAAGACGGATCTTTCCGTTACTGTCTTCAAGGCGTGCCAGTTGACTGATGGCATCTTCCAGATCGGCACTTTCATCTTCTAAAACCAGATGACTGACCCGCTCCAACTGACGGTGGATATCTTCCAGATTATCGGCATGATTCTCGACTTTTTGTTCCAGCAGCGTAATCAATAAATCGGTGGGCGTCTCACAACTAACCTGACCACGGCGGGCACGCATCCTTAACAGGCGAAAATCACTTAATTCACCATCACGAATCGCAATCAATCTATCTTGCTGCAGAATAAATGCGACTGAAACTGTATGGTGCCGCCCTTCTGAATAGCCCAGAAATAAAGAATGCACATGCAGACCGTCTTGATCGGTAAAACAACGGGCCGATGCTTCAATTTCCTCGACATCATCTACATCAGGTACCTCATCACTGAATAAGGTAGCCAACAACGCTCGCTCCTCATCATCTGGCTCTAACGCATCAATCCAGTCTGCTTCCTTTAAATGATGTGCTAACTCCTCTCTTTCGACCTTGATCTCTTTAATTAAGCCATGAGCAATTTTGTATAGGCGTAGCATGCCGGCTCCTAATTTATTGGGTTTCGCATGAGGGATTTTTTAAAACATTGTAACGTAATGATAGCTTCATACCGCAAAGGCTATGACATTTCAGTGGCAATTCAATGACAGAGCTATGTCAGACTGACCGGAATATTGCTATCTGTAGCGAATCAGATTGCAGATCAACCTCCCTGATTCCGGCAAACCATACATTCATATTAGTGGCACGAGGTCACCACAAGGGCCCATTGTTGAAATTTAGATCAAGGTCTGAAAATTTCACCCACTAATAAACTATATAACCCGTTATTCGCTTCTAGATGAGGTGAAGATGTTTGCTTTAGACTTCTCTCCATACAAACACAATTTTGTACAACTAAAGAAAATTTTGGCGAGCAATATGCTCGGAGGTTTCACTCATCATTTGCCGATACAAAAACTGGAAAAGATCTGGTCCAGCAAGTCTTCGGTGGTGAAAGTTCCGGTAATTTCACCCAGTGCTGTTTGAGCTATGCGCAACTCTTCAGCAAGTAATTCTCCAGCTCCCATTCCCGTCAAACAGTTATAGCCATTCTCAATCGCTTGCTGGGCACGTTGTAAAGCATCCAAGTGTCGGCGACGCGCCATAAAGACACCTTCCTCCTCCGGATGAAAGCCCACCACTTCGCACAAATGCTGGGTTAACAACGCCATACCATCGCCATTTTTGGCTGACAGATATATAACATTCAGATTGTTTTCAATGGTTATAGCTGGAGCATGGCCACTTTGATCAATTTTATTGCGAATCAAAGTAACCGATTTATCTGCCGGTAATGCTGCAAGAATCTTTTCATCCTGCTCGGTCATTCCCAACTTATCATCAATCAACAGCAGAATATGATCAGCCTGGGCCAACTCATTTTGCGTACGGCGAATACCTTCCAGCTCAACAATGTCATCGGTGGCATCATGCAAACCCGCTGTATCGGAAATACGTAACGGCAAACCACCCAAATGGATTTGCTCACGTAAAACATCACGGGTGGTGCCTGCGACTTCAGTGACAATGGCTGCATCATGCCCAGCGAGACGATTATGCAAACTGGATTTGCCGGCATTGGGTTGTCCGGCTAACACCACACTGATGCCTTCGCGCAATAATCGACCTTGACGAGCGCTGCCTTGTATACCAGCCAATATTGCCAACAATTGCTGCAGCTGTTTATCAACCTGTGCTTCACCAAGAAAATCAATTTCTTCATCCGCAAAGTCAATTGACGCTTCGACAAACATGCGTAAATGGGTCAATTCCAGCAAAAAGTCGTTCACTTTTTTGGAAAACTCACCCTGCAAGGAACGCATCGCACTGCGTGCCGCCTGTTCGGTAGAGCTCTCAATCAAATCGGCAACTGCTTCTGCCTGAGCCAAATCCATTTTGCCATTGAGAAAGGCTCGCTCAGAAAACTCTCCAGGACGCGCCATCCGAGCACCGAGTTCAATTGCTCGCTGACAAAGCCTGTCCATCACCAGCGGACTGCCATGCCCTTGCAGCTCGATAACGTGTTCACCGGTAAATGAGGCAGGAGCAGCAAAATAAAGCGCAATACCGCTATCGATGATCTCTTTATCAGCAGCACGAAAATGGGTGAATTTAGCCTGACGGGGTTGAGCCAGTTTGCCGCAGATTTGCTCCGCAATCTGAGCACTTTTCGGACCAGATAAACGCACAACACCGACACCACCGCGTCCGGGCGCAGTGGCAACGGCAACGATGGTATCGGTGAAGGTTTCAGTCATCAGTAACGCTGTTTACTTATAGGTAACAACGGCTATTACAGCGCACCCATTTTACGAGTGATATACCACTGCTGGGCAATCGACAGGATGTTGTTGACCAACCAGTAAAGCACCAGACCCGATGGGAAGAAGGCAAAGAACACGGTAAAGATGATCGGGAATACCTTCATCATCATCGCTTGTGCCGGATCTTGTGGCGCTGGATTCAGCTTTTGCTGGAACCACATGGTCAGACCAAACAAAACCGGCAACACAAAATAAGGATCAATCGCGGTCAAGTCATTCAACCAGAAAATAAAGTCGGCCTGGCGTAACTCAATACTTTCCACTAATACCCAGTAGAAGGCCAAAAATACCGGCATTTGCACCAGGATCGGTAAACAACCTCCAAGCGGATTGATTTTCTCGGTGCGATATAAATCCATCATTGCCTGATTGAATTTCTGCTTATCATCACCGTAACGTTCTTTCAGACTGGCCAATTTTGGTGTCAACTTGCGCATCGATGCCATTGAACGATAACTGGCAGCAGACAGTTTATAAAACACCAGTTTGATCAAAAGAGTCAGTAAAACAATTGACCAACCCCAGTTGCCGGTCAATTTATGCAACCAGTCCATAACGATAAATAATGGCTTGGAGATGATGGTCAGAATACCGTAATCAACGGTCAGATCCAGATTCTCTGCAACTTGTTCCAGACGTTTGTGTTCTTTAGGTCCCAGATAAACTTTGTAAGAGGTCTGAGCCTGCTGGCCGTCTTCCGCAATAATGACCGGGAAGCGGATACCTGCAGTGTAATTAGTATTGTTGATCGATTTACCATACAGGCTGATTTCCAGTGGTTTACTCTCTGGAATAAATGCCGCCACAAAATAATGCTGGATCATCGCTGCCCAACCACCGTTTACATCACGGCGGAAATCATTTTTATTCAAATCCTTGAAAGCCACTTTCTCATATTCATTACCTTCACTGGAAAACACTGCGCCAGTATAGGTGTAGATAAAAAAGCTATCGTCTTTCGCTTCATTACGATTGAATTGGGCATATGGATACGCGGCAAAGCGTTCTCCAGTTTGGTTTTCAACCTGATAATCCACATTCACCAGATAGCTGTCACGGCTGAAAGTGTAGGTCTTGATAACCGTCAGACCGTTATCTGACTCCCAGCGTAAAGGAATGCTCACACTATCGGCATTGTCTGCCAGGGTGTATTCGCTTTGCTCTGCAGTATAGATTTCATAATGCGTTGGGGCGGGGCCTTCAGCACGCAAACCGGATTGGGTAACAAAGAAATGATCGCGACCATCATTTAAAAACTGGACTGGCTGATCCGGTAAATTCACATCAACCGGGTATTTCAACAACGCCAGTTTGCGGATGTCCGCACCGCGCAAATCAATCATCGCGTCAATCACATCAGTTTTGACCCTGACCTGACTGGTTGAACTTGCTGTAGCTGGGTCACTGTCCGGCAAGGCAGGTAGCCCGTCAGCAGAAACAGCAACAGGCAATTCAGGTAGGTCATCTTGACGGTCAGCTGCAGCCGATGTTCCGGTTGTATCCGCTTGAGTGGCGACTTGTTGTGGACGCACATAGTCATTTTGCCAGGCTTCCCATAACAACAGAGAAACAATTAACAGGCCAAAAATAAACAGAGTTCTGAGGTTATCCATTGTGTTTTTTTGTCTTTAGTTCAGGAACAGGATCCACGCCGCCGGCGTGCCAAGGATGACAGCGTGAGAGTCGGCGTAAACCGAGCCACACACCACGAAGCGAGCCATGCGTTTGAATGGCTTCAATCATATATTGGGAGCAAGTAGGTTGGAAACGGCAGTGCATGCCCATGAACGGGCTTAATAAAAAGCGATACGCGCGAACAAAAGCGATCAGGATGTTTGCCATTGTGCCACCACGGTTAACCAATGTCGCTCCAATGCTGCCCATAATTGCGATGAATCCCGCTGACTGATATCAGGACGTGATAACACCACAATATCGATATTGGATAAAGCTGATTGATGCTGCCGGAAAGACTCCCGGATGATCCGCTTTACCCGGTTACGTTGACTGGCCAGCTTAAGATGCTTCTTTGCGATTGCCAGTCCCAGTCGAGGATGCCCGACCGAGTTTTCAACGCTCAGTATCGTCAGACCACCGCCACCAGTGCGCTTTCCCTGACGAAAAACCCGGGTAAAATCTCCCGGGCTATTCATTTTCATGGCTCGGCTGAATGTGGCCAAGTCATGCACCCTCTGCGAACAGAGAGAATTAAACAGAAAGTTTTGCGCGGCCTTTGGCTCTACGGGCGTTAATAACACGACGGCCACCGACAGTTTTCATGCGTGCGCGGAAACCATGAGTACGTTTGCGCTTCAGATTACTAGGCTGAAAAGTTCTTTTCATTTCACCAACTCCAGGAATAACAATGGTTTTGCAGCCGGTAAGCGTCTCTCGAACGGAAACAGCCGGGGCAAAAGACATGGGATTATAGGGTTTGCAGGCATAACAAGTCAAACCGCATTCACCTTAACGACTGACATTATTTTACTTGCCAAACGACCTGCATGCAGATAACTTTAGAAGCCCTGCCTATCACGCTATACTATCGCCTACGAAAGCCTGCAGTTGTCAGTCTGTTTACTTTAAACCATATATTAGTCAAGGAGTTGCTGTGTCTTCACCCCTTTGGGAAAAATGCCTATCCCATCTTGAAGGTGATCTTTCGGCACAACAGCTGAACACTTGGTTACGCCCTCTTCAAGCCATTGAAACCGAAGACAGTCTGCGCCTGTTGGCACCAAATCCGTATGTTAAAGCCTGGGTGCATGAACAGCTGGAACAACAGATAAATGCGCTGCTTAAAGGTTTAACTAACGGCAATATCAGTAAATTTGAGATTGAAGTTGGCACCAAAGATTCGATTTCCGCTGAAAAAACCAAACGCCGCGTCAAAACTACTGATAAAGCTCCTGCTGATCCCTCTTCAACCTCTGAAAGTGATCCTACGCCGGCCATCGGTAGTCCGATGAATCCATTATTTACCTTTGATAATTACGTTGAAGGTAAATCCAACCAAATTGCGCGGGCTGCATCATTACATGTCGCTGAAGCGCCTGGCACTTCGGGTTACAACCCCTTATTCCTGTATGGTGGGACCGGACTGGGTAAAACCCATTTGATGCTTGCTGTTGGTAATAAAATTCGGCAGAACAACCCGAAAGCTCGGGTAATTTACCTTTCCTCTGAACGCTTTGTGCAGGACATGATCACCGCCTTACGCAATAACGCCATTGATCAGTTTAAAGCCCATTATCGTAGTGCCGATGCGTTATTAATTGATGACATTCAGTTTTTTGCTAAAAAAGAACGTTCTCAGGAAGAGTTCTTCTATACCTTTAACAGCTTGCTGGAAGGTCAACGGCAGATCATTCTGACCTGTGACCGCTTCCCCAAAGAAGTGGAAAACTTGGATGAGCGGTTGCAATCCCGATTGGGCTGGGGTCTGACCATTGCCATTGAACCACCCGAACTGGAAACCCGCGTGGCGATTTTGATCAAAAAAGCGCAACAAAACCTCATTACCCTACCGGACGATGTGGCCTTTTTTATCGCTAAACGTATTAAATCAAATGTGCGTGATCTGGAAGGCGCCTTGCAACGGGTTATGGCATTCTCACGGTTTACCAACCAGCCGCTGTCAATTGATATGGCGCAGGATGCATTAAAGGATCTGCTGGCGTTGCATCAAAAACTGGTAACACTGGAAAGTATTCAGAAAACTGTTGCAGAATATTTCAAAATACGGGTATCAGATTTGCTGGCTAAAAAACGCACGCGTTCTGTTGCCCGTCCAAGACAAATAGCAATGGCGCTGGCAAAAGAACTCACCAGTCACAGCTTGCCAGAAATCGGTGAAGCTTTTGGTGGACGCGATCACACCACCGTTCTGCATGCTTGTCGTAAAGTAGTGGAACTGAAAGAAACCGATAGCCGCATCGCGGAAGATTACCGAAATTTACTTCGTACTTTGTCGAGTTAGCTGAGAGAGACATCATGCAATTTACAGTAAGCCAAGACATTATTGCCCGTCCCTTACAACTGGTGTGCAGCATCGTAGAGCGACGCTCAACCTTACCAATTCTGTCCAACATTCTATTACGTTGTCACGGTCAGCAACTGACCATGACCAGTACCGATATGGAACTGGAAATGATTGCAACTGTGCCAGTGGCAGTCGAACAGGAAGGTGAAACCACCGTCTCTGCCCGCAAATTACTGGATATTGTGCGCGCCTTACCCGCCAATGCCACTATCAGCTTTCAGGCAGAAGACAATAAATCACTGGTTCGTGCCGGTAAAAGTCGTTTCTCACTTGCTACCCTTCCAGCTGCAGATTTTCCGGATAGTGAAGGGGCCAATTACCTGGATCAGCTGACCGTTCCACAATCAGCGTTAAAAGATTTGCTGGATGAAACCAGTTTTGCCATGGCCAGTCAGGATGTACGTTATTACTTGAACGGCTTATTGCTGGAACGCGAAGACAATGTATTACGTGCAGTGGCGACAGATGGTCACCGATTGGCGTTAGGCAGCATTGAAACCGCCGAAAAAGCCAATGAAAAGCACAGTGTCATTGTGCCGCGTAAAGCAATTTTGGAATTGGGTCGTTTATTAGGTGATGTCGCCGACGACGTAACCTTGGCAATCAGCCCACAACAGCTGAAAGTTGAGCTGCCTGATATGCATTTCACTTCCAAGTTAATTGATGGTCAATTTCCTAACTACGAACGGGTATTACCGGTCGGTGGGGATAAACAAGTGATCGCTGAGCGTGATGAGCTTAAACAGGCCTTATCACGTGCATCTATTCTGGCTAATGATAAACACCGCAGCGTCAAACTGAACCTGAGCAGTAATCTGCTCAAAGCCACCGTCACCAATCAGGAACAGGAATCTGCCGAGGAAGAACTGGCGGTGGAATACAGCGGACCGGATCTGGAGATTGCTTTTAATAACGCTTATTTACTGGATTTGCTCAATGCTATTCCAGACACCAAAGTAAAACTACTGTTTACCGATGAAAACAGTAGTGCGTTGATTACTCCAAATGATCCGAAGTTCACCCGGCAGTACGTAGTTATGCCGATGCGGCTTTAATTATTTCGTTCATAAAAAAACGGCGCTATAAGCGCCGTTTTTTTATTGCAGGAAATCTTTAAATCACTTTATTCGGATTGTTCTGCAACATCACATCCAGCCCTTGTTTGTATGTATTTGCAGCCGCATCACGTTTGTCCTGGGCCATTAATACTTCGGCAAGCGCCTGATAGGTTTCGCCTCGTGGCCCGTGTTCAATACTGGCTCGCAAATAAGCTTCTGCTTTTGCCCATAACTTATTCGCCTGGGCGAGTCTTCCCAGAGTCAGTAATAACCATGGATTTTCTTCCCGTTGCTTAAGCCATTTTTCTGCCGTAGCCAGTCGTTTTAATAAGTCACCCTGCAAAATTTTACCGTACTGATAAATCAGCGCATCACTCCAGTTTTTACGGAGATACTCTTCAATCATTTCCATCGCCTGCTGCTGTTCCCCCTGTAGCAACAAACCATTGATATAGGTTTTGATCACCTGTTCGGATTGTCTGATTTTCGCCGGAGATTGCAGCCAGATCTGCTCCATTCGCTGCCATTCCTGTCTGATTAATGCATTTTGTAACTGTCCGACCGTCGCTTCAGCTGATAAGGCATTGGCGGAATTGGCATCCAAGACATGGCGTTTGCGTAAATCCGGTAACACTGACTGTACTTCCTGCCATTGATCAGTGTCCTGATAAAGCTGTTGCAACAGTTGTAATACATATGGATGCTTGGGCGCGACTTCACGTAAATGCTGCAAGGTGGCCAGCGCCTGTTCTTTTTGTCCTGCTGAAAGCTGCAATTCTGCTTGGACTACACCGACAGCAATGTCTGCACTCGGAGTAGATTCATGAGCCAGCTTCAAATAGGAGTCGCGCCGATCCGGTGCCTGTTGTTTTTGTGCCGCCCGGGCCGCAGCCAGATAATGCAGTAATGGTGTTTCACTGTTGCCGGCATGACGAATCAGCAGTCGTTCAGCTTCCGCCCACCGCCCCTCTTCAAGTGTAATCAACCCCTTGGTCAAAGCTTTAGTCGCACGTTTGTGACGTTGGTTTTCCTGCCATAGCGACAAACGGTGTGGGGTGTTTTTTAACACAGCAAAACTGCGTAAGGTGAAATAAATCACCGTTAATAACAGCAACATCGCCACGACAAAAACAATCAATGAGGTTTCTAACGTCCACTGAGCATACTGGATCAATACAAAGCCTGGTTCAAAGTCAGCCAACCAGACAAAAATGCCGCCCAGGGCCAGAGCAAGCCCAATGATAATCAACCATTTCATGGTTCAAATCCTTTTAACCAGCGCAATGAACCGGAAATATCCGGCGTCTCAATGCTAATGGCCTGATTTTGCATATTCTGTAAACTTTCCAGCATGGCATCACGATGGTCACCAACAAAATACTGTTCCAGCCAGCTGATAGCGGATTGCAGACTTTGCTCAAACATTTTCTGGTTACCCGACAAAGCGGCAAAACGTGCGGTTTCCAATTGCAGGCGCAGATTCTGATAGAGGAAGTAGCGCTGCTCAGGCATCAATACAGCCGCAGGTGCATCCTGCTGCTGACGAATCACCACTAAAGAGCGGAGTTGTGTCCAAATTTCTGATACTGCTTCACGCCAGGCAGGTTGATCAATCCCGTCAGCTTCGGTTTCGTTGTAAAACGTCTGTTTCGGCCCGCTGACCACTCGCAGATTATCAATGGCCTTGATCAAGCCGAGCATATCGGCAGCAATGCCTGCAATATCAGTCTCCCCTGCAGCTTTAAGTGCTAATTCTTCTTCTGCAATCAATTCGCGTAACGGCTGCATCCGGTAATCGCCTATTTCACGGATTTGTTGATCCGCCAACGATAAGGCTAATTGTGCACCACTGACATCACCCGCCAATAACGCGCGTTGATTGGCAAGATTCAGCAAATATTTGATTTCAGCCAAGGCCCATTCCAACTCAATCTCGTCACTACTTAACGGTGACTGATTTTGCAGTTTCGTCAGAGCATCACCTTGTTCCAGCTGGGTTTGATTAAAAGTCGATAATTGGTCTTTTAGCTGACGTTGAGCGGAATTCAGTTGGGAAATATCAGTTTTGAGATCGGCGATTTCATCAAGCCGGCTTTCAACTTCCAGTAATTGCTGTTGCTGCTGCGATATAAGCCATAACGCGCCGGCTCCTGGCAGAGTGATCAATATCGCTACGATAATTAGTAACACTAATTTCACTGGAAAAGCGTTGTTTGGTTTTTCTGATTTTTTTGGTTCAATCTTTTGGGCCGGTTTTTTTTCCGGTTGAGGTTTGCTGCTGCTAGGCTCCATGATCTGATCCCATTTCAATTAATCGTTGAATGATTGCCTCATCACTGGCATCGAGACTGACATATACCTGCTTGAACCCTTGTTCAACGGCAAAATCCTTGATTCGTTCGCTAACAACACATAGCGGCTTTTGCACTATATGTGGACATTCAGCTGATAATAAACATAACAAATTATGCACACTACCGACGCTGGTCGCTATGAGTGAATCAGCTAGACAGGCCTGTTGTACAAGACTGGCTGATACGGATGGTAAATGTCGGCGGTAAACTTCCAGATAATCAATACTAGCACCTCTGGCCCGCAAGGTATCCGCCATCAATTCTCGACCGCCATCACCTCGTACAATCACCACATGTTGATCCTGCATTTGTTGCCATTGAGGAAGTTGCAGCAGACCTTCACTGCCATTGGATATTTCAGGAACCAACTCGACGGCCAAACCATGATGGTTAAGTGCCTGGGCCGTGCCTTCTCCGGCAGCGGCCAGCTTAATATTGTCCGGCAAATGGCCTTGAAATCCCGTCATAAAACACTCAACTGCATTACGGCTGACAAATACCAGCCAATCAGTTTGTTCCGGATGCCAAACCTGCCAGTCAATCACATCGACAGCAACAATCTCGATAACCGGAAACAGAATGACCTCACCACCCTCAGCTTCAATCAACGTAGCAAGCCCTTCAGCTTGTGCCGCAGGTCGAGTGACTAGAACTTTCTGTCCAGTTAGCCGTTGTTGTATGTCATGAACCACCATAGACCTCCGCCAGAATTTTGTCAGCGCCTTGTGTTAACAACATCTCTCCCAATGTTAAACCAAGTTGCTCAGCCTCACTGGCCTTGCCGCGAATTTCCTGTTGCAGCATCTCTGTGCCATCCGGACGGCCTACCAGACCACGCAGCCAGATATCATCACCCGTTAATATGGCATAACCACCAATCGGTACCTGACAGCCACCTTTGAGACGACGATTTAAGGCTCGTTCTGCTTTAACCGTTATCGATGTCAGCTCACAATTCAAAGGTGCAATCAGCGCATTCATGGCTTCGTCGTTAATTCGCGTTTCAATACCGAGCGCGCCTTGACCAATCGCTGGCAGGCTTTGCTCGGGAGTTAACGCGCTGCGAATACGTTTATCAAAACCCAATCTTTCCAAACCAGCTTTAGCCAGAATAATTGCATCAAAATGACCGGCATCCAGTTTGGCCAGCCGGGTATTCACATTACCGCGTAACGGCACAATGTTCAGATCTGACCGATAATGGCGCAGCTGACATTCACGGCGCAGACTGGAAGTACCCACTGTTGCGCCTTGTGGCAAATCATCAACGCTTTCAAAATGATTTGAGACAAATGCATCATGCGGATCATGGCGTTCGCAGATCACTGGTAAATGCAAACCTTCGGGAAACTCCACCGGCACATCTTTCATTGAATGCACCGCAATATCGGCTTCACCGGCCAGCATACTTTGCTCCAGCTCTTTGACAAATAAGCCTTTGCCGCCGACTTTGGCCAGTGGCGTATCAAGAATAATATCGCCCTGGGTTTTAATACGGACCAGCTCAATATTTAGATGAGGATCCAATGCCAACAGACTGTCACGAACAAATTCAGCCTGCCAGATGGCAAGTGGGCTGCGACGGGTAGCGATGCGGACGGTACGTTGACTCATGAAACAAACACCAGTTAATAATTGATAGTGTGTTCGATTCTAACATTTTCCCCTGCGGATCCACGAACAGCCGCGTTATAATGCCGTCTTTTTCTGCCAGCAATCACAGGCCCGTGCCATGACC
>NZ_JAUSCC010000054.1 GCF_030651745.1 Methylophaga sp.
AAAGTTGACCGAAAAGGGGTGGACGGGAAATGACTTTAACTAAAATGAGGATAGTAAGATGGAAAACTCGCCAACACTAGAATCCTTGCAGGCAGCATTGGATGCCCAGCAAGCTGTATTCGAAATGCATCAGGCTATGAACGTCGAAGTGTTTTACTGGTGGTGTACCGCCATTATGTTAATGATACATGCAGGCTTCTTGGCATATGAAATGGGTGCTTCACGAAGTAAAAACGCCTTGGCAGCCGGTATCAAGAATATTCTTGCTATCGCGCTGATTATTCCAGCATTTTATCTGTTTGGCTGGTGGATCTATAACGCTTTCCCAACCGGTTTTGTACCGATTGAGGCAGCAGCTGCACTTCCTTGGTCAACCAGTATGGGTCCAGATGTTCAGGACATGGGAACTGGTATTTTCTGGGCTGCTTTTGCCTTATTTGGCGCCACGACTGGCTCGATCTTATCCGGTGCTGTCATCGAAAGGATAAGGGTTAGTGCCTTCTTGATTCTGACTATTTTCCTGGGCGGCGTTGTCTGGATTATGGCTGGAGCGTGGGGTTGGCATCCAGATGGCTGGTTATTAACCAAATTCGGCTATCACGATGTTGGTGCATCGGGCGTTGTGCATGCGGTGGCTGGCTTCTTTACCCTGGGTGTATTGATGAATCTTGGTGCTCGTAAAGGCAAGTTCATCGATGGTATCCCACAAATCATTTCACCACACAGTCTGCCAATGACATTGATCGGTTTGATGATGATTATCTTTGGTTTCTTTGGATTCCTTGGTGGTTGCATCATCTTTAACGGTGGTGAGACAGGTTGGACCACAATTTATGGCACACCAACCAATCTTTCAGCATTTGCTTTCAATACGCTGATGGGCTTTGCCGGTGGCATTATCGGTTGTTACATCGCCACACGTGATCCTTTCTGGACTATGTCTGGTGGTCTGGTCGGTATTATCTCGGTAGCCGCTGGTCTGGATCTCTACTCTCCTTCACTGGCATTTATCATTGCGGTTTCTACCGGTATCGTCGCAGTTCAATTCGCGAAATTACTGGAAAAACGTGGTATTGATGATGCGGTAGGTGCTGTCAGTGTTCATGGTTTCACTGGTGTTGTGGCCGTAGTTCTGGTTGGCGTTTTTGCTGGCGGAACACCAAATGCTGAAGGTTTACCTGCGATTAGCTTCGTTGGTCAATTTGTCGGTGCGATCGTGATGGGTCTGATGGGCTTTGTTCCAGGATACGGCTTGTCATTTTTACTGAAAAAAGCCAACAGCTTACGGGTACCTGAAGCTTGTGAAGATATCGGTATTGATGAAGTTGAGCTTTTGGCCAAGCCATACCCTGAAGGTAGTGTGCCAGCAATGACTGCGACTACCAGTGAAGTACCAAATAAATTAGCCAGTTCTGAAGCATAAGGAGCTTTATTATGGGAAGTTCAATTACAACCTGGGAAAACGTCGGTGCTTACTTTACCTTTGCAGATAACCCATTTGCACTGGTGCTGTTCACCATCGGTACTGCGGCCATTATTGTCGGCTTGATTATTTCAATCATCCGTCATGAAAATGCGGCATTTGAAAAAATTAAATGATGTTTAACCCTGTGTTGAACAGGGAAACAATATTGTGTTGTTAATAAAAACCCCGGCTTTATGTCGGGGTTTTTTTATATTAAACCGATTATCTGCTTCAGTTTTAAATTTTGAAAAGCAGATTGATTTGCTTTTAAATCATTCTGTCAGTGATTTATCGCGTTTAATTGATGATCATCTCTTGATTGATAATTCGTCGTTGCTGTTTAAGACGATATTCTCCCGGGCCGTATCCAGTAACTTTTTTGAAATGATGGTTAAAATGCGCCTGATCAAAATAACCACATTGCAATGCCGTATCAACCAGTAATTGTTGCGGATTAAGCTTGAGTTGAAGCCGGGCAGCCTTGATTCTCAGCAGAAGTTTAAGCTGGTTGGGTGGAATACCAACCTGATGGTGAAAGTAACGTTCAGCTTGTCGGCGTGTTATGCCCATTTTATTCAAAGTCTGAACCAATTCGTTATCAGCAACCGCAAGCTGATGGCTCAAGTGTTGGACTGGACCATAAATAGGCTGTTGTTTGGTGAATTGATTTAGCAGCCATGTTTCTGTGAGTTTGACACGTTGTTGAAAATCGGCATTTATCAGTTGTTCAAATAACGTTTCTAAACCCTTGAGCTTGAGATCGTTTGCCGCGAACTCTTCCTGTACCAATTCGTTCATGGCTAACCCCAATAGCGCGTTTGCACCGCCGGGTTTAAAACGGATCCCAAAACTGTCCACTTCAGCTTCAAAGCGGATGCTGCCGAACTTTTGCAGCGCATTAAACCAACAACCTTCAGCATTGCCTTTGAAGTGAAATAACAGACTGCAACCACCGTCTGGATATAACTTTTCCTGATGAAGTTGCTGCAGCTGAGTTTGAGCCATCCAGTAACATTCAATCCAGGGCGATAATAAGGCATCAGGCACTACACGCTGATAACCTAGATAAACCAGCTCCTGAATTTGATTGACTTGATTTTGATCAATTGGTCGCACGATATTTCGTTTCCAAAACTGCAAACGGGTAAATCACCGTTATTGAATAATATCAATTTATTCATTTAGTGGAATAACTGTATTGGCACCCTGAGTTTTAATAAAAACCACTAAAAAAACGGCTTCATGCTCTTTACTGGCATTACGGGAAATTAAATGAATATCTTCAGGAGATTCATAGAAAGTCTCACCGGCATGTAGCTGAATAATATCTCCGCCTTCAACCTGCATTTCCACGGTACCGGCAAGTACATACACCAGCGTGTGTGCGTTATGTCTATGGGGTGAAGTACTTTCACCGGGAGCATAACGTACCGTGATCATCTCGACTTCCTCGTTAAATGGAGCCTGAAGTTGTTGAGATAACAAATGTGTTATGTCGTTGGCTTTGACCACAGGTGAATAGAGGATTGCCAATGAAATATTCAGCAAAAACACAGCAAAAAAATCTTTTTTCATCATTTTATCCCCTCAATTAGACGTTATCGCGTTGGGGAATAAAATGAAACGTAGCAACTACTCGGTTCCAACTATTGATTTTCACAATGGTTGAAACAAGTGCAATCATTTCAGCTTCCGAAAAATGCTGGTTTAATCTGTCAAAATCTTCTTGTGAAACCCGTTGAGAGGGTAATTTTGTCAGCAGCTCACAAAGATTAAGGGCTGCGGCCTCTTGTTCAGAAAACCAGGGGACTTCCCGCCACGCAGCAATCACATCCAAACGTTGCTGGTCTTCTCCCAGCTCACGGGCATGTTTGAAATGCATATCCAGACAAAAACCACAGCCATTTATCTGGGATGCTCGGATTTCAAGCAAACAAATTAAACGTTTATCCAGGGATGTGTTATCGACCGCATCGGCTATTAAACCGAGTCCTTGAGGTAAAGCAGGAAACAGTCGGTAGACTTTTGCTTGATTGATTCTTGACATAATTCACTCCGTATTTGATGACGGAATGAATTATGTCGATAAGCAAAATCATTGAATTGTAAATTTGCGTCAAATTGACGTTTTTAATCTAAACACAGATAAAACGTCAAATAACTTTTATCAATTAACAAAGTAAAAACTGTCTCTTTCGAATCAATTTCTATCCCAATCTTTTAAATCACGCATGGCATATTTAATAGCGCGTTCCCAGGCTTGATCGGTGTTACCACGGAAATCATAGGCTTTGCGTTTGACGAGTTTGCCGGTATTGGCATCTTTAAATTCGACATGTAATGTCGAGATCAAATGGCTCATGCGAAAGACATTTGGCACCACAACGATCTCTGCACCAAGCTCTTTGGCCAGGGTAATCTCGCAGCCATTGCAGTTATGTAAATCCTGCTTGTCATCAGCCGCTTTAATTTTATCCAATGATTCGGCATCGTTAATGATATTAAAGCGCGTTTTGTCTTGTAATTCGCTTCGCAGATGCTCACTGAACTTGGCAATCTTTGCTTCATTCTCGGCTTGATCGCCGGTTACTGTGCTATCACCAGTGATCAAAATATCCAGCACCAGGGTTTTATAGTCATGTTTCGGATGATCTTCTGCCATCACGGCAGCCGCGCTGAAAGAAAATACAAAGATCAGAAAGTATCTGGTGACTCGGGTCATTAATTGCATGTATTACTCCAAAAAACATAGGTCTCACCTTAACAGTGACAATGTTTGGCTGAAACAGTTTTTTGACCGCAAACAGCGGGATATTTGCCCGTTAAGTAAATAGGGTCGTGTTAATGCTGGAAATGGCCGTTTTTGAGAAAATTGAGCGTTTGGGATTGCACTACGCTATTTCTCATAATTAGTGGATGGGTCTGAGGGACGATAAGAAAATCCTGCATACCTTCCAGCTTGGCTTTTTCAATAGAAACCTTGCCATCATCTGGTCCGGGAATCAGTGTAGATAAAATGAGATTGATAGATCGGTTACCAGTGATCACACCCAGTTCAAAACTCGCAGCTCCCAATTTATTGGGTAATGAATCTTCCGCCGTGCCAAGCTGTTTGCCTGCTGGCCCATTAATCCATTCAAATAAACCCCAGGTGCCGAGTTTGTCTACCACTTCACTGCCCTGGTTAGGAGGCGACAACATCACTACCCTGCCGATTTTGATTGAGGGATTTTCATTGGCGATTTGTCGAACAATAATGCCACCCAATGAATGGGTGACAAAGTTGATAGTCGACAACGGATCCAAAAAGCATTTTTTCATTTCCGGAACCACAAACTCATCGGTCAACGCTTCAACACGATGCTGACGTGACGGGTAATCAATATTACAAACCGTATACCCCGCTTGACTGAGTTGTGTCGCCATAGAATTCATGGAAGCCGAGGATCGTGCAAGACCATGTAATAACACCACATTTTCCGCACTGTCTTGACTCACAGCATAGGGTGACATTGTGCTTAACAGCAGCAAGCACAATGTTTTTATCCCTTTGCGAATGAAATCGTTTTTACCTTTCCACATCTACCAACTAAACCGATTTGATCTGAGTCTGTTTGCTTTTTGGACGGGTGGCTTTTGCCAAGGCAATATCTTGCCAAAGTTTTTCCACATGTGATTCAACCGGCCGACAAAAGCCTGCAATCAGCATGATTGTCAGTGTAGTTAAAAAGCCGTAAACACCCGGCGTCCAACCATAAGTTTGGATAAATGCCGGGTCAATAATGGTTAAACCAAACGACACCGCCATACCCGCTAAAAATCCACTAACTGCACCGATTTTATTGGCACGTTTCCAATACAGACCGAGTAACACTACCGGTGACAATACAATCATGCCCTGATAAGTCATCAATGCCAGAAACACTAATTGCCCTTCTCTTATATATGCACCAATTAATGCACCGATGCTCATAAACACTACTGACCAACGGGCGATTTGCAAAGCCGTTTTTTCACTGATATCGCGTTTAATAACTTGGGCCAAGTCCCCCGAAATCGCCGTCGACATGGCATTGAGAATACTGCTGACCGTACCCAGACTTGCTGCCATGACTAAAACGGCAAAAAAGCCCAACGGCCATGCACCAGCCTGACTATGGATCCAGAACATGGCTTCCTGTGGATTTTGCTGAGCAAACGGTAATGGGTGCAAAGCCATAGCCAATAGAAACAATAAACCGAATGACAATATGCCAAGCGTCGGCGCAAACAATACCGATTGTTTAATAGTTCGAATGCTGTCAGCAGCAAATAATTTGTTATAGACCCATGGCCACATAAAGCCGCCCAGACCGCTGGTGATAACAATGGCCATCCAGTAATTCGGCGACATATCCCAGCCGGGACCGGGAAAGGTTAACGCTTCAGGGCTTTGTTCGAGAATACGTTGCATCGCGCCTTCGATACCGCCAAGTTGTGTGTAAATAACCCACAGCAGAATGGCAGAACCGGCAATCAACATATACAGACCTTGGATGATATTGGCGGTGATAACCGAACGCATACCACCCAAAGCAACATAAAACACCACCACAAATATACCGATGATCATTCCCAGTAACGGGCTGATAAAACCATCGGTGGCATAGTTAAAAACATAGCCAATGGTGTACCACTCCATCAATAACCACGGCACCGACAAGGCCACACCAGCAAACCCAGTCAATACTCGAATCGTGTCACTACGATAACGTAGCCCAAGCAATTCAGACTGGGTACGGATATTGTATTTTTTGCCCCAGATAAAGGATTTTTCAGCCACCAGATACATCACCAGCATGGTGATAATGCCATAGGGAATAACATACATCCCGATCATGCCGAAACTGACGGCGAAGCCTGAAAATACCGTATAACCAGCACCAACATACCAGGTAGCCAGAAAGCCCAGCGTGATCCCCAGTACGCCAATACTATGGCTGGCAGTTGCATAATCATTGAGCGTTTTCACACCCATTTGTCGGCGATTAATCCATAAAATCAGGCCAAGAAAAACGGCCAGCATCAGCATTGGAATCATTTCGACTCCTCCGCTACAACTTCAATATCCAAATCCCCACTACGACTTTCGGCGAGATACCAGCAGGCAAGAAATAATGCGCCTAACAGCGCTAAAGCTATCTGCCATAGGAAAGCAAAAGGTAAGCCCATAAAGCTGGGTTCAATACGATTGGCCCAGGTGAAAAAAAACGGAAATGTCGCTAAAACAATGGTCGATAAAATCAACACTAAAAAAATAGCTGTGCGCATAAAACATCCAGATCTGTTTTTATTAAACGGGAGTGACAAACATGTCAGCAAACTGATTGCAGTTCATTATCTTGGGTTAATAACGATTGCTTAAAATTCAGGGCCAGACATAACGGAGATAATTTTCAGTTATGTTTGGCCCTGAACAGAAATAAAAAACCCGCTTAGGCGGGTTTAGTTATGATTTCTTTTCGATTGCACCGGCGAGTTTGGCAGATAACAAACCAAAGACTGCACCCAGAATAGTAGAAAGAATGACGATAAGAACAGGATTTGTCATATTCATCGTTAAGGCACTTCCGGCATTAGCTGTTTGCAAACCAAAAGCCGCCGTCGCTGCATAGCCATATACATTGGCAGGTACTACTGATAACAAATCAAATCTGGCAACAATAACCAGGAAAAATACTGTAACAGCAATATAAATAGCTGGTCCTGCTGCACCCGGTATGCTCAAAGGATTAGTGGTGGCTAATAATAGAGCAATACCAGCAATTACCGCACCGTAGCTCATTCCCACAATGGTTTTTTGCAGGGCTGGCATATCAGCACCTGTATGGAAGAAACACGCCCAAGCGATAAAACCAGCCCAGACCAAAACAAAACCGGCTAAAGGACCTAATGCAAGAAACGCCCAAATGCCGCCTAATACAGCAATACTAATAGATAATGCAGTTAACTTTGTCATACGTTCTCTCCGTTGATTTTTATTAAATTAACAACCCGTTCCATCTATTTATAAACTTATTTAACTTTAGGGTTGCCGGAGTGATAGTAGTCCTATAAATCTATTGCTGTAAACCAGTTTGCACCAGAACTGTGCGCAAAGTGAGCAAAAATGGGGCACCAGACGATTTAATAAATTAATCAGACACTTAAATTGACGCCGGCAACCACTCCGGCATCCAGGGAATATCGGTTATGCCCAGATCAATGCCCTGTTGTGATAATAAAGTCGCTATTTGTCCACGATGATGGGTTTGATGGTTAAACATATGGGTCAGCAATGCCCAGGCAGGTAATGTCCTGGTTCGATTATCAATACCACTCTGATAATGAAGCTCTGCTGACAGCCATGTCGAAGTCAACGTTTCTGTGAACTCAATAATCGTTTGATCGAACTGTTCTCGGGCTGTCGTTAAATCTGCAAAATCTCTATAAATCTCCTGTCCTAAACGATAGGGTGCAGGCTGATTGTTAAATCTAGCCATCCACGCATGATCGGCAAATAAAAGATGATTTAAGGTCGCATAAATCGAACCGAAAAAGGCCCCGAGATCTGCTTTAAGCAATTCATCTGAAAGGCTTCGGCAAACCATATACAGACGCTGGTTCATCCACTTGTTATAGCGCGCCATCAACTGATAATGCTGAGCGGGATTCACAGTGTATTTTCCCTATCAACCCCATAGCACGCTATTACCTTATAGATTTGTCCTGTTGTATCCCAAAACATTATTTCGGTAGCCGGCAGATTTAAAACTGATTGATAGCTTATCGCCAGACAGTCCACACCAACCGTCACCTGAGATAACTTGAAATGCAGATCCGGAAATTTTATTAATGCCTGTTGCCAGTATTCAGCAATCACTGGTTTACCCTGCAATTTACCGGTCGCCGTAATACCCAGCTTTATCAACATAGGTGAATAAATCTCTAATTTATCGCTGTAATGGCTCATGATCTCAGGCAAGTCATGTTGATTCCACGCCGTCAACCAACTCTCAACAAATTGCGCTATATCGTTAATCATCAATATGAGTTCCTTTTATACAGCCGAATCCCACCACCATTGCGTCTGATAACAGCGGGTTTGGTCTTGTTTGGTCGGCTGCGCCTGCTCACATACTGGAAACTCAGTGTTAACTGAATGTAATTTAGCCTCATAAACCAGCCACAACATAACGCCCCCACCCACTAGCACCATCATCGATTTCATCATTGAATTCCATTTTTGCTACTAGACAAATGATAGGATTTGCATTAAAAACAGTACAGATTCAAATATTCCAAACAAATACCGGTACAGATTGATTTATTTTCATCTGTACCGTTTGCATTCGGGTTTATCTGTACCGCTCTATAGCGAGGAAAAAGATCATGTTGCTGTATCAAAAAATGGCAGCTGAAATCCGCTCAGCGATCAACGACGGTGTTTATCAGCCTGGCGACAAACTTCCTGGCATACGCAGTTATGCAAAACAGCGTCATATCAGTGTTTCAACTGCAATTGCTGCTTATCATTCACTGGAAGATCAAGGGGTTATTGAATCCATTAGCAAATCGGGATTTTATGTACGGCCACAGCTGAATAATGTCATTGAACTGCCCAAAATGTCTGCAAGACTCTCACAGCCAAAAGCAGTCGGTAGCCAACAGATGACGTTGCAACTGGTCAACAATGCCAGTAATCCAGGCATTATCGGACTGGGAGCGGCGGTGCCGGATAAATCTTTTTTACCTGTCAAACTGATGGGGCGCTATTTAACTCAAGTGCATAAACAGCATCTGAATACCGTAATAACCTATGACAAACCGGCTGGACTAATGCCATTACGACAGCAGATTGCCAAACGTATGGTGGCTCAGGGTTGTCATCTGGTAGCGGAAGATATTGTGATTACCAATGGTTGTCAGGAAGCGGTTTATCTGGCATTACGCAGTTGCACACAGCCTGGCGATGTTGTGGCAGTGGAATCGCCTACCTATTACGGTCTGTTACAAATTATGGAATCGCTGAGTTTGAAGGCACTGGAAATTCCAACAGATCCGGTCACCGGGATATCCATAGAAGCGCTGGAACTCGCACTGGACCAATGGCCAGTAAAAGCCTGTGTGGTAGTGGCCAGTTTTGGTAATCCCTTAGGGGCTTGTATCCCTGACGAAAAAAAACAGCAGCTGGCGCAACTGGCAAAAGACAAAAAGTTGATGCTGATTGAAGACGATGTTTATGGCGAGTTATGTCATCAGCAATCACGCCCTACTTTGCTGAAATCCTACGATTTGGATGACAACATCATTTACTGCTCATCTTTTTCGAAAACCCTGTCGCCAGGACTGCGGGTTGGCTGGGTAGCATCACATTCCAAAGCCCGGCAGCTGGAATATTTAAAATATGTGCTGAATTTTTCAAGTGCCAATCCGGGGCAATTAGCCATCGCCCAGATCCTGGAGAGCGGTCAATATGATCGCTATCTTCGCCAGGTCCGCCAGCAATATGCCAATGCCACCCAACGTCTAGTCAACAAGCTGTTTCAACTGTTTCCGGTTGGCACCCGTATCACCCAACCCAGCGGTGGCTTTGTGGTCTGGCTCGAATTACCTGGAAAAATTGATACTGTCGTGCTGGCAAATAACTTGCTGGATCACAATATCAGCATTGCACCCGGCAGCATGTTTACCAATGGGCAGAAATTTGGCAACTGTATTCGCTTATCAGCTGCCTGCAAATGGAATGAAAACGTCGAGTTAGCACTGGTCAAAATAGCTGAGATGATTGGCCGGATGTCAGCCGACAAAAGCTCAGATCCACAGCCTTCAATACTCTAATAGTAATCACTGGTGTTTTACTGTGCTATTGGTTATCGTTTAGCGACTGCTCGTAACGCCGCGATGCGCAGTTAGCTTTTTATCAGATAGCAATTCTTGCTGTCTGATTTTCATCAGAATTTTGGAGTTGCGAATGCAGAAAGTCGCTATCTTTCAGCATGCTGATGGCGAGTGGATTGGGTCCATGCGGCATTGGTTTGCAGAAAAACCGTTTCTATTAACAACTTACCGGCTGGATCAAAGCGATCCGTTGCCCTCAGTAGCTGAATTTGACTGGTTATTAATCATGGGTGGGCCGATGAGCACTTATGATGAAACCAACTATCCCTGGCTTATTGGCGAAAAACAACTTATCCGCGAGGCGATTGAAGCAGACAAGATCGTGCTCGGGATTTGTCTGGGCAGTCAGTTAATTGCCTCAGCTTTGGGGGCCAAAGTGTATCCCAATACTCAGCAGGAAATTGGCTGGTTTCCAGTCAATAAAATCGATCCAAAAGCCAGCTGGATGCCCGAAGACCTGCGGCCGTTAAGTTGGCATGGTGATTGTGTTGAGTTACCGGAAAATACCAGTTCTTTTGCTGCTAGTGGGATTACCCCATGTCAGGGTTTCTATTATGGTCCGCGGGTCTGGGCTTTGCAGTTTCATCTGGAAGTGGAACCCGGTACAGTCGACGCATTTCTGGCATTGGAAACCCAGCCATTGCCACAAACTGAGTTTGTGCAAGATGTAGCAACGTTACTGAATAATGCTGAGCAGCTCAAACAAAGCCAACAGGCGATGTCTGCGTTGTTGGATAATTTATATCAACAATCGATCAGCAATTAATAAACAAAAAACGGGGTGATGCAGCTTTATGTTAATGGCTGCATCACGCCTGACTCGATCGACATGCC
The DNA here is from genome assembly GCF_030651745.1 of Methylophaga sp. Next base: position 11,219 of record NZ_JAUSCC010000054.1, read on the forward strand.
CACACTGATTTGACCATCTGATAACACATCGGCACGCAGACCGGCTTTGTGAGTAAATGCCTTAACAATCGCCTTTTTAGTTAAGCCGTCGTTTTCCAACAATTTTCCCAAAGTCGCACAAGGTTCACAAAGTTCGATGCCTTTGAAGCTGACGTCACCAATCTGAAATATCTGTCCAACCAAGTCATTAAGCCGCACACCTTCGGTGATCACATTACGTCGGGTATCGGACAAAGCAATGTGTTGCCCAAACTGTGCATTAAACGCATTGATTTCTTCCAGTTCGATAAAAGTGATGTTCTGGCCTGGCCATTGGGCTTTGGCAAAATTTCGATCGCCTTTAATGCCTTTTCCCGTGACCAGATCAATGCTGGTTACCTGCTGTTGGGCACCCAGGTTTTCGCTGGCCATAAAAATCGCTTTAATCATCACCTGTCCTATTCATCCTTAATCAGCTAATCAAAAAGGAGCATGCATGCCATCACGCTGCATTTATGATTGGCTAAATTTTACTTCAGCTTGATTGCAAAGTGCTTATACACCTTATCCTTAATCAACCAGGTGCCACTAAAGCCTTTCTCCAAAACAAACGCATCGCCGGGACCAAAAGTTTGCGGTTCACCATCATCCGGTGTGACCACCACGTTTCCTTCAATCAGATGCACAAACTCCCATCCTGCATAAACAGCATGGTAGAGCCCTGGTGTGGCTTCCCAGCAGCCGGTAATCATTGTCTGATCTGGACTGGTATATTCAATCCAGGTTTTCATCGTTGGATTGCCTTCAAGCTTGGTCCAGCCATCGAGGTCGGTCTCAATGGGGGCAACGGTTTTATCAACAATTTTAGTTAATCCAGACATTATTGCTTCCTAGTCGTTATGCTTCTTTAGCAACGGGCACTTCGCTTTTATCGGAAAGATAGGCTTCCAAAGAGTCATCCAACGCCTTTAACCAAGGAGTGTGATGCGGGGGGGACATGGTGCCGGTCATTAACGAACGATACGAATGATCACGGAAAGTCATAATGTTTTTCTTCTTATGATATTTCCATTCCAGGAAGGTCTGATTTACCGCGGGAATATCAAATGACGGGTAATCCGTCTCATCTATCAGCTCCTGAATATAATCGCCCTGATAGGTATACATTTCTTCAGCGGTTTCCAGCGTCAGCTCTTTTTCCCGCCACATCATGCTGTGAGCACGCATCTCATCCAATGAAGGCAATGGAATACGTCCCAGAATTATGTCCCGCACATACCAGGCCTGCGCATCAAACATATTGAATGAGTACCATTGATCCTGCATGCCAAGGTAGAAAAACTTCGGATTATCTTCCCAGACCACGCCTTTATAGAGGTTCAGCGGCCACAGACGATTGTTGGTTTTTAAGCGTAAATCATCGGCCAGGAATGGGAAGTAATGCAAATAGCCGGTGCACAGAATAATCGCATCAATTTTCCGGGAGCTGCCATCCATAAAGTAGGCGGTATCAGTATCAACCCTTACCAGGTTAGGTTTTTCATCCCAGTTTTCCGGCCATTTATAACCCATCGGCGCGGTTCGATAACAACTAATCAGGCTGCGTGCGCCATATTTGTAACATTGTGAACCAATATCTTCAGCCGAATAACTGCTGCCAACCAGCAGAATATCCTTGTCTTTAAATTCCAGTGCATCACGAAAATCATGGGCGTGCAGAATCCGACCACCAAACTTATCAAAGCCTTCAAAAGTAGGCACTTTGGGCGTAGAGAAATGACCGGTGGCACAGACCACATAATCAAATTGTTCTGCGTAAACCGTATCAGTACTGTGATCTTGCACTGTTACTGTGAATTGTTGACTGTTTTCATCGTAAGTCACATTGCGAACAGCGGTGTTAAAGCGGATGTATTTGCGCACTCCGGCCTTTTCCACCCGACCTTTGATGTAATCAAATAACACTTCACGTGGCGGATAAGAGGCTATCGGTTTGCCAAAATGTTCTTCAAAAGTGTAATCGGCAAACTCCAGACATTCTTTGGGGCCGTTCGACCAAAGATAGCGATACATGCTGCCATGCACTGGTTCGCCATTTTCATCCAGACCCGTGCGCCAGGTGTAATTCCACAGACCGCCCCAGTCGCTTTGTTTTTCAAAGCAGACAATCTCTGGAATTTCAGCGCCTTTTGTCTGGGCTGATTGGAATGCTCTAAGTTGTGCGAGGCCGCTTGGTCCGGCGCCGAGTACCGCTATTCGAGTTGACATAGGTTTCTCCATCAATGTTATTTATCAGCATGATGCTGCGTAAAAGGCAGCTGTCAGCGTCAAAATAACCTGCTAAGACATGATGAAAAATCCTCTTCAAGGAGTATCCCCAATAGGGTAAGTAGTTAATAAATCAAAATAATCGTATATTTGATGCGGTAAAAGTGCGTATTTATTCAGCGGTCTGAAAAATAATTCCCTCTACGCCAAGCACCATTCCGCTTTCTGAATACAGTCCTCTTCCCTTGTCCTGCACCACAATTTCTTTGCCATTGGCCTGCGTCAAACGATATTCAATACTGAACGTCGTACGATTTTCCAGTGCGATCTGCACCTGCTCCCAGACATAACCGGCATCTTCTGCGTGGATCATTGCTCCCAGCGATACTTGAGGTTGGTTCAACATGACTTCAGCACTGTAACCGGTAATCAGCTCGCAGCCTTCGCTGACATATTCCATCGACCAGCTGATGTTGTTTCGTGCCCGATAGAGCATTGCTGGCAATCTATCCACCAGACTCTGCAGACTGCGGTAACTGGCATGTCGCACCTGTTCATTACGAACTTGAGGAGTAATATCACATAGTGTGGCTGACAACGGATAGAGTGAATTTTTCTCTATCGACTGCAGGCGCATTTCACACCAGCGTAGTTCGCCACTGGCGTTAATCAGGCGAAACCAAATCACTTCTTTTGAATCCGGACGAATGTTCTGCATCAGTTGCGTCCAGCTGGCAATATCCTCCGGATGCAGAAAATCGGTAAATGTTCTGCCCTGCGTCTGATCGATGCTGATACCGGTAATGTCCTGCCAGCATTGATTGATCATTTTTATCTGATGTTGCTCATCAAGCAGCATCACAACATCACTGAGGCTATTGAACAGTTGGGTCAATTGCGAAGCAGACATATCTGTGGATATGGGTTTAGCGGGCCATTTAAGTATGGTCATTTCAGTGTTCTCTGTCCGTCAACTCTTCCGTTTGATGATTGTGAGCCCAGGCGGCCAGCTCTAATCTTGAATGCAGATTCAATTTGCGTAGCAGATTTTTCACATACACCTTGACCGTGCCATCACTAATGCCTAGTTCACGGGCGATCAATTTATTATTTAAACCCTTGGATATATAAAACAGCGTTTCACGTTCCCGCTCTGTCATCTGCGTAAAAGCAGGACTTGACTGGCTGCTGGCTGCTGTTTGATTTTCACGAAGATGCGTAGCCAGCGACGTTACGGCTCCGGCGTTGATCACCACATTGCCTTTCACTGCTGAAACCAGCTGCATCAGGATTTCATCTGGTGGCGTGTCTTTTTGCAGAAAGCCATTGGCACCAAACCGTAGCGCTTCCAGCAACATCTGTTGATCACTACAAGCTGTGATAATAATGATTTTCAGCTGTTCATCATGGCTTCGCAGCTGCTTAAGCACTTCCAGACCGGATTGGTCCGGCATCTGTAAATCCAACAGCAAAATATCGGGATAGGTATCATCAAGATTAGCCAGCAATGCCGTTGCTGAATCATATTCAGCAATCACCGTCAATTCGTCACTATCATTAAGCAACTCGACGACACCTCGTCGGAAAAGCGGATGATCATCGACCACAACCACAGATATTGGTGATGAGCTCATGGTTTATCTCCAAGATCCATTTCCAACTTTACTAAGGTGCCACCCTCAGCGCGTGGGGAAATCTTCAGTTTAGCCCCTACCCGCTCAGCCCGTTCATGCATGATTTGCAACCCAAAACTATCACTGCGCGCCGCCGTAAGATCAATACCGCTGCCATTATCTTCAATCTGGATATGCAGTTGATTAGGCGTTTTCAATAATAAAGCGACACGGGCATGAGTAGCATGCGAATGCCGCACGATATTACTGAGACTTTCGCGAATAATATAAAGGATCTGTATCGACTGTTTGGGAGGCAGCAGGTTGGCTGGCAAGCGGTTATCCAGTTCAAACACAATCGCAGACTGCTGTTCAAATTCGCGGACCGAGTTGGTTACACCCTGCGATAAACTCTCACTCTGCATGGTCAGCCGTGAAGCAGTGATCAATTCACGGGTTTGATGATAGGCACATTGGGTGTAGGCCGCTAAATCTTCGGTTATCGGTTTGAGTTCGGCATATTCTGCTTTCAGACATAACTTATCGAGCTTGGCACTTTTCAGTTTCAGATAACCTAACACCTGAGCCAGTGAATCATGCAGTTCAGCGGCATAAATCGCCCGTTCGGCAGCCAGCGCCTGTTTGACCTTGCTCTCACGTTGAAACCACGCCTGTAGTCCTTTGCCAAGCGTTTGTTCAATTAAAGCCATTTCCCATTTAAGTTTTTGTTCATTGGGCAAGTTCTGGCGGAAACTCATCAATAACCAGACCGTCTGATTATCGTAATCGAATAATCGTGTCGGAATACAGCTAAGAGATGCTCCGTTTATCTGCAAATTGATATGGTTGTTCTCTAGGGGTTTTCTGATGGTGAAATGTTGATGCAGGCTCTGGATCAATTTCTGTGACGGTGCTTCTTGCATACAGTGATGCAAAAACGTTTCGGAGGTTAGCGGATTGCTGAATAAGACCAGCAAATCACCCTGCTCTGTCTCGGTGAATTGTTCGTTTATCAATGCCTGTAATGACTTAAGCACTTTGGGCAAGGTTTCATTAATATCATTTGCGGTAGCGAGTTTGAACGCCAGATCATTTAAATCCAGCGCAGGCTTTGGTTTGTTGTTATGCGTGACAAACTGTAATCGCTGACTCAACCACTCCTGTATTGTTGGCCAGTGTTTCCGTTTGATATTGAGCATGACTCCATTGTCCTTTGGCTTAATGCCATTTACCTGTGTAAAGCGTCATCATTCAATGAGATTTCAGTTAATAAACAGCAGCTTTTATGCCACTTGACGGGATTTATACCGAGGGTAATACCAATGAGGTATGCCATCAGGAGAATTGCTGCAATCTTTGGGAAAATAAATAGTGTATGGCAAGCAGTGACCATTTTTTATCGAAAACAGCTGCACTTTAATGACGCGAAACACAGTAAAACTGCACCAGATAAGTTCGCTTTGAACTCTGGCGGTTTCGCAAACAGGAAACACCAATGTTAGAAATGAAAAATCAGTCATGGGGTGAAGATTATTTTTTCGATTCCTCCCCCACTACACCGATTCGCCGTCATCGACTGGCAGGCCAGCATGCGATAAAGCTCTCGCTTAACACTGGAGATGTGCTGGAAATATCCAGTCAAGATAAGCTTCAAAGCTGTGAGCTGATTGTATTGGATTCACAGGGGCGAATTGCTCCTGAGTTACTGGGCTCCCGTACACCGACAGCCGCGTCAGCTATCCAGCAACAACTTGCTCAAGTTGGGTCGGCTGCAGATAGGTTGCGTCATCAACTGGCAAGCTGGCAACTGGATGCATCACAGCTTGAACAGGTTTTATCGGTATCCGGGACCGAAGTTGCAAAATTTAACGCTACTGCAGATCTGAGCGTGGTGGTTGCTGCTGCTGGTGCCAAAATGGCTGTTGATGAACAAAATCCAGTGACCGAAATCGATATTACCATTACCTATGCCGATCCGACACAATGCCCATTGCCAGACCCTTTGGGCCAGATAAAAACCGAGTTACGTATTCCGCGCGCCTCGGCCCGAACCTATGAAGTCAATAAAGGTGAGTGGATTCAAATCATTGATGTATCTGGTAAACAGTGTTCCGACTTTGTCGCTTTTGATAAACAGGCTTTAGATCAAGGTATTGAAATCGCCTTGGACGCAACTTCAACCAGAACAGTAATCGGTCTGAGCAATCCGGTTCCCGGTCTGCATTCGCGCTTTCTCGGCACTGATCTGTTGTCGATGGTTGAAGTCGTCCAGGATACGGTTGGTCGGCATGATAGTTTTTTGCTGGCCTGCACTCCCAAATACTATGATGACAGTGGCTATTTTGGCCATATCAGCTGCACCGAAAACTTTAATCGGGTACTGGCACCATTTGGCATTAAACCCCGTGCCGGTTGGCCAGCCATCAATCTGTTTTTTAACACAGCAATTGATGCTTCCGGCGCGGTATTTATGGATGAACCCTGGTCGCGTGCAGGTGATTATGTCTTATTTCGTGCCGATCGGGATCTGGTTTGCGCCTCATCGGCCTGCCCGGATGATATTGATCCGGCTAATGGCTGGCATCCAACCGATATTCATGTGCGTATTTATGGCGCCGAACAACAGTTTCCGCGTGCCATTGCTCACCGAACCAATTCTGAGGAGTTACCTCGCATGACCAAAGCTTCCGGCTTTCATAGCCGAACTTCTGAACTGACTAAAAAGTTTATCGACTATGCCGGCTATTGGGTCGCTACAGACTATGCTGGCTGGGGTGCCAATGCTGAATATCTGGCTTGTCGTGAACGAGTTGCTGTTCTGGATTTATCGGCTTTACGCAAATTTGAAGTCGTTGGTCCTGATGCGGTGGCCTTTTTGCAATATGTATTAACGCAGAATGTGAGCCGCATGGCGATAGGTGAAATTGCTCATTCGGCGATTTGCCTTGAAACCGGCGGCATGATTGATGATGGCACTATTTTTCGGATGGGTGAACAAGCCTATCGCTGGATTTGCGGGGCGGAATATACCGGCGTCTGGATGCGGGAAAAAGCCCAGCAAAAAGGTTTTAAAGTCAGTATTCGTAATGCAACTGAACAGCTGGATAACCTCGCCGTTCAGGGCCCCAAAAGCCGGGCATTATTAAGTGAGATTATCTGGACATCGGACAGCCAACCTAGTGTTGAAAAACTCAAATGGTTTCACTTCACCATTGGCCGTATTGGAGGCCCGAGCGGCATTCCGGTGATGATTTCGCGAACCGGTTATACCGGCGAATTAGGCTATGAAGTCTGGTGCCATCCGGATGATTCGCCAGCAGTATGGGATGCTATCTGGCAAGCCGGCCAGGCTTATGATATTGCACCTATGGGCTTTGATGCGCTGGATACTTTGCGTATTGAAGCGGGTTTAAGTATGGCTGAGCATGAATTTACCCATGAAATCACGCCATTTGAAGCCGGTACCGGTTTCAGTGTGCCTCTTAACAGTAAAAAGGAAGACTTTATTGGCCGTGAGGCATTGGCTCGTCAGGCACCGGAAAGTCGTCATAAACTGGTCGGTATGGTGCTTGAAGGTGGTGATGCGGCGGCTCATGGTGATCAAATTTATAACGGCCGGTTCCCTGTGGGTGTTGTGACCAGCGCCACATATTCACCGTTAATCGGTAAACAAATTGCCATGATAAGAGTCGCCCCGGATTTCGCTCATATCGGCACCCGACTTGAAGTCGGAAAGCTGGATGGCCAGCAGAAGCGTCTTATGGGTGAAGTGGTGAAATTACCGTTTTATGATCCGAAACGCGAAAAGCTGCTTTCTTGAATCAAGATGAGTTTTGGAGACAGTGGTTTACTGTGCTGTCTCCAGTTGCAGCAGCCAGCGCTTGAGTAGTTCAGCTAACATTTCACGATCTTGCTGGCTCACGCCCTTGAGCAAATCATGCTGTGTGTTGATATGTGCTGGTAATACCGTATCAACCTTCTTTTTTCCTTCAGCAGTCAACATCACCTGTACCGAACGCCGGTCAGACTGACTGTGTTCGCGACGAATAAAACCTTTGTTTTCCAATCTATCCAGACGGCTTGTCATTGCCCCTGATGACAGCATCATGCTCTGATAGAGCTCGGAAGGAGTCAGACTATAGGGCTTACCCGAACGTCTTAAGGTAGCCAATACATCAAACTCCCCTTGACGCAAATCCTGTTGATCGTGGCAATGCAGAATATCGTTATCAATATATTTGCCTAGTTTCGCCAATCGTCCCAGAATGGCCATTGGCAATAAATCGGCTTCAATATTTTCACTACGCCACTGCGTAATTATTGAATCCACGCTATCTGATTGAATGGTTTGTTTTTGCTTAGCCATAAATCTATCTCGACATAAAGATTCTTTACATCATACAAAATCAGCTTTAATATGCAACTATCTTTACATCAAGATAAATAATCATTTTCATGCACTAACGCAAAGGGGCTGTCCTGCATGTCTGCCAGAGAATACGAATACTCCACTCTCGAGAGGATCATTTTTGCCGTAGTGATCATGCTGGTTGCCTTCAACTTACGGCCAATTCTTGCATCGGTTGGCCCCTTACTTCCTGCTATTCAGCAAGATATTCCCCTCAGTTTTAAACTTGCCTCATTGCTGACCACTTTGCCGGTGTTTGCAATGGGGCTGTTTTGTCTGGCGGGTTATAAACTGGCGCAGCGTTTTGGCACGAATCAGATCATTATATTTTCGATTGTACTGCTGGCTTTGGCGGCGGGTTTACGACTCTGGTCTTTTAACGCCAGTAGTTTGATTTTGACCGCTTTGTTAGCCGGTTTAGGTATTGCCTTGATTCAAGCGTTGATGCCTATGGTGATCAAAAATATTTACGGCCCACAGCATCCTAAAATGATGGGGCTTTATATCACCGGCATTATGGCGGGTGCGGCATTATCAGCTTCCATTTCACCTTTTATTGAAGCCGAGTACGGCTGGAGAATGGGACTTGGCAGCTGGGGACTGCTTGCTGTACTGGCCTTGATAGCTTGGCTGATTTATAAACCGGATGGCAGACGTTTTGTTGAGGAAAATAATTCACAAAATATCGCTACTCCAGGTTTGTGGCGTCAACGTCGCAGCTGGTATCTGGCGATCTTCTTTTCACTGGGTTCCAGCGGTTATGTCTGTGTTTTGGCATGGCTGTCACCTTATGCGATCGAACAAGGCTTCACGGCAAAACAAGCTGGCCTGATGCTGGGTTTGTTAACCGCAATGGAAGTAGTTGCTGGATTACTGTTCCCCGCCCTGGCTGCTAAAAAAAGTGATAGACGACGCATTCTGTATATTTTGTGCATTTTGCAAATCATCGGCTTTGGCGGCATGGCATTAAGACCCGATATCAGTCTATGGTTGTGGTCAGCAATCGCCGGACTGGGAATTGGCGGTATATTCCCGATGGCATTGATTGTGACTATGGATCATCATCCCAACTCAATGATCGCCGGTAAACTGGCCGGTTTTGTGCAAGGTGTTGCTGCGATGATTGCCGCTATTGCCCCATGGATAGCGGGCTGGATTCGTGATGCATTGGAAAGCTTCAGTGTTGCCTGGATTTTACTCGCCGGTTTAGGCATTGTTGGCTTGCTGATGGCCAGTGCTTTTAATCCAAAACACTATCAGAAGCTTTATCCGCAGCACTACTAAGACCTGTTTAGTATTCGTACAGCTCCGCTGGAAACTTTTTTCGTCCAACAAGACGGAAATGAAACAGTTAGCTATTCTTCATAAGTCATTGGCAATGCTGTTGGGGAATGAGCCTCCAGCAGTGGTGACTATGAAAGATCAACATACCCTAGGGTAATTCCCGGTGTATTTCATGATCTGATTTTGATATAGGATGAATTTCTGCATCAGCCAAATTATAAACCCTGTTGCGTCCGCGATTTTTGGCCTGATAAAGCGCTTTATCCGCTTGATAAAATAATTCATCCAAATGACTGTTACCGTCCCACTGAGCGACTCCGAGACTGACTGTTATGTTGATCTCGTGCTCACGATAACGAATGTTCAGTGATTCAATGGCTACGCGAATACGTTCGGCAACAGCATTGCTCGTATCGTAGTCGGCCCCTGAAAGAAAGATCAAAAACTCTTCGCCCCCCATACGGCCAAATAAATCTCGGGGTCTTATGGCTTGGCTGATAGGTTCAACAATTTCACGCAACACTTTATCACCGGCGTCATGCCCCAGATTGTCGTTAACCATTTTGAAATGATCTATATCAATCATGATGGCACTGGCAGTCTGACCATCCAATCGTAAACGTTTTAATTCACGCGCAACTTCACTAAGAAAATGTCGACGGTTGGCAATGCCGGTCAGCTCATCCGTGGCTGCACTCTTCGCCAGTTGATCATTGGCTTGTTGCAATGCTTGATTGACTTCCTTTAACGCCAAGGTACGTTCGTTAACACGCTCTTCAAGAAACAAATTCTGTGCTTTTAACGCGTTTTCATGGCGTTTCAGCTCATCGCGCTGCTCGGCTATTTCCTGAATTAACAACGCTAGTCCAATCGAAACAATGGCGATAATGGCAAGATATTCTTGAGTAAGTAAAACTGCATCTTGCGGCGAATTCACTATCAGTGGATGGGTACCGCGAAGCAAATGTTCCACAGCAAATACTGTAATTAATGCAACAGTGGACGAGGCCCCGGCAACACCAAGCCGAATTGCCGCAACAATACCCAGAAACACCAACCAAATGGGGGTAAAAAACAAATAAGAACTATCATATCTTTCAATGTTAAGGCTTTGATAACCGATGATAATCACCACCAGCCAGAGTAATACTGCTTCCAGCAAAAAATGTAATTTAAAGTGTGGAAAACCAGCTTGTTTCCAACGTGCCAATACGACAATCAATGGGGTGAATACCAGCATCGCCAGCGCATCGCCAAACCACCATATTTGCCATAGGCTCATATAACTGGTGTCAGTTCTGCCTAATGAAACATATACTGCCCCACCTAACATACCAGCGATACAAGCCGACAGAAATGGTCCAAATACTAAAAAATAAGCACCGTCTTTTAAGCGATTGAAATTAAAATTCTGCCCGGTTTTACGTCGAATACAAAACGCTGCAAATGCGACTGAACAAATATTGATCAATGCAAAATACACCGCGTACCAAAATGGAAAGGAAGGGGTGGCTGCAATTAATTCGGCAATAATGCCTGCTACTGCAATAAAGGGAAGATAACGATGTGAATAAATTAAAAAAGCAGAGAGCAAAATCGCATTAGGCGGCCATAAAATAGCGATTCCTTCCGGCGTAATGGTTTGGTGAATAGCGATTAAGGCAGCCAAATAATAGGCAATACCAACCAACAGCATTGCTTTAATGATGGGCATATCGAGATATCGCCGAAGTGGTAAAGCGTATTTAAAACCAGTCATCATCAGTCAGACTGATAAGGGTTATAAATTAGAGAACATCAACGATAAGGTCTTTATCGCCAGATAATTCGCTATAAAAGTCCTATAAATCATTGTTCCCCCCACTTCGTTATAAAGGCACACCACTATATTTTAGAAATGCCTTTTGTATCGTTTATAACAAAAGCGAGAAAATATTCCCACTAAACCGTGTTTAATAAGTGTTAACGGTAAATGACTATCCTCGGCGCATCGTTATGCTAAGTGTGTTTTTTTTAATTCAACCACATAGAAAACAGCATCGTCACAGCTACCATCAATATGAATATGGCGGCCACTTTATTAAAACGATACTGTTGGTCGACGAGATAAATTTTGGCTGACTTAGCTGCCAGATAGGCATAGATAACCTTTACCCCGCCAACAGAAAATAATGTCAGCAGATAAATAACTGCAATATCCAACAACTTGAGCTGAGTCAAATCCATCCATGCTGGGAAAAACCCCATATAAAACAAAATAGCTTTGTGATCGGCCAATGTCACAGCAACACCCAGCAAAAAGCTGGATTTTAACGATACGGATGTTTCGTGTGTCAGATGGGCTTGTTGCTGAAGCGCCCCACACCATATCCGCCTTGCCAGCCAGAATAAATACCCGGCAGCCAGCAAACGGATAAGCAACTCCCATTTACCTAGCCATGGCAACAATAGTGTCATACCAAACAGGGCAATACTGATAAACAGAATATCTACCAGTAAAATTCCCAAGGCCACTGCAACACCATGTCTGAAACCATATACTGCAGCTCTTGTCGTCACGATCAGCACGCTGATACTTGGGATAGCGGCCAGTATCGACAGGCTGACAAATAAAGCCACAACCGCTGACAGCGTTAAATTTAATTCCATTTATAAAAACTTTGCTCAAAGATGGGATAAAAATATTCGCAGTTATCAGCGTTTCTATCAATCTCAACAGGATTAGCTCTGTTAATCTGCCAGTTAATACGTTTCCATTCTGAGCAAACACCTTTCATTGATAACGATGACCAATTATCCTCAAACCTTAGCTGCTGTCATACTGAGATTAGGTGCTAATACATTTCGATGTATCTCTGCATTGGGAATAGTATTGTTTATAACCAGCTGTTCGCCGTTAGCCCCCGCGCCGCCGTTAAGTCAGACTAATATCTGTCATATTTTTCAACAGCAGCCACGCTGGTATGACTATGCCAAAGCCACAGAGCAAAAATGGGGAACATCTGTTGCCACCCAAATGGCTTTTATCCAGTTTGAATCCAGCTTTAATAGTCATATCCGACCACCATCAAAAAAAATATTGGGATTTATTCAATGGAACCGACCATCCTCTGCCTATGGATATGCCCAAGCACAAAATCCGGTGTGGCGCGAATACTTAGCTGATAACGCCAGCCCGCTGGCCAGGCGCACCCATATGAGATATGCGACGGACTTTATTGGTTGGTATAACCAGCGTACTCAGCGCATGGTGAATATTAGTCTGGATAACCCAACCCATTTGTATCTGGCTTACCATGAAGGTCAAACCGGCTACCGTCGAGGCAGTTATCAGAAGAAACCTCAGGTAATACATACCGCACGTGAAGTGGGTGAGCGTGCTAGGTTATATTCTCTGCAGCTTGCTCAATGTGAACATGAATTCCAATGTCGGCAGTTTTATCAAATTGGCCCTTTCTGTAAGAAAAGCGCTATTTAGCGCATTAGGGTCATAAAAAAACCGACTTACGTCGGTTTTTTTGATTAACTTTAATGATTAAAGCTTACTGGTTAACCCATTCACCACGTGAGTTACGGCAGGCTGTGCCTTTAACCACGTCACGCTTGCCGTCAATATACACATCCATTTCATACTCGCGGCATGGGCCACTTTGTGAATCGTAAGTACGCGTCGGTGTCACTGAATATTGTGCACCAGTATCTGGATTGCTCCAGGAATTAGCACGTCCGGTCGGGGTATTCTCAAAGGTTTCGTAGGTACGACGTCTATCCAGTTCGTCCATTTCACTACCGATATGGCCACCCACCATGGCACCGAGAATGGTACCGCCAATGATGGCTGCTGTTCTGCCTTTACCACCGCCAATGTTTGAACCGAGTACACCACCGGCAACACCACCTACCCCGGCACCGACATTTTGTTTACTCATCTGGCAACCAGATAGTCCAACAGTGACTACCGCTGCGAGGACAATTATAGAAAGGCGTTTCATACGTGCTCCTTGTAATTATTATTTATAAACGAATATGTCATATGACTGCATTTTAACGGATAAAATTCTGTATTAACGGGATGAACTCCCACCTTTACAAAAAATTTCACTTTTCAAACAGATTAAGATTCTCTGTGAGCGGTAACTTCTACCCGATTTCTTCCCGCTTGTTTTGCCCGATACAGAGCTTTATCGGCCTCTTGTACAAACAGATCGGGCATTTTACTCTTTCCATCCCAACTACTGATACCAATTGAAATGGTCAGTCTGCCTAAATCCTTTTGCTGATAAAGAATAGGGGTAGATGCGGTTTTCTCCAGCAATGATTTTGCTCGCTCCAATGCATCCTCAACATTCGCTGACGGCATCAATACAACAAATTCTTCCCCCCCGTAGCGACAAGGTATATCCGTCTCACGAAAATGTTCCAGCATTAAGGAAGCTACTGCCCGTAACGCCATATCTCCTGCTTCATGACCATGTAGATCATTAAATTGTTTGAAATGATCGATATCACAAATCAGCAGAGAAATTGCTTGCTGATGTCGCCCGGCAAGCTGAAGTTCTCGTTGCAAAGCATCATCAAAAAAACGTCGGTTTTTTAAACCGGTCAACGCATCTTCAAATGACATGACATGCAGCTGCTCTCTCAGCTTGATACCACTTAATGTCACACTCAACCGGTCAATCGCACGCGAAATAAACAATTCGATGGACTGACAGGTCTCCGGAGTCTGAGTAGAAATATCCAGTAATTGAAAAGTAACAAATGTCTGTTTACCGAACTGCAGATCATCAATGTCGATTCTGTATTTATCATCAAGAGCTGTACTGGGGGATAAATAGGCAAACTCATCAAACATGTTTACACGCAGTTGTATCGGAGCAAAAACCTTGTGTAAATCCTGACAGATTATATTACCAGCGGCTTGCAGACTTTGACTCGGTTCCAATCGACTGATCAGCGTTTCAAGCCGCAGACTAAAATCATTGACTAACGCCAACTGATTTGCCCGCTGTTGTTCCTGCAGCACATAACTTTGTAAAGATGCCGTTCGTTCGGTAACCCGCTGCTCTAGTAATACATTTAACTCAGCTAATGCCTGCTGAGTTTGTCGATATTGGCGAAGTGAAATAATCACCAAGACCAAAGCAAAGATTAATGCCCCATAAGCAAGCGGGAAATTGAACCAGGGCACCAGATCATGAGCAACCAACATATCGATCAGGAAAAAAATGGCATAAACACCGAATGCGCCCATAACCATTCGTTGTTCGATCTTCATTACATAAAAATAACGTACACAAAACCAAGCCATGGCCATCAAAGTCATGACAAATAACACGTCAAAAATCGGGTAGAAAAATCCCAGATGCCAGACACCGGATAATGACAATACCAAGCAAAGCACCACATACACCATATGCATTTGGGCAATACGCAGCATTAGCTTGCCGCTTTTTTCAGAAAACCAGTAATTTAAAATCAATGCGATAAAAATCGGGATTGAAAAATACGAGATCGCGGCCAGATAAGTTTTGGCCAGCGGCGCATAAATCAATAGTTGTAATGCCTGACTTTCACCTAATAAATTGCCGGCACTTGCCAGCGAGAATAATCCAAGATAAATAAATTCTCGGTTATCGCCGCGCATCAGTGAAAAAGCAAATGCCAGCAAGGCGATAAAGAAAAAAAACGCCGCAATAATTAAATCGTTATGCGAATTATTCAATATATTGAGCAAGGCTTCTGAGCGTTCAAGCAGTTTCTTTTCACCCCATAACCCAATATCGGTGTAGTCAGAATAAATCCGAAAATATAATGTCCGACCGGAAAAATCATCCGGCAAACCAATCATATGCCAGGGCCACCCTGCATATTCACCCTTTCCATCAGCATCAAATTCACCAAAACGATAAACCAGCTGCTGATCGAGATAAACCTCGGCAATTAAATCAATGCTGGAGATAAAAACGACTGGATCGATCAACCTGGCCTCTGGCAATTCAGTGCGGTACCAGATATTTGTTCTACCCTGCCGATCCGGTGGGTAAGCAGGTTTGGCTATGTTATGCCAATCAGCATGCTGTATCTGGTCTGGCATGGTCCACTCGGGCTGCCCATCGATAAATGGTGAGTCGCCCCAGCGATATTGCCAATTTTCGAGATCGTGTTGTACAGACGTTGCTGCAAAGACCAGTCCTTGATGGATTGCCAACATGGCTAGTAACAGCAGCCATGGTAAACGTCCTGACAGTAATAATTTTGGAATACGCAAATCACTCATGGCTGGCTAAGCAAAACACTTTAGGATCTGTTGATAAAAAAATACCCCTTCGATAAATCAAAGGGGTATCCATTGTTTTAACCAACCCAACGTCGGGCATTATGAAACACCCGTATCCACGGTGCGTCCTTACCCCAGTCATCCGGATGCCATGAATGCTGAACACTGCGGATCACCCGCTCAGGATGTGGCATCAGAATCGTAACGCGGCCATCTGTGGTAGTGAATCCAGTATGGCCATTTTCCGATCCATTTGGATTAAATGGATAGCGCTCAGTAGGCTGGCCATAGTGATCAACAAAGCGCATTGCCACCAGGGCATCATTCATGCTGCCACCTTCAGAGAAATCAATGCGTCCTTCGCCATGCGCTACAGCAATCGGCATGATCGATCCGGCCATACCCTGTAACAGAATCGATGGCGACTCGGTAATTTCAACTAAAGAAAAACGTGCTTCAAACTGTTCAGAAAGATTACGGCTGAAACGTGGCCAATGTTCACTGCCAGGAATCAGTGATTTGAGTTGTGACAACATCTGACAGCCATTACATACACCAAGTGAGAAGGTATCTTCACGGGCAAAAAAGGCAGCAAACTCATCGCGTGCACGAGCATTATGCAATACCGTACTGGCCCAGCCACGTCCTGCTCCCAATACGTCACCGTAAGAGAAACCACCACAGGCAACCAGACCTTTGAAATCAGCCAGAGAAACCCGGCCTTCCACAATATCACTCATATGCACATCAACGGCGGTAAAGCCCGCATGATCAAATGCTGCAGCCATTTCCAGCTGACCATTCACGCCCTGCTCTCGCAGAATCGCCATTTTCGGCCGATGTCCACTGATAATAAACGGCGCGGCTACATTCTCGGTTAAGTCGAAACTCAGCTTGGCATGTAAACCAGGATCCTGCTGATCATCCAGTGCTGCAAATTCCTGTTCGGCACAATCCGGGTTATCGCGCAAAGCTTGCATACGGTAACTGGTTTCTGCCCAGAATTTTTGCAATACCTGACGGCGTTCATTTAATACTTCCTCACCGTTCACACTGATGTGAATCGCCTGGTCAGTTGTTACATCACCGATAAGATGGCTATGTTTGTCTAACTCAAACTGCTGCAACAGTTCCAATACAGCATCTTGATGTTCAGCTTTGATTTGGATGACTGCGCCCAGTTCTTCGTTAAACAACACCGGCAAGGCTTCACCCAAACCATTGAGGTTGATATTCAGACCGCAATGACCGGCAAACGCCATTTCACATAAAGTCGTAATAAGACCACCATCACTACGATCGTGATAGGCCAGCAACAAGTTATCCTGTTTCAGCTGTTGCATTGCTGCAAAGAAGTTTTTCAGATTGCGTGCATCATCAACATCCGGACCACGATGACCGACCTGATTGTAAACCTGTGCCAAAGCAGATGCGGCCAGACGATTATGTCCATGCCCCAGATCCAGATAAATCAACAGGGTTTCGCCCAGCTCAGTTCGCAATTGTGGTGTTAAGGTTTTGCTGGCGTCGATCACTGGCGCGAAGGCACTGATAATGAGTGATAACGGTGAGGTAACTGCTTTGGTTTCACCGTTGTCATCCCAGACGGTTTTCATCGACAGCGAATCTTTACCCACCGGAATGGCAATACCCAATTGTGGACATAATTCCATACCAACCGCTTTGACCGTATCGTATAGCAACGCATCTTCACCGCTGTGACCACAGGCCGCCATCCAGTTGGCTGACAATTTGATATCACTGATTTTTTCGATATCGGCAGCGGCAATATTAGTTAATGCTTCACCAATCGCCATGCGTCCTGATGCCGGAGCATCAATTACGGCTAATGGCGTACGTTCGCCCATCGACATGGCTTCGCCCAGCAAGCCGTGATGGTCGGCCAATGTGACTGCACAATCGGCAACTGGTACCTGCCATGGTCCCACCATCTGATCGCGGGCAACTAAACCGGTAATGCTGCGATCACCGATAGTGATCAGGAAGTTTTTGCTGGCGACTGTCGGCAGTTTTAATACTCTTTCCAACGCATCACTGACGGTAATACCTCTGAGATCCAGTTCCGGTTTCGGTTTGCTGTGATGTTTGACATCCCGCAGCATTTTCGGCGGTTTGCCCAGCAACAGTGATAATGGCATATCGATCGGATTATTCTCGAATTGCGCATCTCCCAGCAACAAATGCTGATCTTCAGTGGTTTCGCCGACGATCGCCCACGGGCAACGCTCACGTTCGCAAATCGCCTGAAACAACTCGACATCTTCCGGATTCACCCCGAGTACATAACGTTCCTGTGATTCGTTACACCAGATTTCCATTGGCGACATGCCCGGTTCATCGTTCGGGATCACCCGAAGCTCAAAACGGCCACCACGACCACTGTCATCAACTAACTCAGGAAACGCGTTGGATAGGCCACCTGCACCAACGTCATGAATCGAAACAATCGGGTTTTTGTCATTTAACGCGACGCAGCGATCAATGACTTCCTGGCAGCGACGTTCCATTTCCGGATTACCACGTTGCACCGAGGCAAAATCCAGACCTTCTTCACTGGTACCAGATGCGACTGATGACGCTGCACCGCCACCCAGACCGATCAACATGGCTGGACCACCAAGCACGATCAGTTGAGTGCCTGGTTGCATAATATGTTTTTCAACATGTTGTGGACGAATACTGCCAAGACCACCGGCCACCATGATTGGCTTATGATAACCACGCACTTCAAAACCATTATCTGAAGGCACTTTGGCTTCATAGGTACGGAAATAACCACACAGATTAGGGCGACCAAATTCATTATTAAATGCCGCGCCACCTAATGGGCCATCAATCATGATTTGCAATGCTGATGCGATACGGGCCGGTTTGCCGTAGTTGGCCTCCCAAGGTTGTTCAAAACCGGGGATCTGTAGATTAGAAACTGAAAAGCCGGTTAAACCTGCTTTAGGCTTGGAACCACGACCAGTTGCACCCTCATCCCGAATCTCACCACCGGCACCGGTTGCTGCACCGGGAAATGGCGAAATAGCAGTTGGATGATTGTGGGTTTCCACTTTCATCAGGATATGCTGTTGCTCGCCTTCGTAGCAGTAGTGGTTATCATTCATATCCACTTGGAAGCGATGACTGCGCGGGCCTTCAATAACTGAAGAATTATCGTTATAAGCTTTGACTACCCCTTCAGGATGTTGCTCATGGGTGTAACGAATCATATCGAACAGGCTGCGATCCTGTGTTTTGCCATCAATGATCCAGTCAGCTTTGAAAATTTTATGACGGCAATGCTCAGAGTTGGCCTGAGCAAACATCATCAGTTCTATATCGTTAGGGTTGCGATTAAGCGCAGAGAAATTATCAAACAGATAATCAATCTCATCATCTGCGAGTGCCAGTCCAAGTGTTTGATTGGCTTCAACCAGTGCCTGACGACCACCATTAAGGATATCAACAGACAATAATGGTCTGGGCGCTGTGTGCATAAACAATTGTTCAGCGTCTTCTTCATTATCAAACACGCTTTCGATCATACGATCATGCAGTTTTGCGGCAATTACTGAACGTTGTTCGCTGGTCAGCGTTGAATTACTGCTGACATAAAAAGCAATGCCACGTTCTACGCGGACAATATCGGTTAATCCGCTGTTATGCACAATATCGGTAGCTTTACTCGACCAAGGAGAAATAGTGCCCGGACGTGGGGTAATCAAAAACAGCTTTTCCTCGGCTTGCACATTGCTGCTGCCTTTGTTGGCTTCAAGCATTTCGCTGAGCGTGGCAAGATCCGCTTCGTTAAGTTGACCGTCACTTTCCAGTTCAGCGAAATAGTGATATTCACTTCTTAACGCACTCACAGAGGCAACTTCAGCGCGGATGGCGCGCAGCAATTTTTCAATTCGGAAAGCAGAGAAAGCCGGACGGCCAACCAATTGCAGCATTTGAAACCCAATTCAGAGAAAATTAAAGCGATAATGATACTTTATACGCCCGAATTCGCCCAATAAAATTGAGCCTTTGTTATGACCAAAAACTTATCTGTAACCCGTAAACCTGGCCCATTCAGACTGCTGGGAGTAATGCTTTATGACATTATGCTGCTGGTTTCAGTGCTTATGGTTGCCACAGCAGTTGCTGTCGCCTTTAATGGCGGCGAAGCTATAGGCGCAAACAACCCGTTCTTTTTTATCTACCTTATCGGCGTGGCTTTTGTTTTTTATGGCTGGTTCTGGACCCATGGCGGACAAACGCTGGGCATGCGTGCCTGGCGAATCTATCTCATCAGCGGCAATAACACCGGAATTAGCTGGCAACAAGCGTTTCTTCGTTTCGTGGTCGGCATATTTTCATGGTTACCACTCGGCCTGGGATATTGGTGGCTATGGCTAAGCCCCGACAAACTCAGCTGGCATGATATTGCCTCAGGCAGCTATCTTATTTACAGCCCTAAACAAAAATAAAACTGGATTAGCTTAAATACTATTTTCTTTTCCGTAATCACAAGTTAGTATCAGCCATGCTTGGATAAAGGATAGGTCGAAGCTATGACACAGATTCGCATGGTAAAAATTTGGCTGGTCATAGCACTACTGGCGTTTGCGCCATTACTCAAAGCTGAAACCGTGATTGTCAATCCCATGCTTGACGATCTGCAGTTATCCAAAACCACTCTCCGCGCTATTTTTGCGATGCGTATTTCTCAATGGCCTGATGGCACCCCGGTGAATGTTTTTGTCCTTGATGACGAACATCCCTTACACATCCAGTTTTGTAAATCTCTGCTGGGCATGTTTCCTTATCAATTGAGACGTATTTGGGATCAGCAAGCTTTTTCCGGAACCGGTGTCCGCCCCAATCGTGTCAATGATGAAGCGGAAATGCGACAACGTATAGCGAATACCCCCGGAGCCATTGGTTATATCAGTGAGCCTGAAATAGACGATACGGTTTCTATTGTGAGGGCACCATCATGAAGCTGGCTTTATGGTTAGTTGCAACCGGCCTCGCAGGGCCTGTATTTGCCGATACGAATACCCCTTCACCCTCTCGGTTTCATTGGAATGGCTTTGCCTCTCAGGCCTTTGTTCAGACCTCGGACAATCGCTTTTTTGGGGATAGTGATAATGGCAGTTTTGAATTTACTGAAATTGGCTTGAATGGCAGTTATTTAGTTTCTCCCAAACTACGTTTAGCTGGGCAAATCTTGTCTCGCCGGGCGGGAGATTTATATTCCGGCTCTCCGCAAATAGATTATGCATTGCTGGATGCAACATTATTTTCTTCTGCGCAGAGTACTTTTGGCATGTACTTAGGCCGGATCAAAAACCCAATTGGTCTGTATAACGAAACCCGTGATGTCGCCCATACCCGTGAAGGTATCTTTCTTCCACAAGCCATTTATTTCGACAAAGTTCGAAACCTCACAGTATCGTCAGATGGAATCCATCTTTACGGACGAATTTACCGTGATAGCGGAACATGGTCATTACAAGGCGGTGTTGGTTATCCGATTGTCGATAAAAACTTTGAATATGCCTACATGGGACAGGATTGGGACGGCGAAATACGCAGCAATGATTTAGCGGCTTTTGGAAGGTTACTGTACGAACATAACGGTGGCCGTTGGATTTATGCCTATACCGGTGCCAGTGTTCGTACAGATTTTCGTGCCGGCGCAGCTGATCGAGTTGCCTTCCCTGCAGGTCCGGGATTAAGTTCTGGCAATATTGATATCGACTACAGTGTTTTATCAATGCAATTTAATGGTGAAAAATGGCAGTTCACTACTGAGGTTGCCTTTCAGGCCGCAAGATACCGCAATATTAGTTCTGCTTTTGCAGCGCAGGATTTCAATTCGATTGGTTACTACTCGCAGTTAAGTTATAACTTTAGCCCCAGATGGCAGGGTTTTGTGCGCTATGAAGAGTTCCAACTGAATCATGATGATTGGAATGGCAGTAAAAGAGCCCGTCAAAACCGTGAGGAAAGTGCTTTTCTGGCCAATTTTGGAATTGATCGTTCACCGATACCGGCTCATGCCTATTACAGCAAAACCTGGGCTGTAGGTGGCCACTGGGATGTCACTCCTCAATGGCGAGTACGAGCGGAATATCAATTCATTGAAGGAACAGCGATTTTGTCACCACGAGAAAATGATATGAGCCAGACTGACAAACACTGGAATTTGTTTGCGCTATCCCTTTCTTATCATTTCTAAATCTACATGAATCAACCAGATAGCCCATCACGATTTTTCAGCCTGAAATGGAAATTCGCCCTTTTGTTTGGTGGCTTGCTGATCCTGCTGAATATCAGTTTCCCGATAATGATTTATTGGGATATGCAGCATAAATTTGGTTTCGTACGCGAGCAAATCCAACAGCAATATCACCAGTATCTGGACGGTCAGTTGGAGTCATCTAAAAACGAATTGCAGCGCCTGGCAGAGTTTGTGTTAATCCCTGCCAGCAAGACACCAACAGCCTATGAGTTGCTTGATCTCATCTATAGTCAGCAAAGTGAACTGGAACTGGGATGGAATGTGAGTGTGGCGCATCTATACCGGAGAGATGGGAAATACCTCGGTGGATGGGGATTGGAAGTACCGGAATTCGTCAGTCAATTTGCCGTGCACACTGCTGAAAATGAGACCAGTTACAGTCAGGTCGACTGCCAATATCAATGCCGTCAATATTTGCTTATCCCTGTACTGAGTCAGGATCAGACTGAATATGTGTTGTTGTTAGGTTATGACATTAGCCAGATATTGCTGGCATTTTCCAGTAAAACCGGTGCCGATCTGGCTATTCTTTCCTCTTATGCCGGTGATGAACAAACGCAAGATCGTTACCTGCCAACCTGGGAAAAGTATGTTCATGCATTAAGTCATTTTGAAAGGAATATTGATTACTTACGGCAGTTTGGTGGAATTCATCAACACGATTTCCATCATATGCAAAATCATATTATGCGCCCCACCGGGCTGCCTATCGAATTCCATATGATTCGTCCGCAAGGCAGTGATGACGTGCTGTTTGTCATTATGGAAAATATCAGCGAACAGCAAAAAGAACTTCACCAGTCTTTAGTGCGGAATATCCTGTTTGCCATAGTCAGTATTGTATTGTTGGGCAGTTCGTTGGTGTTATTTATTTCCTCACCATTACGCCGCCTCTCCCGCGTTTCTAAAGCATTACCATTATTGGCAAAACAACAGTATCAGACTGTTCGACAATCTATCAGCCCCCCTCAACACCATCAATCTACCGATGAGTTGGATCTGCTTGAAACAGCAACGGTGTCACTTACCACTCAACTCGAACAGCTTCACAGTTCGGTGGAAATGCAGACGCTGGCATTGCAACAGGAACGGGATTTTGTCAAAAACCTTATTAACACAGCGCAATTAATTATTATCACGCTGGACCAGCAATGTCGCATTACCTCATTCAATCAGTACGCTGAAAAAATTACCGGCATACCAGCCAACGAAATTCTGAATACCCCGATACAAGGATTCTTCTCACCCGAAGAATGGCCGCATATTTATCAGGCACTCACCGACATTAAAGAAAAGCGTTCCAATGTCCAGCAGATGGAGGCCGATTTTATCCACCATAACGATAATGTTCGGGTTATTTCCTGGATGCACTCAAGTCTGAATGTTCAGAATAATGATTCGGTGATTCTGTCTGTCGGCGTTGATATCACCGAGAAAAAACATAATGAAGATCAAATTCTGTGGATGGCCGAACATGATGCTTTAACCGGCTTATATAATCGGTTTAAATTCAATGCTGAGTTTGAACGCATTCTGCTACATGCCGAAAAAGTAAACAGCAACGGCGTATTACTGGTTCTGGATCTGGATCAGTTCAAGGATTTAAATGATAGCTGTGGGCACAATATCGGCGATCAATTGCTGAAACGTGTGGCCCAGGTATTAAGTAAAGTGACTCGCTCTACTGATATGGTGGCAAGATTGGGAGGAGATGAATTTGCGGTTATCCTGCCACAGACTGATTTAAAAGGTGCCGAGCAGTTTTGCAAAAAGATTGCCGTACAGCTGGCTGAATTAAACTTTATCTATCAGCATATTAGTTACCATATTTCATCCAGTATCGGTCTGGTTGAGTTTCCGCTGGCCGATCAAGGAATTGATGCATTGTTAAGTAATGCTGATTTAGCGATGTATCAAGCCAAGGCGAAAGGCAAAAACACTTGGCACACCTTTAACGTTGATGATAAAACCCGCAGTCATCTGCAAAATCGAATTCTTTGGAAACAAAAAATCATTGATGCGCTGGCCGGAAAAAATCAACGCTTTATTTTTCACTACCAACCTATTCTGGATTTGAGCACTAACAAGGTTAGCCATTACGAGGCGCTACTGCGACTTGAGGATGCTGATGGTACTTTGCATATGCCGGGCAGTTTTATTGAAGTAGCTGAACAAACCGGTTTAATTCATCAAATAGATCACCATGTTTTACAAATGGGTTTACACAAGCAGGCTGAGTTTGATCGGCTGCCTGACCCAATGTCACTATCGTTGAATTTATCGGCACATGCGACCTCGGATCCAGAACTCTTGCCACGTTTGAAACGCTTGCTACGAGAAACCGGAGCCAAACCTGACAATCTGATTTTTGAATTAACGGAAACAGCAGCCGTTGCCGATTACGGTCAGGCAAAAGCGATGATGCTGAAAATTAATAAACTCGGTTGTCAGTTTTCACTGGATGATTTCGGGACCGGTTTTGCTTCGTTCCGTTATATGCGGGAACTACCCGTGGCAATTGTAAAGATTGATGGTGCCTTTATCCGGCATATTTGTGACAACCCCGATGACCGTTTGTTTGTAAAAGCTTTAGTGGATGTCGCCAAGGGCATGGGCAAAAAAACTATTGCCGAATTTGTGGAAAATGAAGCTATTTTGACGATGTTAAAAACCATCGGTGTTGACTATGCACAGGGCTACCACATTGGCCGCCCCAAACCGGTTTTATTAGACGATTTAGCTCACCTTGATTAATCGCCAATCCGTTCCAGATTGAGCAATTTGTGATTGTCATCAAAGCGGATTCGGAAACGTCCATGAATCCCTTTTTGTGTAATGAAGCGCCGCACGTGTAAAGCCGGAAACTGCAACGATTGACCTGTGTCTGTTCTGGCTACAACGGCAGAGGCTTCACCACGGTAATAGCGCATAGCCTCTTCCCTATCGACATTAAGTCTAAACGTTAAGACTTTGACCACTAATGAGAAAACCTCTAAACATTTCACTTAAATTACGCAACATAAGCTGTTTGTCAGCTTCATTATAAGGCTCAGCTGTACCCTGCCCCCAAACAGGTTTTGGCCACACCTCATCGGTTTTAAAACGCGCCACATGGTGCACATGTAACTGAGGTACTACATTGCCTAGCGCGGCCAGATTCATTTTGTCGGCCTTGGTCAGCTGCATCAATTTTTCAGCGACCAATGCAGATTCCTGCCACAACATTTGTTGTTCCTGCATTGGTAAATCATACACTTCACTGATATCCAACCGACGCGGCACCAGAATAACCCACGGAAAACGTGCATCATTCATTAATAACAGCCGACACAGAGGCAAATCTCCGACCACAAACGTATCAGCTGCAAGCTGGGGGTGCAGGTGAAATTTCATTAATCCGCCAGATATTTATTAACGATCTCATAAACATCCGATGAGAGATCTTGCTGCTGTGCAATGCTTTGCAACGCTTCACGCATCATTTGCTGGCGTTTGGCATCATAGCGACGCCAGGAGTTAAACGCACCCAACTGTCTGGAGGCCACTTGTGGATTCAGTTTATCTAATACCAGAATCTGCTCGGCCAGAAACCGATAACCACTGCCATCAATTGCATGAAATGCAGCCGGATTATTACGGCAAAATTGCCCAATCAACGCTCTGACATTATTCGGGTTTTTAATGCTGAACGCCGGATGTTTCATCAAGCCTTTAATACGTATCAAGGTATCAGGCAAGCTGGATAAAGCCTGCACAGTCAGCCATTTATCAACAACCTGCCGGTCATGCTGCCATTGTTCATAAAATGCCCGCAAGGCATGTTCACGCTCGATTCCGGCTTGATCCACCATTAACCTCAAACCCGCAAGGGTATCAGTCATATTATCGGCTTGTTTCATCTGCTTCAGACAACGCTGCGTCTGCATTGGGTCGCCCGTTGCCATCAGATAACCCAGGCAGACGTTTTTAAGACTGCGTCGTCCCATATGCTCGGAATCAAACTGATACGGCACATTAGGCAGATTATGTTGTTGATATAAAACATCAAACTGCGTTTTCAAACGGACAGCTAGGGTTTCTTTTACAAACTTGCGAACATGGTGAATGGCATCCACATCAGCAACTGTCATCTGCGCCGCCAGATAATTCTCTGAAGGCAATGTCAGCATACGGGCCACCAAAGCTGGATCCGCCACTTTGTCTTCCAGTACCGCAGCACACTGTTTTACCAAAATTTCAGGTAACTCCAGACTGGTGTTTTGCTGATAGTCGGCAATTAAAGCAAGCATGATTTGGATAAACAGGCTTTGTCCCGCATCCCAGCGGTTAAAGCTGTCTTTCTCGTGTGCCATTAAGAATGCAAGTTCTTCATTATCACGTTCAATCAATAATTTAACCGGCGCTGAAAAGCCACGTAATAAAGAAACTATCGGTTGCTGCTCTACACCGATAAATTGAAAAGTCTGTTCGGTTTCACGCAGTTCAAGTACGCGTGTGTCTGATGCATAAGCTTGGGTTTCACCAACCAGTTGTAATGGCAGGCTTTGGCCATCAGCATTAAGCAGCCCCATTGCTACCGGGATCAGAAATGGCAGTTTTTCGGATTGCCCAGGCGTCGCCGGACAGGACTGACTTAATGTGAGACTGAAGGTTTTATTGGCTGCATCATAGTAATATTTTGCGGTGATTTCAGGCGTGCCAGCCTGGGTATACCAACGTTTGAACTGGGTCAGATCAAAGTGGTTGGCTTCTTCCATTGCTTTGACAAAATCATCGGTGGTGACCGCCTGACCATCATGCCGGTCAAAATACAAATCTGTGCCTTTACGGAAGCCTTCATCGCCCAGCAGGGTTTTGATCATGCGCACGACTTCAGCGCCTTTTTCATAAATCGTGACGGTATAAAAGTTACTGATCTCAATATAGCTGTCAGGACGCACAGGATGGGCCATCGGGCCGGCATCTTCAGCAAACTGTAGACTGCGTAATTGATCGACATCATCAATGCGTTGCACAGCGGCAGAATTCAAATCTGCACTGAACGATTGATCACGCATTACCGTGAAACCTTCCTTCAGGCTAAGCTGAAACCAGTCACGACAGGTCACCCGATTGCCGGACCAGTTATGGAAATACTCATGTCCGACAATGCTCTGAATCGTATAAAAATCGTTATCAGTAGCAGTTTTTGGGCTGGCCAGAACACAAGCGGCGTTGAAAATATTCAGCCCTTTGTTTTCCATCGCACCCATATTGAAATCGTTGACCGCAACAATCATAAACACATCGAGATCATATTCCCGACCATAGGCTTCTTCATCCCAGCGCATGGATTGTATTAATGACATCAGAGCATGATCACATTTATCGTGATTTTCCTTATCCACATAGATCTGCAAGGTCACGTCACGACCGCTGATGGTGGTGAAATTGTCCTGCTGCATATACAAATCGCCGGCAACCAAGGCAAATAAATAACAGGGTTTAGGATGCGGATCATGCCAACGCACCCAATGACGTCCATCTTCCAGTTCGCCCTGCTCTTGCAGGTTACCGTTGGATAATAGAATCGGCCATTTCTGTTTATCAGCAGTGATAGTGACGGTAAACACCGCCATCACATCAGGTCGATCCGGATAATAAGTAATGCGACGGAAACCCTCAGCCTCACATTGGGTACAGACCAATGATCCTGAGTGGTAAAGCCCTTCCAAAGCCGTGTTTTGATCTGGATGAATTTCGGTCACAATCTCCAGCTGAAATTTTTCCGGCAATTGCGGCAAAATCAACTGTGTATTGGACCGTTGAAATTCTGCAGCAGTTAACAAACGGCCATCCAGCTTGATACTGATAAGCTGAAGATGTTCACCATTTAGCACACAGTCTTCCCCTGGTCCTTTCGGATTACGTCGCATATTCAGAATGCTGGTGACTCGGGTGGTTGACGCATCCAGATCAAAATGCAAATCAACGTTATCGACCAGATAGGAGGGAACAGTGTAATCCGCAAGACGAATGGTTTGCGGGGACGCAGGTGCGTTCATTAAATTAAAAATCCTCTTGATTAACTAGCCAGTACTGATAAGCAGGCTCTTCATATGGGTGGGCAAGTTTCAAAGCTGAGACAACGGCTTTGATGGTGTCGTTCGTACAAATCGTTTCAACCCGGTACTCATTAACCAGTTCAATTTTTCCGCTTTCACCAATAAACGGCTGACTACCCGATAAAGGGCGGAACTGACCAGTGCCCAGAGTTTCCCAACTGCAAAACTCATAACCTTCAAATTGTCCGGCACCAGCATTAAAAATGGCTTCTTTAACTAATTCTTTATGACTGTCAGGGACAAAAAAAACCAGTTTGTACATAACTACTACCTCCACTGCCACTGCTGAGCTTCGCCGGTGCCGGCAATGCTTAATACCGCACTGTCGTTAGCAATAAAAGACACCGCCTGGATGACCATACCGGGGTTAAGTGGATTTTGTCTGGTCACTTTCCAGCAACGTAATTTGTCGCCTTGCGGCAGCTGCCAGACACAAATGCGCTCTGCAGCATGTCCGGTGACCAATAACATGCCATCCTGAGAAAAATTAACGGCGGTGGTTGTAGTTGTAAATACCGGAAAATCCGGAATTGGCATTGATTTCGGCCATGCGGAACTGCGTAATTGAGATTGTTGACTGCCATCAGTTAACGACCAGAGATAGGAATGGTCATTATCAGCGGCAGTGAAGACAAATCGGCTTTGTGGATCAAATTTCACCAGATTCACATTATTGCCATGTAGCCAGTTTTGCAATTGCTGGCCGTTTTGCAGATCCCATAGTCGAGCCGTTCTATCATCACCGCCGGTTAACGCTGTTTTTCCGTCAGGTGAAATAGCCACCGCATTAATGGGATGATTTACCGGGGAATCCACCGCCGCACCATCGTGTTCAAATACAT
The DNA here is from genome assembly GCF_030651745.1 of Methylophaga sp. The sequence continues at coordinate 40,298 of NZ_JAUSCC010000054.1, forward strand.
GGCGTACCCGGTTAGCCTTGATATCAAAATAGACCGCTGTACTGTCAGCCAATGCCAACAACAGAAATTGCCCATTGGGTGAAATATCCAGCGATTTTATCCGTAATGGAAAAGTCAGCCTGTTTTCCGGCATACCACTTTGGGTGTTCCACAACATAACCGTATCAAACTCGACGGTCGCCGCCACCGGACTGGATTTGGCTAATGCCACCGAGGTACTGCGAATAGTTTCTTTCTGTTCGCTTTGCCAGCTGTATTTCACCTGATTGCTTTGTAAGTCCCAGAGCCTGGCTGCCGCATCTACATCAGCGGATAATAGAAACTGACCATCAGCTGAAAAGGTCGCAGCATAACTGCCTTCGCTATGCTGCCATTGATTGGTTTGTTGTGGTTGACCTTCACAGCCGCTAAGCATAAGCAGCAGCCCCGGTAAAATGATTCTGCTGATGCTTTGCACGGCCATATCTCTATCAGGATTTCGGTAAAGTCACGCCCTGCTGACCCTGGTATTTACCAGCTCTGTCAGCATAAGAGGTCTCACAGACTTCATCAGATTCAAAGAACAACATTTGTGCAACGCCTTCATTGGCGTAGATTTTGGCCGGTAAGGGTGTGGTATTGGAAAACTCCAATGTTACCTGCCCTTCCCATTCTGGTTCTAACGGCGTGACATTTACAATAATGCCACATCTGGCATAAGTAGATTTGCCCAAACAAACCGTTAACACGTTTCGCGGGATTTTGAACGATTCAATAGTGCGAGCCAAGGCAAAAGAATTTGGCGGAATAATGCACACATCTGATGTGATATCCACAAAACTGCTGGCATCAAAGTTTTTCGGATCGACAATTGCTGAATTGATATTGGTAAAGATTTTAAACTCGGTGGAACAGCGTACATCATATCCATAGCTGGAGGTGCCATAGGAAATAATGCGCTGTCCTTCACGTTCACGTACCTGACCTGGCTCAAACGGCGAAATCATGCCGTGTTGTTCTGCCATGCGGCGGATCCATTTATCTGATTTTATGCTCATAGTCCGTCAGTTAAGCTCAAAAGATGTTGATGATAGCCTGATTAGTCGTTCTTGATAACTATATTCGGGAATGCAGCGGCATAATTTTTACCCTGCATCGCCAGATTAGCCGCAATACGACGGGCAATTCCACGATAAGCCATGGCAATGTCACCGTCCGGATCTTTTACCACTGTCGGCTGACCATTGTCGGCATCTTCACGAATATGAATATCCAACGGCAAACTGCCCAGCATATTGACACCATATTGATCAGCCATCGACTGCCCGCCACCAGCACCAAAGATATGCTCTTCATGGCCACACTGGCTGCAAATATGGGTGCTCATATTTTCAATCACGCCTAACACTGGAACTTTCACTTTCTCAAACATTTTCAATGCTTTACGGGCATCTAGTAAGGAAATATCTTGTGGTGTCGTCACGATAACCGCTCCACTGACCGGCACTTTCTGTGACAAGGTCAACTGAATATCGCCGGTACCAGGTGGTAAATCGATAACCAGATAATCCAGTTCTTTCCAGTTGGTGTCGCCCAGCATTTGCTGTAAAGCCTGGGTCACCATCGGACCACGCCAGATCATCGGCTCTTCTTCATCAATCAAAAAGCCAATCGACATGCTCTGAATGCCGTAGCTTTCAATTGGCTCGATTGATTTGCCATCAATGGATTCAGGGCGTTGGGTGGTGCCCAGCATACGCGGCTGGCTTGGACCGTAGATATCTGCATCCAGAATACCTACCGTGGCACCTTCAGCCGCCAGAGCCAGTGCCAGATTGACCGAGGTCGTTGATTTACCTACGCCGCCTTTACCTGACGCAACTGCAATAATATTTTTGACATTTTCCAGTGCTGGCACACCCTGCTGCACTTTATGTTTTACGATTTTAGTAGTGATGTTGACGCTGACATTTGTTGCGCCATCAGCTTCAATCAATTGTTTAAGGTTCTGTGCCAGTTCAGCCGCATAACCTTTGACTGGATAGCCTAAAGTCACATCGACCTGCGTCTGATTATCGTCCTGCGATACTTTGACCGTGGCGCGGGTATCGCCGAATGTTATCAGTGTTGATGGATCCTGATAATTTTTGACGATTTCCTCAATTTGCGCGGGGCTAGTCATGCATGACTCCTGTAATTTTTTTAAGCATATTCGGCTGAGTATTTTATACCTTGCCTGAAACCACTGCATCCACATGGACAGCAAGGTTATTGACGTTTGCAAAGAAAAACACCGCGATAACAGCGGTGTTTAAACTGTTTAACGTGTTTGCTCTGGACCGGTTAATTTATGTTGCAACGGCCAGTCACGGTAATTAAATACCTGTCCTTCCTGCCGAACGCGGGCAATTTCAGTCAAATCCAGATCGGCGCAGACCCAACCCGGTTTATCAGCAACCCCTTCAATCAAGATCCCATTGTCCGGAAAACCATAATCAACAGGGGTATAAATACTGGCACGCCCGGTGTTGACATCAACCGCTTCTGACCAAGACGCTTCACCGAAGGTCGGTGACTGAACTACATAACATTGATTTTCCAGAGCGCGTGCCTGGCAACCGATACGTACCCGGTGAAAACCAGCCTGGGTGTCAGTACAACTTGGTGCCAGAATTAAATCTGCACCCGCATTGACCTGTTGATAGGCAATCATCGGGAATTCACTGTCATAACAGATATTGATGCCGATACGGCCGACATCGGTATCCAGTACTTTGATCTGTTTACCAGGATGAATTAACCATTGCTCATTTTCAAAGCGAGTCATGATCAATTTGTCCTGAAAACCAATCAGGCCATCAGGACCATATAAGTTGGCACGGTTACGGAAAGTGCCATCTTCCTGTAATACCGGAAAAGTGCTGGCCAACATCATCACATCATATTGCTTGCTCAGTTGATGATGCAGATCCTGCCAGTCAGCGTAAACATCCTGCATGGAATGCAATTGTTTTCCGAGATCTTTATAGATGGTTTCGCCAAATAACGAAGCCAGTTCCATGCTGCCATATTCAGGAAACACTAATAACTTGGCCTTTTCTTCAACCGCCTCAGCCACCCACTGCGTCAGTTTGTCAGTGAATTGCGACCAGTCCTCGAAAAAACCAATATCGTATTGCGCTGCAGCGACTTTAACTTTGCTCATTGACACCAAACTCGGGAAATCGTTAACGGGACATTAAAGATTGGGCATTTCAGCCTTATTTCAATGCCAGATAGTTTATTTGTAACAGCTTCTCAACCACTATGCTGACAAGCCATTGTTATAGATGGCAAAACCTAAGCTAGAGTTTCTTCATCCAGAAAGTCATCGGCTTGGGTGATTCATGATCTTCGTCCAGTTCTTTCCAGCTGAAAGTAGTCTGCAATTCTGGATGTTTTTCATAACCACGTTTACGCCAGAAGTTATCCAATGGTCTGAAGCCTGCCGGACGACGTGGATGATCGTCAGGTCGTTGCACTCCGCAGAAACAACTGTACTCATAGCCGCCCAAATCACGGGCGTGTGCTTCACGGTGATCAAAGAAAGCTACACCAGCGCCCTGCCCCCGGTATTTCGATAGCAATACCGATTCACCGCAATAAAACACACTATTCACGTCTATACCCGCTTTAATAAACGGCGCTTTGACTTCTTCTGTTTCATATTTCAACGGGATGCCGGTAGATGCACCGACTACTTTATCGCCATCAAATGCCAGCACAATCACACTGTCTGGAGCTTCGATGTAGGTTTGCAGATAACGTGCTTCGTAATCTGTATCGCCATCATACAAATAGGGAAAATCACGAAACACCTGAATGCGTAACTGGGCCAGTTCGGGAATATATTGATTCAGGGCTTCACCTGATAAACGTTTCAATTCCAGCATAGTTATCTTAATCCGTGCAATGGAAAGGCATATAAAAAAGCCAGGCTGGAAAAGCTGTTCCAGCCTGGCTGATCATCTTGCAGTTTAACCGACGACTTGTTTTACCCAGTCTTCCAGGTTGTAGTAGTTGGTAATGCGAGCGACTTTGCCATCACGGATAACAAAAAATGCACCAGCTGGCAGATTATATTTTTGGCCATTCGCTTCTGGCAGACCTTCATCGGTGCTCAGGTATTCACCTAACACAGTGAATTCAACTGCAGCGCGGTCACCGGCTTCGTTGCTGGTGATAGAAATATCGACGATTTGTTCTTTGTAATGCGCATTCATACGATCCATAAATGCTTCGAATTTTTCTTTACCAACTTCACGACCACCTTGGTTTACGTCATGAATAACATCATCAGTCAGCATATTCAAAAACGCATCCATATCCTGACGGTTGAACGCATCGTAGTAGTTTTGCAGCAATGTGATTGTAGCTTGGCTCATGTCGCAGACCCCAGAGAGTAAAAAAACCGCGAATTTTAACGTGTAAACGCTTCAAAGAAAAGTAAAAACTGATTTTACGATCAGTGAATTAACCACAAAGCACAGAGAGATATAAAGCAATATCAATCCGCAGATTACACAGATGGACGCAGATTTATAATAGTTTTCTTTGATTCACCGACATTGGTGACCGATATCAATCTTATTTAAAACCACAAAGATAAAACGTAGGCCTGGTTAGCGCAGCGTAACTCGACACAAACCAAATAATCGTTAGGTTGCTCTGAATTAATATCCTTCGAAATAATCTGTGGATATCTCAAAAACCTCTGTGGTTGATTTTAAAATCAACTTTGACGGCTACGAGCAGTGATTCCCATCAACTTGTAGGTCAGCATAGACGCCGCAAAATCGTAGGCATGAAAGCCTTCTATCGGCGCAAATTCCATCACATCAAAGCCAATGATTTCACGTTGTTTGGCCACCGATTCAAACAGGTTTAATGTTTGATACCAACTGAGCCCGCCCGGCACTGGCGTGCCTGTTGATGGAAACACACTGGGATCCATGCCATCAATATCTACCGTGAAAAACACTTTCTGCGGGAAATCATCAGGTAAGGTAATGCTGTTGATATTATTTGGCACCAACTCATCGGCATCCTGGTAATACACGCCAAATTCTTCACGCACCTGCATTTCTTCTTCGCAAAACGCGCGAATGCCCAACTGATATAACGGAATGCCCATATCCACAGCACGTTTCATCACTGAAGCATGGCTCAGAATATCGCCTTCATAGGCATGACGCAGATCGGCATGTGCATCAATCTGCACAATACCGAAATCTTCAATACCGGCATCTTTGAGGCCTTTGATAACGCCATAAGTCACGGTGTGTTCACCGCCTAACACCACTGGAATACCCCCATTACGGATGATTTCAGCAGTGGCATTGGCAATATTATCTATCACCTGTTGCGAGCTGACGCTGCAATCGACTGGCGGGCAGGTATAAATGCCCAAATCGCATGGATTGCTTTTACCATCCCATTTTTCCAACTGCCATGAGGCATTCAAAATGGTTGATGGACCATTTCTGGTTCCGCCACCGTAGGACACACTTTTTTCATATGGCACTGGCAAAACATGAAACATCGCCTGTTTCGGGTCGGCCTGATCAATTTCAGAGCCCAGGAAAATTGGAAATTCTTCGTTCAATTCAGTGTTCATGACAGTCGCTCTTTAAAATCGCTGTAGTCAAAGTTTTTGACTACACGTAACTCATCGGTTTCGGAGTTCCAGATAGCCAGCGATGGTAATTTGGTGCCATTAAACGTCGTGGTTTTCACCATGGTGTAATGGCTCATATCTTCAAATACCAGTCGTTGACCGATTTCCAATGGCGTATCAAAACTGTAATCGCCAATCACATCGCCCGCCAGACAGGTTAAACCGCCCAAACGATAGGTATGCGCTTTTTCAGCCGGTAATCCTGAACCAGTGATATCTGGGCGATAAGGCATTTCCAAAGTGTCAGGCATATGACAGGTAGCAGAGGTATCCAGAATGGCCTGATCCAAATGATTCCAGGTGATATCCAGCACTTCACAACTCAAAATACCTGTACCGATTGCCACCGCCTCACCAGGCTCCAGATAAACTTCGACTTGATGCCGTTGTTTAAAATCCTTAACTAACTCGATTAACCCATCAATGTTATAACCATCAGCGGTAATATGATGACCGCCGCCAAAATTCACCCAATGCATCTGTGGCAATAAATGACCAAACTTGGCTTCCATAGCAGCCACAGTGCGTTGCAAAGGCTCAAAGCCCTGTTCACACAAGGTATGAAAATGCAGACCGGAAATGCCTTCTAAAGCACTTTCGTCCAGCTGTGATAACGGAATACCTAAACGCGAACCGGGCGCGCATGGATCGTAGATTGGCACCGCGCCTTCTGAATGTTCTGGATTAATACGTAAACCGAAATGTAATTCAGGACGTTGCTTCTGAGCCTTCAGACATTGCTCACGAAATCGTAACCACTGCCCACAGGAATTAAACACAATATGATTGGCAAATGTCAGCAGCTCATCAATATCTGCCTGGCTGAATGCGGCGGCAAAAACATGTACTTCTCCACCATATTCTTCAAAGCCAAGACGTGCTTCATGCAGACCGCTGGCACAGGTTCCACTCAAATACTTCGCTGTTAACGGTGCCAAAGACCACATGGAAAATGCTTTCAAAGCGGCCAGAACTTTTGCACCACTCGCCGTTTGCACATGATTCAGAATGCGTAAATTACGCTCAACCGCGACTTCATCTACCACAAAACATGGCGATGGCAGACGGGATAGATCCAGCTTGGTAAAATCCGTAAATTGCATTAATTTTCAAACACCTGAAATCGATAATTAATTTATCTTGTTAAGGTTGTAGGTCGGGTTAGCATAGCGTAACCCGACGCCTCTTTGAGACCGTAGAGAATTAATCAACCGTCGAGATTGAAATCATCCAGCTCAATCACTTGCCATGGCAGACCGTATTTGTTCATATCTTCCATAAACGGATCGGGATCAAACTGTTCGATATTCCAGACGCCCGGTTTTTTCCATTTGCCTTCCAGCATCATTTTGGCGCCGATCATTGCTGGCACACCTGTGGTGTATGAAATAGCCTGAGACTGTACTTCTGCGTAGCAATCCTGATGGTCTTTAATCTGGTAGAGATAAACGATTTTCTGTTTACCGTCTTTTACGCCTTTGACCACGCAGCCAATACAGGTTTTGCCTTTGGTACGTGGACCTAATGTTGAAGGATCGGGCAATAACGCTTTGAGGAACTGAATCGGCACAATCTGCTGGCCGTTATAGTCAATTGGATCAATACCGGTCATGCCGACATTACCCAGCACTTCCAGATGTTTCAGATAGCTTTCACCAAAGCTCATCCAGAATTGGGCACGTTTCAAGGTCGGGAAATTAACAACCAGTGATTCCAATTCTTCGTGGTACATACGGTAAATATTGTAATTACCGACCTCTTCCGGACAGGTAAAGCTGGCTTTTTTTGACATCGCAGGAGTGGTGACAAACTCACCATTTTCCCAGTGACGGCATTCAGCAGTGACTTCACGGATATTGATTTCCGGATTGAAGTTGGTAGCAAACGGATAACCATGGTCACCACCGTTGACATCAATGATGTCCAACTCATGGATTTCATCGAAATAATGTTTGGCAAGATAAGCGGTAAAGACGTTGGTCGCACCGGGATCAAAACCGCTGCCCAGCAATGCCATTAAACCGGCTTTTTCAAATTTTTCGCGATAAGCCCACTGCCAGCTGTATTCAAACTTTGCAGTGTCCAGCGGTTCGTAGTTGGCAGTGTCCAGATAATCCACACCGGCAGCCAGACAGGCATCCATAATGTGCAAGTCCTGGTACGGCAAAGCTACGTTAATGACTAGATCCGGTTTTTCCTTTTCCAGTAAGACGGTCAGCTCAGGTACATTATCCGCATCAACCTGTGCTGTGCGGATTGGGCGATCCAGCTGTGCGGCAATTGCTTTACATTTGTCTTCATTACGGCTGGCCAGAACAATTTCCGAAAATACTTCGGGTAATTGTGCGCATTTATGAGTAACGACGCCGCCAACACCACCGGCGCCAATAATGATCACTTTTGACATAGAGCTGAGTCCTTAAACCTGAGATTATCTTTCAAAGAAGGTATAGCCATTCATGCTGTCGCTGAAGGCACGTAACATTTGT
>NZ_JAUSCC010000056.1 GCF_030651745.1 Methylophaga sp.
AGCGCGCTCCTGACTGGCTTGCAACATGACAAATTCAAAAACCCGCCTGCAATCTGTGATGAACTTCATCAAATTGGCAGAACAACGTGCCAACCGCCCTGAAGGATCCGTTAAATTACTGGCGGTCAGTAAAACCTGGCCCGCCACCCAGCTTAGGGAATTAGCTGAAGCCGGACAATCGCGTTTTGGTGAAAACTATTTACAGGAAGCATTGGAAAAAATCGCTGCATTAGAGGATTTGGCCTTGGAGTGGCATTTTATCGGGCCAGTACAATCCAACAAAACCCGGGAAATTGCTGCAAACTTTGATTGGGTCGAAAGTGTTGACCGATTGAAAATTGCCCAACGTTTATCCGCTCAGCGACCAGCGCAAAAACCAGCGCTAAATATTTGTCTGCAAGTGAATATTGACAACGAATCCAGCAAGGCGGGCGTACCGTCTGATAAATTAATGGAACTCGCCGCAGCGGTGAGTCAATTGGATAATCTTTGCTTGCGAGGTTTAATGGTGATACCGGCAATTGCAGAAACCGAAGAACAGCAACTGGATGCTTTTGGACGAGCGCAGCATCTGTTTGGCAAGCTCAAATCAGCGCATCCTGAGGTCGATACCTTATCTATGGGCATGTCCGCAGATATGCAAGCAGCCATTATTCAGGGCAGTACCATGGTCAGAATTGGCACCGCCTTGTTTGGCGAGAGACATACACCCGACAAATAATAACCAGTACACTACACCGCTAACAGCATATCCCAATGGAGAAAGCGTAAATGATACCTTGTAAGCTCGCCTTTATCGGCGGTGGAAATATGGCGCGCAGTTTAATTGGTGGCTTAATCGCCAATGGAATGCCTGCCGAAAATATCCATGTCTCCGATACCCAGGTCACAACGCTTGAAACTCTGACCGCTCATTATCCGGTAAAAACCTTTAACAGCAATCAACAGGCCATTGAAGGTGTTGATGTAGTTATTCTCGCTGTCAAACCGCAGCATTTGCAGGATGTGGTACGAGAATTAAGCGCTGATTGGCAGCCGCATCAACTGATGATTTCAATTGCCGCGGGGATCCGAATCGATGATATCAGCCGTTGGCTAAGCAAAACCCCATCGTCCATTGTCCGTGCCATGCCCAATACTCCAGCTTTAGTTGAAGCCGGCGCGACGGCTTTATTTGCCAATGAACAGGTGACGCATAAACAACATGAATTGGCCGAATCCATTTTGCGTGCCTGTGGTTTGGCTATCTGGCTGCAAGATGAAAAACATATGGATGCGGTAACGGCATTATCTGGCAGTGGCCCCGCTTATTTTTTTCTGGTGATGGAAGCAATGGAAAAAGCCGCCATCGAACTTGGGCTGCCGCAGGAAACTGCCAGATTGTTATGTTTGGAAACAGCATTTGGAGCCGCTAAAATGGCGCTGGAAAGTGGTGAATCAGCAAGTACCTTGAGAAAACAAGTCACATCTCCAGGCGGCACCACTGAAAGAGCCATTCATGAACTGGAAGATGGTGGTTTGCGTGGCTTATTTGAAAATGCTTTAGTTGCTGCAGCCCTGCGTGCACGCGAGCTGGCCAATGAATTGGGACAAGATCATCATGCCTAACAGTTATTTTTCAAATCCTCTGATGTTTCTGATTGAAACCCTGTTCCAATTTTATATGTATATCGTTGCTGTACGTTTGCTGTTGCCCCTGATTAGAACACCGTTCACTCATCCTTTAATACAAACCATTATTCGTATTACTGAACCGTTATGCGCACCGCTGCGCAGCTTCATGCCAAGCTCCCGGAAATTTGATTCGGCTGTGTTGCTGTTGTTGATTCTGGTCGCTCTGATCAAACTGACTTTATTGTTAAGTCTGGCAGGCGCTTGGCCAGCAATCACCGGACTGGTTTTACTCACAGCTGCTGAATTATTTTCCCTGTTTATCAGCTTGTTTACGGTCACCATAATTATCGAAGTTCTACTCAGCTGGCTGGCTCCGCAAGGTTATAATCCGGTAGCCAGTCTGATTCAGGCAATTAATGCGCCTTTGCTTGAACCAGTACGCCGCAGAATGCCGTTACTGGGTGGCATTGATTTATCACCATTAGTGGTCATATTAGGATTACAGGTTCTGTCGATGCTGGTCATGCCGTTATTGCTCGGCCCCGTGTATCCCCAGTATTAATTTTGTTATAGGACACAGTACATTATGTCGGACTCCCTGCCAGCTGACTCAGTCGGATTGGTAATCCCTTCTCATTTGCATGTTGAAACGCCTCTGGATCTTGAATGTGGCCGGACGCTGTCACAGTTTGATTTGATTTATGAAACCTATGGCCAGTTAAACGCCGATAAAAGTAATGCCGTGTTGATTTGCCATGCCTTGTCGGGGGATCACCATGCTGCCGGGTTTAATTCTCTGGAAGAACGCAAACCGGGTTGGTGGGACAGCGCAATTGGTCCTGGTAAAGCTATCGATACCAATCATTTTTTTGTGGTGTGCCCCAATAATCTGGGCGGCTGTAAGGGTTCGTCCGGTCCGAATACGATTAATCCGGAAACCGGTAAATTATATGGACCTGACTTTCCAATTGTGACGGTAACGGATTGGGTGAAAAGTCAGGCGATTCTGGCGGACTCATTAGGTATTCAGAAATGGGCTGCAGTTGTCGGTGGCAGCCTGGGTGGGATGCAGGCTTTGTATTGGGCCATTTCATTACCGGAACGTGTTGCGCATGTTCTGGTCATTGCCGCGGCACCCAAATTATCAGCACAGAATATTGCCTTTAATGAAGTTGCCCGTACCGCTATTAAATCTGATCCGGAATTTCACGAAGGTCGTTATCAGGAATTCAATACCGTTCCCCGCCAGGGCCTGGGCCTTGCCCGAATGCTGGGACATATCACCTATCTTTCAGATGAAGCGATGGGTGAAAAGTTTGGTCGTGAACTGCGTAGTGGCAAAATTCAATACGGTTATGACGTGGAATTCCAGATCGAGAGTTATTTGCGTTATCAAAGCATCAGTTTTGTTGAGCGTTTTGATGCCAATACCTATCTTTTAATGACAAAGGCCTTGGATTATTTTGACCCGGCCAAGGAATTTAATGACGATCTAACCCAGGCAGTTAAAGCGATTCAGGCCAAATCCTTAATCATTTCATTTACCAGTGACTGGCGTTTCTCACCTTTACGTTCATTGGAAATCGTCAACGCACTGCTCAGTGCCGGAAAGTCTGTAAGTTATGCCGAAATTGAGGCCACCCAAGGCCATGATGCTTTTTTAATGCCGATTCCGCGCTATATGGAAATCTTTGCCAGCTATATGCAGCAAGTTGCTAAAGAGGTAAATGGCTGATGACATTACGCGTAGATTTACAAATTATCAGTGATTGGATCCCAGATAATTCTCATGTTTTGGATTTGGGATGTGGTAATGGCGCGCTGCTGAAGCATCTGCAACAACGCAACGTTACCGGTTATGGGCTGGAAATCGATAACAGCAAATTTACTGAATGTATCGAAAGTGGTGTGAATGTTATTCAGGCCGATCTGGATGTTGGGCTCGGTCAATTTGCTGATCAAAGTTTTGATTTTGTCATCCTGTCACAAACCTTGCAGGCGGTGAAAAGACCGGATTTTCTATTAAGGGAAATCATGCGGGTGGGCAAGCAAGGCATTATCGGTTTTCCGAATTTCGGTCATTGGCAATGCCGTGTTCAACTGGGTTTGGGAGGCAAGATGCCGGTATCAAAGAACTTGCCCAATGCCTGGTTTGATACTCCAAACATTCATTTATGTACTTTGAAAGATTTTGAAAAAATTTGTGATCAATACGGTTTTAGCGTGGTCAACCGCAGCGTCGTCAATCACGAACATAAAGACACCCTCGGCATTCGTTTATTACCCAACCTGTTCGGACAAACTGCGGTTTATTTGATTCATAACGGAAACTCATGAAAGATTATCAACACGACTTTATCGAATTTGCCCTGCAAACTGGGGTATTACGTTTTGGCGAGTTCACCCTCAAATCCGGACGGATAAGTCCATATTTTTTTAACAGCGGTTTATTTAACAGCGGTGCTTCGCTGGCCCGTTTGGGCCGTTTTTATGCTCAGGCTATCAGCGAATCCACTCTTGACTATGACGTGTTGTTTGGACCTGCATACAAAGGCATTCCACTGGCGTCAACAACTGTAGTTGCACTGGCTGATCAGCATAATCGTGATGTGCCCTATGTGTTTAACCGTAAAGAGAAAAAAGACCATGGCGAAGGCGGACAACTAGTTGGGGCTGAGCTGCAAGGTAAGGTGTTGATTATTGATGATGTGATTTCCGCCGGAACTTCAGTCGGTGAATCGGTTGATATTATCCGTGCTGCTGGGGCGAAGCCTGCGGGCGTTATCATTGCCTTAGATCGACAGGAACGTGGACAAGGTGAGTTATCTGCCATACAACAGGTTGAACAGACACATCAAATCCCTGTCGTGAGCATTATCTGTTTGAACGACTTACTCAGTTATCTGCAGGATAACCCCGAGCTGCAGCAACACTTACCTTCCGTTAAAGCTTATCGTGAACAATACGGGGTCTCGGGCTAAATAGGCCCCCAAATCAATCTGACTGCAATTAACAAAGTGACAATTTCAAAGCTGCGTTTGATCCAGCGATTACCCCAACGCAGTGCCAAATGCGATCCGAGATAACCGCCTAAAAAAGATCCCAGTAACAAAGCTGGCAACCAATCCCAGCGGATCTCACCCAGAATACCCAAGGTAATCGCACCGGCCCCATTCCAGAAGACTCCAACTAAAATCAGCGTGTACGCCACTGCACGCTGGTAATCCATACCAAACCACAATATCAACCAAAGGGTGACAAACAATCCGGTTCCGGAAGTCAGCGAACCGTTAAGGATCCCTAAAAAGAATAAGACTACCGCCCCCAATAGATAGCCGCGTCGTTCGCGGTGCACCGGTAAATAAATTTGTCCTAAAGCCGGCTTGAATAACGAATAAATTCCCAGTGAACCGGTTAATACTCCCAAGGCAATCTCTGCAATTCTGTCTGGCACCAATAGAATCACACTACCGCCAATCACTACGCCTGGCAGCCCAGCCACCAGCAGTAATAATACAAACTGCCGTTCCAGCCGACTGGTAGAGATATAACGTAAAGCGGCACCTAATCCCAGAGCGACACTGGCCACTTTATGCGTTGCCAGGGCTACAGAAAATGTTAATCCGAGAAAAATCAGTACAGGAAACTGGATTAAGCCCGCACCGCCACCACTTAATGCCGAAAAAGTATTTGCCAGCAAAGAAATAACAAACAGAATAAAATGTTCAACAAAGCTCAAATTAACAAGGCTCTCTGGGAAATAAGAATGATTTCAATACGCTTTGTAATGGCGTCGCTGCTAAGTGCAACTTTGCTTATAACGACCAGTGTATCAGCGGCACAACTGTACCGTTTTACTGATGAAAATGGTATTCCAACCATAAGTAAAACCTTGCCGCCAGAAGTTGCCCAGCAAGGTTACGATATTCTTGATGAGAAATCGATGCGAGTAATTCAGCGGGTACCACCGGCTCTCACTGAAGCGCAAATTATTGAGCGTGATAAGCAAAGAATACTGGATTTAGAAGCGCAGAAACAGGCCGAGCAGGCCGCCAAAATGGCGGCGGAAGAACGTCGTAAACGCGCCATTTACGATCATAACTTACTGTCGGCCTATCAATCCGAACAGGATTTAATAAATGAGCGCGACAAAGATCTGCTTTATCGTGAAAAACGTCTTGAAGTGTTGAACAGCAAACGTAAAGGATTACAGCAGCGTTTGCAGCAAGCCCAACGGCAAGCGGCGGATAATGAATTAAGCGGCGTTGGCCTTAGTGACAACTTAAAAAGTCGCCTGCAGGCTGCGCAGCAGGAATTAGATAACAATCAATCCAGCATTGAACAATTACAAACAGAAATTACCACGCTCAATAAACAATATGAGTTGGATTTACAGCGCCTGCGCGAACTATTAGGTTCGTCAGCTATAGATTAAACCAGCAAATCCAGCTGACTCATTAACAGCTGATTTTCCGTATGGTTACCAATACTGATACGTAAAAACTGATCTATTCGCGGCTTTTTAAAATGACGAACAATTACGCCTTTTTCGCGTAATCCAGCAGCCAAAGTAGCAGCATCATGCTGCGGATGACGGGCAAAAACAAAATTTGCTGCCGAGGGCAAAACCTCAAAACCCAATTCCTGTAACGATTGCGTCAGCCATTCACGCTCAGTAATCACTTGCTGCTGACATTGTTTAAAGTAAGCTTCATCCTGATAAGCGGCCACGCCGGCGGCAATCGCCAGACTATCAAGCGGATAGGAATTAAAACTGTCTTTAACTCTGACCAATGCTTCAATCAACTCTGGATGCCCGATAGCAAAACCAATACGCATACCGGCCAGCGAGCGCGATTTGGATAAGGTTTGAGTGACCAGCAAATTGGGGAAGCGTTGGGTTAACGGAATCGCTGTTTCACCACCAAAATCAATATAGGCTTCATCAATAACCACCACCGAGTCACGGTTCATTTCCACCAGACGACGGATATCATCCAAAGACAGCAAACAGCCGGTGGGGGCATTGGGATTGGGCAGAATAATGCCGCCATTATCGCGCTCATAATCGGTGATATCGATTTCAAAGTCGGCATTTAACGGCACTAACACTGACTCTATGTCGTAGAGCTGACAATACACAGGATAAAAACTGTAAGTGACATCAGGAAATAACACCGGTTTGCCATGCTTGAACAAAGCATTAAACACATGTGCCAATACTTCATCTGAGCCATTTCCGACAAATACGCATTCCGCAGGAACATTATGGTAATCGGCAATCACCTGTTTGAGCGGACCACCATCAGGAACCGGATACAAACGTAACCGTTCGGTAGTGGCCATACGGATAGCCTCCAACACTTTTGGTGAAGGACCAAACGGATTTTCGTTGGTATTGAGCTTAACCAGATTATGGCCGCGAGGCTGTTCTCCCGGCACATAAGGTTCTAATGAATGAACAAAATCACTCCAGAAGCGGCTCATTATTTTTCCTGTAAACGATACTCGGCGCTGCGTGCATGTGCTGTCAGACTTTCTCCACGCGCCAGCACCGATGCAATCTTACCCAGACTTTGTGCACCTTGCGATGACACCTGAATCAAGCTGGAACGTTTTTGAAAATCATATACACCTAAAGGCGAACTGAAACGCGCTGTGCGTGAAGTCGGCAATACGTGATTTGGTCCAGCACAATAATCCCCTAATGCTTCAGGAGTATGACGGCCCATAAAAATCGCACCGGCATGGCGGATTTGTTTGGCCATTTCCATGGGCTCTTCAACTGACAATTCCAAATGTTCAGGCGCAATGTAATTACACACTTCAACCGCCTGCTGCATATCGTCGACCAGGATCATTGCGCCACGATTTTTCAGCGAGGTTTCAATAATCGCTTTGCGTTCCATTGTAGGCAGCAAACGGGCAACCGATTCTTTAACCTGCTGCAAAAATTCTGCGTCAGGTGATATCAGGATCGATTGAGCGTCTTCATCATGTTCGGCCTGTGAAAACAGATCCATGGCAATCCAGTCTGGATCAGTTTTACCATCACAAATCACCAGAATTTCAGATGGCCCGGCAATCATATCGATACCGACAGTGCCAAACACCATGCCTTTGGCAGTGGCGACAAAAATATTACCCGGTCCAACAATTTTATCAACCTGTGGAATGGTTTCGGTGCCATAAGCCAATGCGGCAACAGCCTGTGCTCCGCCAATAGCAAAAATACGATCCACACCGGCAATTGCAGCTGCAGCAAGCACCAGATCATTCACTTCATCATCCGGTGTCGGTACCACCATGATCAATTCCTGCACTCCTGCGACTTTGGCTGGAATGGCATTCATCAACACTGATGAAGGATAGGCAGCTTTTCCACCTGGCACATATAAACCGGCACGATCCAATGGTGTGACTTGTTGACCCAACAAGGTTCCATCAGCTTCAGTGTAATGCCAGGATTCCTGCTTTTGATGTTCGTGATAACGACGCACACGTTCAGCTGCTTGTTCCAGTGCTTCGCGCTGGGCAGCAGGAATAGATTCCAATGCAGCTGCAGCACGAACCAGAGGTATTTCCAGTTCCGCCATAGCGGTTGCTTTAACACGATCAAAACGTTGGCTGTACTCAACTACTGCTTGATCACCGCGTTGTTTTACATCCGCCAGGATATTTCTGACAGTTTCGGTAATGGCCGCATCAGAAACCCCTTCCCAGGCCAATAGCTCGGAGAGCTTGGGCCAGAAATCGGCTTGCTGAAAATTCAATTCACTCATTAGGTTCATTTTTGCTGCTCTTTTACTGCGTTGCGGATCTGCTCAATAAATTGCTGGATCCGCGCATGCTTGGTTTTCATGGATGCCTTATTGACCACCAAACGCGAACTTATATCCGCAATGTGTTCCATAGGTATTAATCCATTGGCTCGCAAGGTATTACCGGTATCAACCACATCGACAATGCGATCCGCCATGCCAACCAGAGGCGCTAGCTCCATGGAACCGTACAACTTGATGATTTCAACTTGTTGCCCCTGTTCCGCATAAAACCGTTTAGTACTTTCGACAAACTTGGTGGCCACTTTCAAACGACCTTGTGGCGGCTCTGCGTCTAGTTTACCGGCGGTCATCAATTTGCAGCAGGCAATCTTCAAGTCAACCGGCTCGTAAAGCTCAGCGTTCGGGTGTTCCATCAATACATCTTTACCGGCCACGCCCATATCGGCACCGCCATATTCGACATAGGTCGGCACATCAGAAGCGCGCACAATAATCAGCCTGACATCCGGCAGATTGGTTTCCAATATCAACTTGCGGCTTTTTTCCGGGTCATCTAAAGGCTCGATACCAGCGGCCTTCAGCAGCGGTAAAGTTTCTTGAAAGATTCGTCCTTTAGAAAGTGCCAGCGTTAACATTTCAGCCATTGGACGCAGCCCTTGCCTGTGTCGGTATCCGACGAATGCGCGCGCCAAGTTGCTGGAGTTTTTCTTCAATACATTCGTAACCACGGTCGATATGGTAGATACGTTCTACCTGGGTTTCACCTTCTGCGACCAGGGCTGCCAGAACCAGACAGGCCGATGCACGTAAGTCTGTAGCCATCACCGGGGCTGCCGTCAGTTTTTCCTGGCCTTTGCATACCACGGTATTACCTTCGATCTGCAAATTAGCGCCCATACGCTGCATTTCCTGCACATGCATAAAGCGATTTTCAAATACGGTTTCAACAATGGTTGCCTGACCTTCGGCAATACTGTTCAGCGCGGTAAACTGCGCCTGCATATCAGTCGGGAATGCAGGATAAGGAGCTGTACGGATATTAACCGCTTTTGGCCTTCTTCCTTCCATATCCAAGGTGATCCAGTCCTCTCCCACTTCAATTTTAGCACCGGCTTCTTCCAGTTTGAGCAGCACGGCTTCCAGCTGATTTGCATCGGTGTCTTTGAGTTTGACTCGACCGCGGGTAATTGCCGCAGCGACCAGATAGGTACCGGTTTCAATACGATCTGGCAGAATCGCATAATGCGTTCCATTAAGCTTTTCTACACCTTCGATCTGAATGGTGGTCGAGCCGGCACCAGTAATTTTTGCACCCATTTGATTCAGATATTTAGCTAAATCCACCACTTCGGGTTCACGAGCAGCATTTTCAATAATCGTGGTGCCTGAAGCCAGCGTTGCTGCCATCATCAGATTTTCTGTGCCTGTCACGGTGACCTGATCCATAAAAATATGGGCACCTTTCAGGCCATCGCCACTGGTCGCACGGATATAGCCGTTTTCAACTTTGATTTTGGCTCCCATTTGTTCAAGACCACGTAGATGTAAATCCACTGGACGCGAACCGATGGCACAGCCGCCGGGTAAAGAAACATCGGCTTTACCAAATTTGGCTAGCAAAGGACCTAAAACCAGAATGGAGGCCCGCATGGTTTTCACCAAATCATAAGCCGCTTCAGTGATGGTTAAAGTAGATGGATCAATTAATACCCCGGAACGTTCATCTACCGTAAGGGTTACTCCCATCCGGCCTAACAACTCCAAAGTGGTGGTTATGTCATGTAAGTGCGGGACATTGCCAATACGCACTGGTGAATCGGCTAATAAAGCCCCCATCAGTATCGGCAAGGCCGCATTTTTGGCACCCGAAATGCGGATCTCGCCATCAAGCGCGACACCACCTCTAATAATTAATTTGTCCATGAGTTTGCTCTGGAAGAAAAAGGATTGGTTTAGCGAGAGACACCGGTTTTCAGTGACAATGCATGTACAGCACCACTGGTAAAACTGTCACCTAACGTAGCTTTAACAGCACGATGTTGTTCGATCAGGCTTTTTCCAGAGAATGACGGACTAAAAACCCGTGCATCAAAATGCTGGCCATCTTCACCAAACACTTCAACATCAGCATCAGGTAAGCCTGCTTCAATCATTGCTTTGATATCTGCTGCTTTCATGTTTCACCACTTTTAAAAAATTTATTGCAGAGGAAGAAGTTCTTCCAAGCCGCTTGCTTCAGCCATCGCTAGCATTTGTGCAGGCATATTAAAATAACGAATCGTTTTATTTAATTGCTGTGCCTGACGCATCCATTCAATCAGTAATGCCAGGCCAGCACTATCGCTGTGGGTAACTTCACCGAGATCTACATCAAGAAGAGCTGCTTCAGCAAACAGCTCTTTTGTCATATCGATGCCGCTAACTGCCGTATCAAAAGATAGCTCTCCGGAGACCAGAATGCGTTTTGACGTTTCATCAAAAGTCAGCTTCATTATCTGGCTCTATCATTACGTTTGGAAAGATTTTCAATCAGTGCATCCATACCGCTGGTACGAATATCACGGTTAAAAGTTGAACGGTAGTTGGTGACCAGACTGATGCCTTCGATTCTCACATCGTAAACTTTCCATTCATCATTGTTGTTTTTATACAAGGAAAGTGCCATTGGAATGGATGGTCCATTTGGCTGAACTACTTCCATCGGTACATTTACCCGGCCTTTTTCAACATCATCGCGGAAGGGTAAAAAACGGATTTCTTCGTTGGTGTATTCCAACATTGCGGTTGCATAAGTTCTCACCAGCAACAGACGGAACTCCTCAACAAACTTGGCTTGCTGTTCCGCTGAAGCATCACGCCAGCTGCGCCCCAAAGCCAATCTTGCCATACGTTCAAAATCAAAATGCGGAATCAAAATTTCCTGCACCAGCGAAAAAATCTTCTGTGGATCCTGATCCAGTTCAGCTTCGTTATCTTTAAGCGCTTTCAGCATATTGTCTGAGGCTTCTTTTACTAAAGCTTGTGGCTCAGGCATCGCTTGGGCAGAGGCACTTAAAGCCATCAGTCCCAAAAAGCATACAGCGAGCAACTGCATTGAAAACTTTTTGATATTAATCATCTTAATCACCTTCTGCGGTACTGTATAAGAATTGGCCAATCACCTGTTCCAATACGACTGCGGGTTGCGTCAAATCAATAACATCACCATCTTCCAGGTAAAAATCATCGGCACCTGGCGACAAGCTAATGTACTGTTCACCTAAAAGGCCAGCCGTAAAAATACTGGCTGAGGTATCTACTGGAATATTGTCATATTGCCGGTAAATATTGATAGTGACTCTGGCATCATAAGTATTTGGATCCAGGGAGATTCCTGTAACCCGTCCAACCCTGACACCAGCCATTGTCACTGGCGAGCGGGGTTTTAAACCACCGATATTCTGAAAGTTTGCTACAACCTCATAGCCCTTATCATCGGTAAAATCACCTAAATTGCTCACCTTCATAGCAAGCACAAATAAGGCTGCTATGCCTGCAGCAACAAACAAGCCCACCAGGATTTCGGTACTTCTTTTCGAATTCATTTAAATATCTCCAAACATCAACGCAGTCAGAACGAAGTCCAGGCCGAGAATTGCAAAAGCGGAATGGACAACTGTCCGCGTTGTGGCACGCCCTACACCTTCTGAGGTAGGTGTTGCGTCATAACCTTCAAATAAAGCGATCCATGTCACGACAAAACCAAAAACAATACTTTTAATCACACCGTTCAGAATATCTTCATACCAATCAGTTTTCGCTTGCATTTGAGACCAGAAAGCACCCTCATCAACGCCCAACAAGCCATGACCTATCAGGAAGGCACCAAAAATGCCAACAGCACTGAAAATAGCCGCTAATAATGGCATTGAAACAAGGCCTGCCAGAAAACGTGGAGCAATGATACGACGCATCGGATCAACGGCCATCATTTCCATACCGGACAATTGCTCAGTGCTTTTCATCAAACCGATTTCAGCAGTTAAGGCAGAACCGGCACGCCCTGCAAACAATAATGCGGTGACAACAGGCCCCAGCTCTCTTACCAGTGATAGTGACACCAAAACACCCAATGATTCTTCGGCACCAAAATCAACCAGCGTATTATAACCTTGAAGCCCCAATACCATGCCGACAAACAGACCCGATATGAGAATTATCAGGACAGATAGAACGCCCACATAAAATAATTGCTGAATTACCAGCGAGAAACGAAATGCCAGGCTGGGCATACCTGCAAGCATTTGGACTAAGAACATATGGCCCCGACCAAGTCGCTGCAAGGTATTCAACCCCCAGCGACCGAGGCTTCTTAGCAGCTCAATCATCGTTTTTCCTCTGCATTCAACAGGTCTTTACTAAAGTCATTACCCGGATAATGAAATGGAACCGGTCCATCAGGTAACCCCTGTAAAAACTGTTTCACCCACTCAGAACCAGAGGTTTTGAGAGTTTCCGGTGTACCTTTTTCGATCACTTTACCGCCCGATAACAGATATATCTCGTCGGCAATTTGCGTTGTTTCAGCCACATCATGCGAAACAATAATACTGGTCAAGCCCATTGCATCGTTAAGACGACGGATAAGATTGACCAATGTTCCCATTGAAATCGGATCCTGTCCGGTGAACGGCTCATCGTACATAATCATCATCGGATCCAATGTCACTGCCCGAGCCAAGGCAACCCGACGGGCCATACCGCCAGATAACTCTGCCGGCATCATATCCCTGGCATTTCGCAAGCCTACGGCTTGTAATTTCATCAATACCAAATCACGGATCATCGATTCTGGAAACTTTGTGTGTTCCCGCAACGGAAAAGCGACATTTTCAAAAACATTTATGTCCGTCAACAAAGCGCCGCTTTGAAACAACATACCCATTCGTTTGCGCAACTCATAAAGTTTTGAATGCGAGAGTTTATGAACATTCTGCCCGTCAACTTCAATCGTGCCGCTATCGGGTTTTAGCTGACCACCTATCAGTTTCAATAAAGTGGTTTTACCGGTGCCGCTCGGCCCCATGATTGCGGTTACCTTGCCTTGATAGATATCAATATCTATGCCATTGAAGATAACTTTGTCGCCACGGTTAAAATGCAAATCCCTGATTTTGATCAGTGGTGCCATTATTTTTTGCCGATATCAAATATAAAGACCGCTAATTTTCTTGAATCGCTGATGTTAAGTCAAATCGCTGTGTGGAAAAACC
>NZ_JAUSCC010000057.1 GCF_030651745.1 Methylophaga sp.
CGTCATCAAATGTCAGGGCTTCTTGCGCAATTCTCATGAGGCGGGTTCCCGAATTTACTGTAATATGATCGACAAATTATATCAGGAACTTAGTGGTTTATGGCATCACTTATGACATCGGATTCGCAAGGTAAACTCGCTGCCCGTGCTGTCAAGGATGTATATCCGGTTTCGCGATTGGTCAGAGAAGTCCGGCTCATGCTGGATGGTTCGTTTCCACTATTGTGGGTCGAAGGGGAAATCTCCAATTTAGCGATGCCAGCTTCCGGGCACATTTACTTCACATTGAAAGACTCAGCTGCGCAAGTGCGCTGTGCCATGTTTCGTGGTCGCAATCAACAATTACGCTTTACCCCGGAAAACGGCATGCAGGTATTACTGCGTGTCAAAGTCACATTGTATGAAGGTCGTGGTGAATTCCAGCTGGTTGTTGAGCATATGGAAGAGGCGGGTAGTGGCGCATTGCAACGCGCCTACGAAGCCTTAAAAGCCCGACTGGGTCAGGAAGGCTTATTTGATACGGCACATAAAAAACCGCTTCCGACTTTGCCACAAACCATCGGTATTGTGTCTTCACCGGATGGGGCGGCAGTACACGATATTTTGCATGTCTTAAGACGTCGTTTCCCGGCCATCAAAGTGATTTTGTATCCGGTGGCTGTGCAGGGGGAGACAGCTCCACGGCAGATTGCCGCGGCTATTCAAACCGCTGATCAGCGCCAGGAATGTGATTTGCTGATTGTCGGGCGCGGTGGTGGTTCGCTGGAAGATCTGTGGAGTTTCAACGATGAATTGGTCGCCAGAGCCTTATTTGCCTGTCAAATACCGACCATCAGCGCCGTAGGCCATGAAATTGATTTTACCATTGCCGATTTTGTTGCCGATGTCAGAGCGCCAACACCGTCGGCAGCGGCTGAAATTGCGGTGCCAGAAGCCCGACAACTGGCACTGAATCTACATAATCTATTGCAAAAACTGGGCAGTCGCATTCAACAAAAGTTGTTTAATGAACAGCGACATATTCGTTATTTATCACAACGCTTACCGAGACCTCAGCAACAGCTGAAACTTCAGCAACAACATCTGAAACGCCTGCAGTTGCAATTGGATTACAGCTTTCAGCGACGCCTGCAAAGCAAGCAGCAGCAACTGGATTATCTTGCTGCAAGATTACCGCATCCCCAACTGCGGATCAGCTGGCGGCAAACCCGCTTAAAGGATTTGACGCAGCGATTTGAAAAAGCATTTGCTTTACAACAGCAACAGTTCAGACAACAAAGTCAGAATCTGAATGCTCGCTTGCAGCGACTGTTACCTGTCTCCCGGTTGAAGCAGCAGCAACAGTTTGTTGCAGCACTTTCCACACAGATCAATCGGCTGACACAGATACAGCTAAATGACCATAAACAACAGCTTGCTCAGCTAATGCGTACCTTATCAGTCGTCAGCCCTTTAAATACGCTGGAGCGTGGCTACAGCATCACCAGTGATGCTGAGTCCGGCAATGTTATTTACCGATCAGAAGATGTGGAAGTTGGCCAATCACTGCAAATCCGTTTATTTGAAGGCCAATTGAACTGCGAAGTACGCGAGAAAAAATGAAATTAAATTTTATCTGTTGGCCCATTCTGTTATTGCTGTGTTCGTCTGTCTGGGCATTACCACAACAATTTCCGGTACCTGGTGGCGTAATCATTCTGCCGTTGGAAATTGGCGGAAACGTTGCACCTAAAGTCACCTACGAACAACAACAGGTGTTGGTGGTAAAACAGGATTCACAATGGCAGGCTGTGGTTGGCATTCCCCTGGCAGCCAAGCCGGGTAACCATAAAGTGCTGGTGGATGACCAAGGTGCGTTGAGCAGTATTTTGTTTGAGGTTAAACATAAATCTTACCCCACTCAGCATGTGAATGTTCCCGATGATCGCAAAGTAAATCCTTATGCTGAAGATATGGTTCGCATAGAAGCCGAAACGGCCAAAATTAACAAAGCCTTACGCAATTGGCGGGTGAGTGATGACGTACCCTTTAATTTTGTCTGGCCGATTGAAGGTCGGGTCAGTGGTTTATTTGGCCGCCGCCGGGTATTTAATGGCGAAGAACGTAATCCCCATAGTGGAATCGATATTGCGGCACCCACTGGTACAAAAATTATGGCGCCAGCAGATGGTGTTGTGACCGATACCGGCGATTACTTTTTTAATGGTAATACGGTAATGATTGATCATGGTCAGGGTCTGGTGACCATGTTTTGTCATCTGGATCGGATTGATGTCAAAGTTGGCCAACAGGTTAAACAAAGGGACATTATTGGTACGGTCGGTGCAACAGGCCGGGTGACTGGGCCACATCTGCATCTGGGAGTCAGTTTGAATGATGCCCGGGTTGAACCTTTATTATTCTTTCCCAAGCGTCAGGGTTATCCGTCTTTAGACTGATCTGCTGGTACGGCATACTGATTTAATAATTCTGTTAGCAGACTAAAATTGACCGGTTTGGTGAGATAAGCGGTAAACAAACCTTCTGCCTGTTGTAGATCATATGGCATAGCGGCAGCGGTTACGGCTATCACCGGGATATGGCGGATCTTTGGATTGGCGATGATTTGTTCGGTAGCCTGTAAGCCACTTATCCCTGGAAGATTAATATCCATCAGGATTACTTCCGGTATATTGTTTTCCAACCACTTCAATCCGGCTTCAGCCGTTTTGCAGACATGTAATTGATATTGCGGCAAGCGGTCAAAAAAAGCTTCCATCAGTTTGATATTGGCCGGATTATCTTCGATATGCAGAACCACCGCGCCGGTATGAGATTTAAACGGGTTTTCAGCATCAACAGTAGAGGATTGCTGACTCAGACTTGTGTGGTGAAGTGTCTGGGTGGTTATGGGTAATTCAACCCAGAATCGACTGCCTATGTTTTCGGCACTTTCAAAGCCAATGTGACCATTCATGGCTTTGATAAGCCGTTGGGTTACGATGAGGCCCACACCAGTACCTTCGATTCCTGAGTTTTCTTGTCCCAATCGATCAAATGCCGTAAACAGATAGGCTTGTTTATCCTGCGGAATCCCGATACCGGTATCTTTGACGGTTATTCGCAGGCGATTATGATTATGGATAATCTCACCGCTGATAATGACCTCACCACCAGGTCGGTTATATTTGATGGCATTACTGACCAGATTAATCAATATTTGCTTGAGTTTGGTTAAGTCAGCAAGTACCAGATGAGCGGGTAGTTCATCAGTTATGATGTCGACCTTATACCGTGTAGCCAGATTTTGCAGCATCGGTAAACAATATTTAATAGCAATATTGACATCTACCGGTTCAATGGATACTTCGACGGTACCGGTCTCAATTTTTGCCAGCTCCAATACGTCATTAATCAGCTTGAGCAGATGCTCCCCGCTTTGAATGATTAACTTCAGACTATCCTGCTGAGTTTCGTTGAGGGGAGCCATCTTATCGCTCTGTAATAAATGAGCAAATCCTAAAACGGCATTTAATGGTGTACGAAGTTCATGACTCATAGCTGACAGAAATTCGGATTTGGCCTGGTTGGCTTTTTCGGCTTCTTCTTTGGCTGCAATCAGCGCCAGATGCTCGGCTTTTTGCAAGGATATATCACGGGCAATACCGGTAAAGAAATAATGACCTTCCCATTTAAAGGCACTTAAGGTCAATTCAATAGGAATGATTTGACCGCTTTTATGCAAGGCTTCCAACTGAATGGGTTGACCAATTATTTTGGATTGCTCTGTGCTGAGAAAACGCGACATGCCAGCTTCATGATGTTGGCGATGTTGAGCAGGCATCAGCCGGGTAATATTCTGACCGATGATTTCTTCGGGTTGATAACCGAACAAACGAACTGAGGCGACATTAAAATTTTGAATAATGCCGGTTTCATCAATAGTGATAACCCCTTCCATTGTATGATTCAGCAAAGTTTGTAAACGTTCACTTTCGCGTTTAGCTTTATCCTCCAGTAGTTTGCCTTTTTCCAGCTCAGCTGCCAGGGCGGCAGTTTGCAAGGCGATCTGTTGACTTAATACCTTGGTATGATGCCGTTTGATGAAATAACCCACAGCGGTTAGAGCTGCAAGCAGGATTAAGGAAAATAGCAGCCATCTCAGCCATATGGATAAGCTGGGAGTGGGGTCATAGATAAACCCCTCCAGCCGTTGAGCATCCTTAATTAAACCTAATTGTTGATAATGCTCAGCAATCCTTTGCCAGCGCTCGAGCGTCATATGGCCTAGTGAGACGGTTGGATATAAACTGAGTTCGCTGAGTTTTTCCGCTTCAAATTCCAGATGTGACCGTGATTTATTTTGACTGTTATAGTTTTTTTCAATCACCTCAATCATTTCATGAGGCTGCTCCAGCGCGTATTGCCAGCCACGTATGGTGGCATCTCTGAAGGCATCAACGATTTGCGGCTGACGTTTCAAGTACTGTTCGGAAGTAAAAATAATATCGCTATAGAAATTGATATTGAATTCATGTGGTGACAGAGTGCGGTAATTTACGCCTTTCTCTCTCATCCAGAAGGGTTCATTGGAAATATAAGCAGTAAGCGCATCCACTTTGCCAGCAATCAGATTGTCAATGTCGTCTGGAGTAGGGTCCACAATGTTGAGTTGGTAGGGATGAATATTAAATCTCAGCAGCATAGCCGATAAATCATCGGCATAAGATTGCCGAGTCACGGTTTTGCCGATGAAGTCGTTAGGATGGTTTATATCTGAATCGGCCTGGACCAGCCAAGTATAAGGACTGCTTTGAAAGATTGCTGCTAGAGCGACAAACGGACGGCCTTTTAGTCTTTCTACCACTAGCCCCGCACCGGAAATACCAAAGTCAACATCACCGTTTTCAACTTCGTTAAACGGAGCTTTCTGGCCATTGAGAATGTTAACGGCGAGCCCGGCTTCCTGATAAAAACCTTTTTCTAATGCGGCATAGATACCGGCAAATTGAAATTGATGCTGCCAGTGAAGTTTGATTGAAACGGGAGTTAGCTTCTGATTTGCATCATTTGCCAGCACTATGTTGGCAAATACCAATAGGACAAGGCCGATCAATCGATACATAAAAAGTACTCAAACAGAGTTCAATTCATCTTACCCTACTGATCTGTGGAATGACCAGAAACTTATTGTGGAAATTGGTAGGTTCTGTTTACCTTTCAGAGCCACCACTGCTGGAGGCACATTTCGTCCAACAAGGCGACATCAACAGACTCTAGTGAGTTTACAAGCGGAAGTCCCGTCCCAGATAAACGCTAAGTACACGCTTATCCTGGAGGATTTCATCAGGCGTTCCTTTGGAAATCACTTCACCTTCATTAAAGATGTAGGCTCTTTCACAAACGCTCAGTGTTTCGCGGACATTATGGTCGGTAATTAAAATACCGATACCCCGTGCAGCAAGCGCTTTGATAATACCTTGTATATCCAGAACGGAAATTGGATCAACACCGGCAAAAGGTTCATCCAGCAAAATAAATTGTGGATCCATGGCCAGGGCTCTGGCGATTTCCACCCGGCGTCTTTCACCACCGGATAGCGCCATGCCTAATGATTTGCGGATATGACTGATGTGAAATTCTTCCAGCAATCTTTCAAGTAACTGCTGTTTAGCATCAAGGCTAAGATCTTTTCTGGTTTCGATAATGGCGTAAAGGTTATCTTCAACCGACAGCTTACGAAACACCGAGGCTTCCTGAGGCAGATAACCAATACCTAATTGAGCTCGTTTATGGATAGGTTCGTGGGTAAGTTCTCGTTGATCGAGAAAAATACTGCCGTGATCAACCGGAATTAAGCCAACGATCATATAAAAACTGGTGGTTTTACCAGCCCCATTGGGGCCGAGCAAACCAACAATTTCACCGCTGTTTACTTCCAGGGAAATATTTTTAACAACCAGCCTATCGCCATATTGCTTGGCGAGCGACCTTGCAGAAAGCTGACTCATTTAAATTCCGTGATTTATTCAGGATTCATTTGCAGATATCGCGCACTAACCCAGCCAATAATTGCTTTATCGCCGCTCATACCACGTACTTGAATCCATTCTGGCTGACGCGTTAACACAATTACTTCGGTGTTTTCTAAGAAAGCACCAATACGTTCATATTGAGTACCGGGACCGGTTCTAACATTTAATGTTGTCTGAGTAATCGCTGTGGGATAACTCATCTCTGATTGCTGTTCAGGAGCCTCGGTCAATGGTTGTGGCGTTTGAACAGCAGGTCTTGCTGGTTTAGCGTTATTTTTTTCACGTTGGCCTGGAGGCTGAATGGTGATGTGAACCCGGCCACTGGTTTGTTGTTGGCCATCGACAGTAACGGGTCTGGAGTTGGCTATAACAATGTTTTTATCAATATCATATTCGATATGATTACCGCGAAACTCATCGCCGGATTGCCAGACATAACCTTGACCAACTAAGTAAATCCGTTGCGTACGGGCGTGATATTCCATCTGTAACGCTTTGGCCTTGACCGGTTTATCACCTTCTTTGTGAACCTGTTCGTAGGTCGCCAGATTGCCTTCAGCAATGGCTTTTTCCAGTTCACGGTTTTCGTCATAAAAGAAGGTAATGACATCACCTTCAATGCGTAAAGTACCCTGAGTTAATATCGCCTTACCTTTGTATTGGGTGACGCCAGACTGATCGTCCAGCTGCGCATGATCTGCTTCGATATTGATGGGTTGCTCACGATCGCTGGGCAAAGCGAGGGCAATCGACGGGATTGCTGTCAGAACCCAAAGCAGATTAATTAACAGGTGGCGCATTGTATTGTCCTCTCACCCTAGAGTGCAGATTGATAGTTTCTTCTTGTAAAGCCGCATGAAACCCGACGGAATGGGTATCGCCATGCGGCGATTTCATGGTCACCGGCTGATCGGTATAGGCCGTATTATGAACGGTATCCAGATTCAAAACCTCAGTTAATAACTGTATTTCCGGTTGATCTTTGTTGGTAATAATAACATTGCCGGTGAGAAGAATGTTTTCGCCTTCACCTTGCGTTTCAGCATGGTCCGACTCAATGATCCAATCATTGTTTTCCTGGGCAATAAACAAGGTATTCGGGTTGAAAATTTCAGTACGATCATTTTCCGGATAGTGATACAGAGTATCTCCGGTGATGATACGAGACGGTTTACCGTTAATGTCCATTACGGTGAGTTTGAAATCTGTCATACCAAAATCAATGCTGTATTGCACTGCTGCCTCTGGTTTAGGCGGTTCTGGTCGGGTAAATAGCATCCACAAACTGATCACTGCCAATAGCAGTAAACCAATTTTGAGATAGCTGGGTATATTAAAAATGGCGTTCAATTTGGTCCTGCAGGGTGCCCTGTCCTTCCATAATTAATTCACATACATCACGAGCCGCACCTTTTCCACCTCTGGAAGGTGTGATCCAGTGCGCGTGTTTTTTCACCACCGCATCAGCATCTTGCACTGCAATCGCCAGTCCAACTCTGCTCATAATCGATAAATCCACCCAGTCATCGCCAACATAAGCACATTGCTCAGGTTTCAATTTGAGGGTTTTCAGCAGTTCTTCAAAAGCCGGTAGTTTTACTTTTTGTCCTTGATAGACAAGATTGATTCCGAGGCTTTGCATACGATGTTCCACCACTCTGGAGGTGCGGCCGGTAATGATAGCAATATCGACACCGGTATATTGCAGCAGTTTCATGCCATGACCATCACGCGAGTGAAAGGCTTTATATTCTTCGCCATCATCGCCGATGATAATACTGCCATCAGTCAGTACACCATCGACATCAAAAATCACCAGCTTAATTTGTTTGGCGCGAGCCGTTATATCTTGCATCTTTGTTTTCCTGGAAATCAGACGACACCGGCACGCAATAAGTCGTGCATATTCAGTGCGCCAGTGAGGTTATTATCTTTGTCTGTAATCAACAGACCATTGATTTTGTATTGTTGCATCATCTGCAATGCTTCGGCGGCCAGCATCTCTGCCCGGCCAGTTTTGCAATGACGGGTCATATGATCTTTCAGTGGTGCGGTCAGAATATTCACTTCCTGCGCCAGCACGCGACGCAAATCACCATCGGTGAAGATCCCGGTTAATTTACCTTCATTATCGACCACCGCCGTCATGCCCAGACTTTTATTGGACATTTCAATCAAGGCATCACGTAATAAAGCCTGTTCATTGACCTGAGGAATCGCGGCACCAATATGCATGATGTCACTGACTCGCAGTAATAAACGTCGACCTAGATTGCCACCCGGATGGGAAAGGGCAAAATCCTCAGCGGTAAAACCACGGGTTTCCAATAAAGCAATCGCCAAAGCATCGCCCATCACCAAGGCGACCGTCGTACTCGATGTCGGCGCTAAACCAAGTGGACAGGCTTCTTTAAATACACTGACATTAATCACCGCATCCGCACATGAAGAAAGTGTCGAGTCCATCCGGCCGCTCATGGTAATTAACGGCACACCCAGACGTTTAATCAAAGGCAAAATCGTCAGGATCTCAGTGGTTTCACCGGAGTTTGACAATGCCAATACCACGTCCTTATCGGTGATCATGCCCAAATCACCATGACTGGCTTCACCGGGATGAACAAAAAATGCCGGACTGCCAGTACTGGCTAAGGTGGCCGCAATTTTACTGCCGATATGGCCGGATTTGCCCATGCCAATCACCACGATTCGTCCCTGACATTGCAGCAGATACTCGCAGGCACGAACAAAATCATCATCGATCCGATCCCGCAACAACATCACGGCTTCCAGTTCAGTATCAATGACCGCCAGCGCCAGTTTTTTTAATTTTTCCGCATCAATCTTCATATACCGTTATGCATACCTTGATAGGTCAGCAAACTTATATAGCCTGCGTAAACCATGAGCAGTAATAGACCAATCGGGCGTCCCAGTCGGCCTTTCAAACAAAAACGTGCAAACAAATACAGCACGATGGTCAGCCCAATCATAAAGCTAAAATCGCGTGTTAGCAGTAGTGTATCCACTTTGGATGGCTGAATCAGTCCCGGCATCGCCAGCACCGCCAGCAGATTAAAAATATTCGAGCCCAGAATATTGCCCACCGCAATATCGTGTTCATTTTTTAATGCGGCAGAAATACAGGCAGCTAATTCAGGCAGGCTGGTACCAATGGCGACAACCGTTAAACCTATCACCAGATCACTTATACCCAATAACTGGGCAACACCCGTGGCTCCCCAAACTAATAGTTTTGAACCCGCTAACACAGTAACTAGACCTACCAAAAAAACGATGATGGATTTTTTCAGCGGTAATTTAGGCTGCGCGAATTCCTGGGTGAATTCAATTTTCAGCGGGTCATCTTGTGCACTTTTAACTGCTAGCCAGGCCATGCCTCCCAGTGTCAGGATAAAGCCTGAAAACAGAATAATGCCATCTATACGATCCAGCTCCATATCCCACAGTAATAACAGCAGGGCAAGGAACATGATGAACACTAACACAGGGAATTCGCGTCTTAACGTAACTGAGTGAACCAGCAATGGAGCGATGACAATTGTGATCCCCAACACCAGTCCGATATTGGTGATATTTGAACCAATTGCATTGCCTATACCTAAGGCGGGAGAACCTTCAAAAGCGGCGAGTGCAGATACCACCATTTCCGGAGCCGAGGTACCAAAACCAACAATGGTTAACCCCACTATCAGCGGGGCAACACCCAGGTTCGATGCAATACCTGCCGCGCCATCAATAAATTTATCTGCCCCCCAAATAAGCAGCACAAAGCCGCTGATAATTGCCAATGTAAATAAGAGTGAAGTCATTTATCTACCGATGGTGGAAGCTTGAAAATAAAAAGAGCCGGAATAAATCCGGCTCTTTTATTATAACGATTGGGATGACGGATTACTCGTCATCAAACAGATCAAAATCATCATCGTCTGGTGGATTACCATCGTAAACCAGATACTGACGACGTTGCAGATAAGCGTTGCGAACGTATGCATATTCATCGTCTGTCGCTTCGCTCAATACACGTTGTGTTTTCAGCAGATTGGCGCGGGTATCAACCAGACGGGTTCCTGCTAAAGCATTCCGTGCTCCGGGACCTTCAACATACATGACTGGATCGGTAAACATATCGCCGACTAAACCAAATGAATCACGCACGGTACGTGGTCCAAAAATTGGCAATACGACGTAGGCGCCAGGCTCTACACCCCAGACCCCTAATGTCTGACCGAAATCTTCATTGCGTTTTTTGTTACCGGCATGACCAGCGACATCAAAAATACCAGCAACACCAACGGTACTGTTTAACAGAAAACGTCCAGTATCATCAGCGGCTTGACTGAATTTACCTTGCAATAAGCTATTGATTGCAACAGTAATATCATTCAGGTTACTGAAAAAGTTGCTGACACCCCAACTGATAGCATCCGGAACCACGGCATCATAACCTTTTGCTACCGGTTTCAAAACGGCACGATCAACGGTATCGTTGAATTTATACATGGCGCGGTTATAGCTCTCGAATGGATCGCGTTCGTCTTGATTTTGAGTCGTGGCACATCCTGTAAACAGAACAACCATGCCGATCAGGCTGATTCTGAAAAAACCAATTGCTTTGAACATTTGCGGTATTCCTTATACGTATATACGAGGAATAATCTCACGGCAGTTCTAAGCTAATCAAGTAGTCTGTTGTACGAGAACCTTAAAAGTATGACGCTGTTGTCATTTTGCAACATGCGATTGAGAACTATTCAACTTTTGGAGTGAGCTTTTGCGCCGTTTTTACCACGTTTAAAGCATTGTTGTTGTACATATAATCGGCGAAAACTTCACTGCATTTCTGCCAGCTATTTTCTCTGGCAAAAGCAATGCAATCCGATTTTTGCAGATTCAGCGCATTCAACGCAGCTCGCTGCAGATCCCAGTCTAGCTCTCCTGTCTGGCCATTAATGACAATATCTTTTGGACCGGTCACCGGAAATGCCGCTACGGGTAAACTACAGGCCATTGCTTCCAAAATGACCAATCCAAACGTATCGGTCTGGCTGGGAAACACAAAGACATCTCCACCAGATAAATACGCTGCAAGTTCCTCAGCATATTTGGCACCGGTAAACAGCACCATGGGGTAACGTTTTTGCAGCATTTCCAAATCCGGGCCATCACCAATCACTACTTTGCTGCCCGGTAACTGTAAATCCAGAAAAGCTTCGATGTTTTTTTCAACGGCTACCCGGCCCATGTTGATAAAAATCGGGTGGGGCAAATCATATTTTATGGCGATATCGGCCTTGAATATCTGGGTGTCAACGCCGCGACCCCATACATAGACATCCTGAAAACCGTATTGCTGCAGACGTTGTTGCTGTGAAATTGTAGGCACTAAAGTTCTTGCTGCAGGCCGATGAAAGCGGCGTAACCAGGCGTAACTCCAACTCAGCGGGATGGGTAACCGCAGTCGTAAATATTCTGGAAACTGGGTATGAAATGAGGTGGTAAAACGAATGTTATTCCGTAAACACCAACGCCGTGCGGCTATGCCTAATGGGCCCTCGGTCGCAATATGCACCGCATCAGCCTGCAGATTGCTCATCATATTGGCAAGTTTGCGATAAGGCAGTATGGCGAGCCGAATCGAGGGATAAGTCGGGCAGGGAATGGTTTTAAAATTCAGAGGCGTGATCATGATCACGTCATAGCCCATCTCTAACAGATGGTCTCGGGTTTTACCTAAAGTACGCACGACTCCGTTGACCTGAGGTTCCCAGGCATCCGTTACGATAACCAGTTTCATCAGGCTGCTTTGGCAATTAAAACTTGCTGATTAAGAACTTCCGCCCAAGGAATAATTTCCATTTGACCATTCGGGTGCTCAACTAATGCTGTACAGCTTTCCACCCAGTCACCGCAATTGTAGTAGTCGATTTCCTGAATGCGGGTAATTTCGGCACGGTGAATATGGCCGCAAACCACGCCATCAACGCCCTGTTTAGCTGCTTCATGGGCCACGGCTTCTTCAAAATTGCTGATGTATTGCACTGCGTTTTTAACTTTGTGTTTAAGAAACGCCGCCAGCGACCAGTAGGTAAAGCCCATCTTACGACGGAAATAATTGACCCAGCGGTTGGCGCGTAACAAAAACTCATACAGGCGACTACCTATTTTCGCCAGCATCGGAGAGATTTTCACCACGCTATCAAATTGATCGCCGTGAATGACTAACAACTTTCGTTTGTCTGCCGTGGTGTGGATGATTTCGTTATGGATTTGCACATTGCCAAATACCGCACCATCATAATCCCGCAGCAGCTCATCATGATTGCCAGGGACAAATATCACTTTGGTGTTGTGTTTGGCTTTACCGAGCAGGGTACGGACGACGTTATTATGTTCCTGAGGCCAGTACATGCGCTTTTTCATTTCCCAGACGTCGATAATATCGCCGACCAGATAAAGATATTCGCATTCCACATTGTGTAAAAAGTTAAGGAGGAGCTCGGCACTGCAACCTCGGAAGCCAAGATGGATATCCGATATAAACACAGTGCGAACTTTCAGCTTTTGCTTGTGACTTAGTTGTGTTTGCATAAGGCACTCATTCACTTAAAATTCTGAGCGAACCTTATCTATTTGATATTGCAGTGTGATGACTGTTTTGTTGCGTTACCATGACACAAACTCCACGCACCAGACTGCGGGTGATACCGAACTTAATCAGGACACTATTATGAGCAACCCATTATTGGAAAATCACCGTTTACCGCCATTTTCCGCAATTAAAGCCGAGCATGTTGAGCCCGCAATTGACCATGCGTTAAGCACCGCACGCAATAAAATCGACACTATTTTAAGCACGCTGTCAGAACCTACCTGGGAAACATTGGTACAACCGATGGAAGATATGGACGCATTAATTGACAGTGTCTGGTCGCCGGTCAGCCATATGAATTCAGTGGTCAATTCAGAAGAGTTGCGTCAGGCCTATAACGCTTGTCTGCCAAAACTCAGCGAGTTTTCTACCGAGCTGGGCCAGAATGAAACACTGTATCAAGCTTATAAAGCCATCGCTGAAGGCGCTGAATATCAGAAGCTGGATACTGCACAGAAAAAAGTCATTGATAACGCGGTGCGTGATTTTCGTTTATCCGGTGTTGAGTTGGACCAGGCCAAGCGTGATGAATTTAAAAAGCTGTCACAGCAAATGACTGAACGCACCGCCAAGTTTGAAGAAAATCTGCTGGATGCGACTCATGCCTGGCGCAAGCTGATCACGGACGAGTCTTTATTATCCGGTTTACCACCATCCACCATCGAAATGGCTGAGCAAATGGCCAAACGTGAGGGTGAGGAAGGCTGGTTGTTTACCCTGGATTTCCCATCGTATATGCCAGTGATGTCGTATGCCGATAATCGGGAATTGCGTGAAGAAATGTATACCGCGTTTGCCACTAAAGCCTCCGATCAAGGCCCGCATGCCGGTAAATGGGATAACACTCAGGTGATGCTGGATATTCTCAATCTGCGTCATCAACTGGCGAATCTGCTGGGTTTTGCCAATCATGCAGAGCGTTCACTGGCGACTAAAATGGCCCAGTCACCGCAACAGGTTCTGGATTTCCTGCAGGATCTGGCCAAGCGTTCTAAACCGATTGCTGAAAATGAATATGCCGAACTACGTGCCTTTGCCAAAGTCACCGCTGATCAAGGCAAGCTGGAAGCCTGGGATGTGACTTATTTTGCTGAAAAATTACGCCAGCAGCGTTATTCGATTTCACAGGAAGAACTCAAACCGTATTTCCCGGAAGACAAAGTAGTCAGTGGCCTGTTTGCTGTGGTGAATCGTTTATACGGTCTGGATATTCGTGAACGTCATGATGTGGATGTCTGGCATAAAGACGTACGCTTTTTTGAAATTGTTGCCGAAGATGGCAGCGTGCGTGCCCAGTTTTATCTCGATTTATATGCCCGTCAGCATAAACGTGGCGGCGCATGGATGGATGAATGCAAGGCACGTCGTCGCACGGCTAGTGGCATTGAAATTCCGGTTGCCTTTTTAACCTGTAATTTCTCAGAACCTGTCGGCGATAAACCGGCGTTGTTCACACACGATGAAGTGACCACGCTATTCCATGAGTTTGGTCATGGTCTGCATCATATGCTGACCAAAATTGAATATGCTGGTGTTTCCGGTATCAATGGTGTGGCGTGGGATGCGGTCGAACTGCCAAGTCAGTTTATGGAAAACTGGTGCTGGGAACGTGAAGCACTGGATTTGATTTCCGGGCATTACCTGACGGGTGAAAAACTGCCTGATGAACTGTTCGACAAAATGATCGCGGCTCGTAATTTCCAGTCAGCGATGATGATGTTACGTCAGCTGGAATTCTCGTTATTTGATTTCCGTCTGCATCTGGAATTCAACCCCAATGAGCCGAATCAGGTCGACAAGATCCTTGAACAAGTTCGTAATGAAGTGACCGTGGTAAAACCGCCTAAATTTAATCGCTTTGCTCACAGCTTTGCCCATATCTTTGCTGGTGGTTATGCCGCAGGGTATTACAGCTATAAATGGGCAGAAGTATTATCGGCTGATGCCTTCTCCAAATTTGAAGAGAAAGGTATTTTTGATCGGCAGACCGGCCTGGAATTCCTGGAAGCGATTCTGGAGCAGGGCGGCAGTCGCGAGCCGATGGAACTGTTTATTGAATTCCGTGGCCGTGAACCGCAGATTGATGCGCTATTGCGACATACGGGCATTGCCGCATAAACAAAAAAAGGGCCGAAAGGCCCTTTTTTATAAGCTCAGCAAGCTGACTTTTATGAATTCATACACATTTGCACAGATTCCTGCGCCGTAACAACCATCCGGGTTGCCTGATCTTTGGTCAGTTTGCCAGCTTCGATATCCTGTAGAATTTCCTGATTTAACGCTTGGGTAGTCTGGGCAATATCAGCTCCTTCTACCACTGGCAAAATCGCTTTATCACGATAAACTTCCGGGAATTCTTTTAAAGCACTCAATTGGCAACCGGCCATTCTTGAGACATAGGCATTGGCCTCTGATTCAACCGCTGCTGCGGTCATTTCCGGTCTGGCAGCGCTTAATTGCTGTACCACCATGGGCTTTAATTGGTTGGTGTAATTTGTCGTATAGTTTTTTTCATCCTGCTCATCAATTGCCAGAGCCAATTGCGCGGCGAAGATAAAAGGTAATGCCAGTAATAATTTTTTCATTATATTTCTCTCTAAATGGGGCCGGATAAAGCATCAGACGCTCACTATCAGACTCTAAACCGACCCATATCAAATTATTGTGAACTGCAGAAGACTCGATCCAGAGTCCAACTCGGAGCACAGCTTTACACAGTAGTGAGTTTAAAAGCAAAAAGAGCACCGAAGTGCTCTTTGTATATTCAAATGAAAGACTAGCGTAACTGACTGTCTTTACTGCCGCGCCGATTAAATAGATTGAACGCCTTGTTTTCCTTATCCACGATTTCCTGGCATGCCACACAGAGACGAACACCGGGAACCGCCTCACGTCGAGCCAAGGGGATTTCTTTTTCGCACTCTTCACAATGCGTCAGGCTTTCGCCTTTCGGTAAACGGGAGCGAACCTGTTCAATGCCATCTTCAACACTGGCATCAATCTGATCCTGCACCGCGCCATCACGAGACCAACCTCCAGCCATAACAACCTCCAACTCACTGTTTTCACAGTTTTATTTAATCATTAAAAACTAAATATTGGGCTGATTTAGCGAAAAAGCAAGCTTAATAGATTTTTGTATGAAAATTAAACTTAATAGGTATTGTGCCTTTTATCTGAAAATGTCACTGTTAGCGCCGGGTGAGTATCACAATTTCACTAATAAAGTTTCGGGTCAGCCATAAATGACTTCAGCTTAGCAACGGCGCGAAAACTGATGCAGGCTGTGTAGTTTCATTCGGATGGATATGCATACGAAATGGACAGTAAAGATATTTCCACGTTGCACGCTTCATGTATTCGCTTTATGCCGTTGGTAACGCAATACAATCACACGTTTCTTTCTCTGGGAGAGTGGTGGCAAAAGGTCACGCTTATCGGCAAAATCAATAGTCATTCGGTCACGCCAACCTTGATCGATGATATGGAGACCACACGACGCCATTTCAAAGAGTTACAAAGTAACCTCATCAATAATCTGGTGAAGGAGAACATACGCAAACTCGAATTAGAATGCAGTGCGCGAGCCCAAGTGGCCATTGATATTCTGATCCGAAATCTGTTTGAACGTACGGCAGATGTGGGGTTTCTGGCCACAGATGATGATATTCGTGCCTTTCTACGTGAATCTTCACCGACTGAACAACAACAAAGCGCCATTGTCGAACGTCTTCGACATTACACCGATAAATACAGCGTTTATGACGAGATAGTAATCCTCGATCCACAGGGTCGTGTTCGGGCAAATCTTGATCAGACTAACCAGGTGGCAAGCAGCAACGATCCGTTGATTCGTGAAACTTTGGAAGCCACCCAACCCTATGTTGAAACGTTTCGCCGTTCTGATATTCAGTCTGGCCGACGGGCTGCCCATATTTTTTCAGCCCCTATCCGGGATGATGACCAGCATGGTGGTGCCGTGCTGGGTGTGCTTTGTCTTTGTTTTCGATTCGAGGATGAAGTAAACGGCATTTTTGCGAATCTGGTTAGTGATGATGAGATGATTGCCATTCTTGATCAGCATAATCGGGTGATAAGTAGCAGTAATGAGCAAATTCTGCCATTTGGTTACCGGGTTAGCGGTTCAGGTCAACGTGGGATCAATTTCATTGAACTGGATGAGCAGTATTACCTGTCGCATCAAAACAAAACGAAAGGTTATCAAGGTTATAACGGACTAAATTGGCTCGGTGTCATCATGCGTCCGGTGCAAAAAGCGTTTGCTGAAAAAAGCGCTACTACTAAAAATGATGCTGTTCAATTACAGCGCTCAAGTATCTTTTCACAGACCTTACAGAATATTGCCTACCATGCCGAACGGGTGGTTGATGACTTAAGTCTGGTGGTGCTCAATGGGCAGATTGTTTCGGCCAAACGCAATGCAATTGAATTCATGCCAGTGCTGGAGGAGATCCGCACCATCGGTTACCGCACCAAAGGTGTCTTTGACGAGTCGATTAACGATCTCTGCAACACGGTGGTCAGTTCCTTACTCAGTGATGTGCAATTTCAGGCATTTCTCGCCGTCGACATTATGGATCGCAACCTCTACGAACGCGCGAACGATGTCCGTTGGTGGGCACTTACCTCTCGTTTTCGTGAAATCCTGGCTCAGCCGGGGCGCAGTCATCAGGATGATGCAACGCTCGCCGAGGTCCTGCAATACATCAATGGTCTTTACACGGTTTACACCGACCTGATGGTATTCGATACCAACGGCACCATCATTGCGGTATCCAACCTTGAGGAAAACCACTTAATCGGCCAACCCATGCCCGATCACGATGTGATGAAAAAAGCGCTCGCCATCTCAGATTCAAAGCACTATACCGTTTCACCATTTGCCGCTACGCCACTCTATAACGGGCGACATACCTATCTTTATCTGAGTTCGATTCGTGCACCAGATAACCATAAGATTGTCGGTGGGATCTGCGTAGTCTTTGATGCTCAGCCGGAATTCATGGCGATGTTACAAGACGCATTACCCCGAGACAGCAGTCAACAAGTTCTCAGCGGTGCCTTTGGATTGTTCACCGATCGACACGGACAGATCATCGCCAGCACCAATCCTGAATTATTACCAGGACAGACCTTGCTGCTCGAAAGTCATTTTTTTGAACTGGAAAATGGTGGGCGTGGTTCGGTTATTCTGGAATATAACGGCGATCAATATGCCGTGGGTGCCGCTATGTCAAAGGGGTATCGTGAGTATAAAACTACTGGGGATTATAAGAATGACGTGCTGGCGTTGATTTTTGTGCCGGTGTGAGTGAGGTTTTTGTTTCAAGGGTATGTTGGGTTGAATGCAATGAAACCCAACATCGACATTAAATCTCAATCCGGATTGTTATCTTCCTCTAAAACTTCACGATGGCTTAATTCGTAATATGAAATATTAATCATATTTAATATGAGGCGGATCAGGATAAATTTCCTTATTTTCTGGGGTGTATTGATAATAAACCTTGCTGATCATTATAATCTCTGCAAAATCGTATTGATCAGTATTATGTTTAAAGTTGCATATTTAGCATAGTCATATCCGGCAACGTTCAGCCGTTCTGATCTCAAAAAAATAAACCTGCGAGAAACCCACTTATCTGCCTTTCACTGCTTTTTACAGCGTTGATTGGGGGCTCTGCACTATATTTTCATTTCCCGGAGAAGAATTTTGAGTCATTACAAACCCTATAATGGTCCGGCGGCAGGTTGGGGCGCCTTGATCAGCGTGACCAAGAATTGGATTGGTAGTAAAAATGCCTTGCACAATATCCGCGCTATGCTGAAAACCAATCAGGATCATGGACTGGATTGTCCAGGATGTGCCTGGGGTGAGACGCCTGAAAAAGGCATGATCAAATTCTGTGAAAATGGCGCAAAGGCGGTGAACTGGGAAGCTACTAGCCGTCGGGTAGATCCAGCCTTTTTCGCTAAACACAGCATCAGTGAACTGTTACAACAAAGTGATCATTGGCTGGAATCTCAAGGCCGCATCACCCATCCTATGCGCTATAACGCAGAAACAGATCAATACGAACCAACGACCTGGTCTCAAGCTTTTGAGCTGGTCGCCCAGCATTTAAAAAACATGGATTCACCACATCAGGCCGAGTTTTACACCTCTGGGCGTGCCAGTAATGAGGCAGCGTTTCTCTATCAGTTATTTGTCCGTGCATTAGGTACCAACAACTTTCCTGATTGTTCGAATATGTGTCATGAAGCTAGTGGCATCGGCATGTCCGAAGCATTGGGTGTGGGTAAAGGCACGGTTGAGTTTGGCGATTTTGAGCACGCCGATGCCATCTTTGTTATCGGACAAAATCCAGGTACCAATCATCCTCGTATGCTTGAACCTTTGCGTGAAGCGGTACAACGTGGTGCACAGGTCATTTGTTTTAATCCTTTAAAAGAGCGTGGTCTGGAGCGTTTTCAGCATCCACAAAATCCACTGGAAATGCTCAAAAATGATTCCGAGCCAACCAATACCGCTTTCTTCAGACCCGCGTTGGGTGGAGATTTTGCCGCTATTCGGGGCATGGCTAAATTTCTTTGGCAGTGGGAAAAACAAGCACTGGCCAATGAAGGCGAAGCGGTATTTGATCGCGAATTTATCGCCGAGCATACCAGTGGTGTGGATGACTATCTCGACATGTTAGATAACACCAGTTGGGAGTTAATCGAAACCCAATCCGGATTGAGCCTGGCGGAAATCGAAATGGCAGCCAATATGTATCGTAAAGCCAATCGCGTGATTATGTGTTGGGCCATGGGCATTACCCAACATGTGCATTCAGTAGCGACCATTCAGGAAATCATCAGTTTGCAATTACTGCGCGGCAACGTGGGTAAACCCGGTGCCGGACTATCGCCAGTTCGTGGTCACAGTAACGTTCAAGGTGACCGCACCATGGGCATTGATGAACAACCACCAGAGTGGTTTCTCGATAATCTGGAAAAACGCTTTCAGTTCAAGGTACCGCGTGAGCACGGTCACACCACGGTACAAGCTATTGCAGCGATGGAGCAGGGTGAAATCAAAGTCTTTTTTGGGCTAGGTGGTAACTTTGTTCAGGCCGCTCCCGATACACCGCGAACCCATGCCGCGATGCAAAACGGTGAGCTAACGGTACATATTTCCACCAAGCTTAATCGCAGTCATCTGGTGACTGGTAAAGATGCATTGATTCTGCCGTGTCTGGGACGAACCGAAATTGATTATCAAAAGAGTGGCAAACAAGGCATTACCGTCGAAGACACCTTCAGCATGGTGCATATTTCCTACGGACAGCTCAAACCATTCTCGCCTTTAATGAAATCGGAAGCCGCCATTATTGCTGGTATCGCCGAGGCCACCTTGGGTAACCAACCGGTCGACTGGAACTGGTTGATTGAAGACTATGATCGTATTCGCGATCTTATCTCCGAGGTGATTCCGGGCTTTGAAAACTTTAACGAACGAATTGCTAAACCGGGTGGTTTTTATCTGGGTAATCCGGCGGCCGAACGTAAGTGGCAAACCAGCACTAACAAGGCACGTTTTATGGCCAATCAATTGCCAGAAACACTGTTGCATTCGCAGATAACCGACAGTGGTGAACAAGCCGATTTAATTCTGCAGACCATGCGTTCACATGATCAATACAACACCACCATTTACAGTCTCAACGATCGTTATCGGGGTGTGTATGGCATGCGGGATGTGATCTTTGCCAATGAAGCGGATATTCAGCGCCTAGGTCTGGAGCACGGCCAGAAAGTGGATATTTATTCATTATGGAATGATGGAAAACAACGCCGTGTCAGTAACTTCACTATTCTCAGTTATGACGTCCCGGCCGGGCAAGCGGCAGCGTATTATCCTGAAACTAATCCGTTGGTGCCGTTGGATAGTTATGGGGATAAAACGTTTACGCCAACATCCAAGTTTGTGGCAATTAAGATTGTGCCGACTAAGGCTTTGAATGCGGCTTAGGGTTTGAAGTGATTTGATGAATTGAGGTGGGATTCTGGCTTATATCCAGAGTAGGTTGGGTTGAGCATTGCGAAACCCAACAATTCCAAATTTAAATTATGAACCCAACTGTTGAGATGAACACCAAACAA
Source organism: Methylophaga sp. (assembly GCF_030651745.1). The sequence continues at coordinate 20,854 of NZ_JAUSCC010000057.1, forward strand.
CCACTTTTGTGTGGATAAAAAGCTGTCATTCCCGCGAAGGCGGGAATCTAGTGACTGTTATAGGCTTGTGCTGAGTTTTTCGAAGTCTAACAAACTCATTGCTTCCATGACTTGGATCGCTGCCGCGGGGCGTTCATTTCTTTTGTTTGCCCAAAAGAAACGAACCAAAGAAAAGGGCACCCCATGTGTTGGCCTGCGGCTTCCCGATAAAAATACTTATCTCAGGGAAATCGAAAAAACTCGCTGCGCTCAGACATTCCGATTTCTAATCCTGAAATAACCATTTTTATCGGCAACACAAAAGGGGAATCCACGAGCACCACGCTTGAGTCAATCTCCTCGATGCCCTTTATACGAAGCCGAGCATCGCAGAGCTGGTCGGATCAGCATGGCGGTTGTTTGAGCGAAGCGAGTTTCCGTCATGCCCGACCAGATTGAGAAGCGCAGGGTACCCGCAGGGCGAGTATGGGCTGGCCTTTTTTGGTTCGTTTTTTGGCCACGCAAAAAATGAACAGTGGGCTTTAGTCCACAATAAAAATCAAAAATACCATTCAGTTATGTTTTAACACTTTAGCTAAAACTTGTTTCATTGAATTATGTGAAATGCTCCCATAAAGTGATTTAAATTGTTATTTCCTAAAAACCAATTTTTGCGGTCGGGTGCTCGTGAAATTTTCAAATTTATAGTTGTTGATTTTGAATTGCTATAAAGAACTCCAGTATCCAGATATGTTTTTATTTGTACCGATGGGATGATGAAAAATATATTAGAGCTTTCATCTCTAGCAACTAAAGCATAGTGAGTTTGACCATTTAAATTGGTTACGAAACTATCGTTTCTGATCGTGAATACCCATGAGTTAACATTATTACTTGCTGTTTTTACTTGTATGTTGAAGTACTTATTATTTTTCTCAGCCACCAAATCAACACCTTTATCAACAACCATTATTGAAACGTTAAATTCTCGAAACATCAGTTCACTTGCAACAGCATACTCGCCACCTTTTGCTAAAAAAGCCTTGTCTGTGATCACTAGTATTGGTGGAGATGGTTTTTTGGTTCGTATTTTTTTTAAGCGATAAAGACCTTTCCTGAATGGTCCTACCTTTTCTTTCCCACCTTTACTAAGTACGCGAGAAAATTGTGAACCAGACTTTCTTTTAACTGTTGAGCTTAGAGCGCTGTTAATTTTTGTTTTGAGGGTTTCAAAATCAAGCCCCATGTTCATATTTCTAGAAATTGCTGATCGAGCTATTTCATCTACATGCGCTTGCTGTTTGGGCATGGTTTGCAGAACATCAGCAGCAATTTTAAGAAACGGTGATTCAATCATGATGGAAAGCCTCTGAATTGTGATTTCGGTTTTATTGAGCTTCAAACCTAGTAAAGTAACCAAATAATCAAATATCAAACTGTTAAACTAACTTAATACCCCGTCAATATAAACTATCCATGAAATACACCGACCTAAGAGACTTCATCACCAACCTGGAAAAACAGGGCGAACTTAAACGAATCACCACCGAGGTAGATCCCCATCTTGAGATGACGGAGATTTGTGATCGGGTGTTGCGTGCTGGTGGTCCGGCGATTCTGTTTGAGAACCCGAAAGGCAGCAAGATTCCGGTGTTAGCCAACCTGTTTGGCACGCCAAAACGGGTGGCGATGGGCATGGGTGAGGATTCGGTTGAGGCGTTACGCGAAGTTGGGAAGTTGCTGGCATTTCTGAAAGAACCTGAACCACCAAAGGGCATGAAAGACGCCTGGGATAAGTTGCCGATCTTTCGTCAGGTGTTGAATATGGGCCCGAAGGTGGTGAAAAAAGCCCCTTGTCAGGAGCAAATAATTGAAGGTGATGCGATTGATTTGGCTGAGTATCCGATTCAATTATGCTGGCCGGAAGATGCCGCACCGTTAATTACCTGGGGTTTGGTGGTCACCAAAGGGCCACATAAAACCCGGCAAAATCTGGGTATTTATCGTCAGCAGGTAATTGGTAAAAACCGGGTGATAATGCGGTGGTTATCGCATCGTGGTGGAGCGCTGGATTTTAAGGAGTGGCAGCAAACGCATCCTGGCAAACCGTTTCCGATAGCCGTAGTTCTTGGTTGTGATCCAGCTACCATTTTAGGTGCGGTTACGCCGGTGCCTGATACCTTATCTGAATATGCGTTTGCTGGTTTGCTGCGTGGCAGTAAAACTGAATTGGTGAAATGTATTGGCAGTGATTTGCAAGTGCCTGCCCATGCTGAGATTGTTTTGGAAGGTTTTATTTATCCGGATGATATGGCGCCGGAAGGGCCGTATGGCGATCACACTGGTTATTACAATGAAGTTGATAGCTTTCCGGTGTTTACCATTGAGCGTATTACCCAGCGTAAAAATCCGATTTATCACAGCACTTATACTGGTCGTCCACCAGATGAACCGGCAATTCTAGGCGTGGCGTTAAACGAAGTCTTTGTGCCGATTTTGCAGAAGCAGTTTCCAGAGATTGTCGATTTTTATCTGCCACCCGAGGGCTGTTCGTATCGTATGGCAGTGGTCAGCATGAAAAAACAATATGCCGGTCATGCCAAGCGGGTGATGATGGGCGTGTGGTCATTTTTACGGCAATTTATGTATACAAAATTCGTGATCGTCGTCGATGATGATGTGAACGTACGTGATTGGCAGGATGTGATTTGGGCCATTACCACACGGATGGATCCCGCGCGCGATACGGTGTTAATTGAAAACACGCCGATTGATTATCTGGATTTTGCCTCGCCGGTTTCGGGGCTCGGTTCTAAAATGGGCATGGATGCAACCAATAAACTGCCGGGTGAAACCAATCGTGAGTGGGGTAGACCGATTGAAAAAGATCCTGCAATCGTGGCTCGGGTCGATGCTATATGGTCTGAGTTGGGGCTAGATGAAGACGACTCAGCCCGGTAGTTGAATACCGGCAAAAGCTAACAGATTCAACACCGCCATAATGATCAGCAGCCATATGGTCAATTGCATGCCAATTATCCGACGGGGAATGATGGCTTTACTGACCCCGTTGGCGTGAATCAATCGACCGATAATAAACAGGCTGCCCAGTAAATGGATTAACCAGATTGGGCCCTGGTTGAGTTCAAAAACGATTAACAACAGCAAACCAATTGGCAGATATTCAACAGCATTGGCATGAGCTCTAATCGCGGCCAGGAGATCTTTATTCCCGCCATCGCCCAATGCCACTTTATGTAGACGTCGCAGAACAATGACATTGCGTGCTAAAGCGACGATGAGAAATGCTGCAAGCGCGATATAAATGGTGGCGTGCATAAACCCTAATCCCAGGCATTTAGTGAGAGTCTAAGGGTGCCTTATTCAGCCGTCGTTGATCCAGCTTTATTTTCTTTCTGATTTTCCCACCAATGTGAATGGCTGTTATGTACATGATGATTTGTATGGACCGGGCGCATCATGCGGTTGCTGATAAATGCCACAATCAGTAATGACGCCATCACATACATGGTCGAGTTATAGAGGCTTGGTGTTGGATCCATGGTGCCAGCAGGAACGATTTCCATCAGTGAGGCAATCGAAACGGTGCTGGTTTGAATCAAAGTATCGAGTTCAGACATTGGTGCGCCAAAGCGGTTTAGAAATACATTCGGATCGACGGTGTTGGCCAGGTTGTGAATGGCTTTATAAATGGATTGTTCTCGCAAATGGGTGAGTAATACTGGCCCCAGAATACCTGCTACGCTCCAGGCCGTTAACAGCCGTCCATGAATGCCACCGACATGCAAAGTGCCAAAGATATCTGCCAGATAGGCCGGAATAGTGGCAAACCCACCGCCATACATGGTGAAAATCAACATGGTGACGCCGTAAAACAGAATCAGCCACATTACGGCTGGATTAATACTGACTTGCATTGCAATAAAGGGAATCGACAGATATAACAATGCGCCGAGCAGAAAGAAAATGCTGTAGGTGGTTTGCCGACCAATATAGTCGGACATGGATGACCAGAAAAAACGCCCCGCCATATTAAACACGCTGATCATGAGCACATAGGTAGCAGCAAATCCGGCGTCGACAATTGACGGCAGGCTGGGACCAAAAATATCAGTGACCATGGTTTTAGCCACGCCAATCACACCAATACCGGCGGTGACGTTGAAACACAACATAATCCATAGTTGATAGAACTGTGGTGTTTTTAACGCCTGATCAATATGCACATGGTTTTGAGTTATCAGTGATTTAGCTGCTTTTTTGCTTGGCTCGGGATTCCAGCCGGCCGGTTTCCAATCTGCTGGTGGTACTCGAAAACTAAATGCTGCAATGACCATCACCACAAAATAAACAATGCCCAGCGTTAGAAATACGGACGCTGCTCCAGTGCTGCCTGAACCGACGACATAAACCCCTTCCGGACCGGGCAATGGCATATTCGCCATATCCTTGGCGGTGGCAACTACGACTTCAACTTTGTCACCCGCCATTTCAACAAATCGCCGACCATTTTCGGTGATTAACGTCAGATCAGTGGCTTTGCCCAGATAGGTAGGCGCTTCATAGAACAAGGCCAGCAGATAGCCTTTTAACGGAGCACCAATAATGGCGCCACCACCAAACCCCATAATGGCAATTCCGGTAGCCATACCACGTCGATCCGGGAACCAACGAATGAGCGTGCTGACAGGAGTTACGTACGCAAGTCCAAGACCACAACCACCGATAACGCCGTATCCCAGATAGATTAACCAGAGTTCATGAAAATAGAGTCCCATGCTGCTGATTAAAAAACCACCGCCCCACAGACAGGCGGCAAGAAAGCCGGTGGCTCTGGGACCAACTTGTTCAAGCCATTTACCGCCAATGGCGGCGGCAAGCCCAAGAAAAACAATGGCAGTTGAGAAGATCCATACCACTGATGAAAAATGCCAGTCATCCGCTGCACTGGCAACCACACCCAGCTGCTTGATCAGCGGCGGATTAAACATACTCCAGGCATAAACTGAGCCGATGCAAAGATGAATAAATACGGATGCCGGGGCTATCCACCAACGATTAAATCCTGGTTTGGCAACGATATGACGTTTATGAAGGTGGGCCAGCATGATGTTTTATCCTTAAAGACACATGGTTTCTGCTGATTGAAGCAGTCATCGTTGGTTTTGTGTTGGAATGCTATGCGGATTGTTTTTGGATCTGCACGCTTTGTAACCGGTTTATCGCATCACGTGCTAAGGGTGAAAGATCAGTTTCATCTGTAGCAGTATTAATCAGATCCAGACGCATCTTGGGCGTCCAGAAACGAACCAGATGTTGTTCAATGCGTTCAGCTGCTTCGGCAGGTTCATAGGCACTGAGGTTGGCAGCAATCTGGTTGACCATTTTTATTAAGGTGGCTGTTTGGGAATGGCTATCGTGGCTCATTGATTTGTTCTCTAGATGACGTGGCTTAATAGCTCAGGTTGATGGGGATCGTGATAAATAACGTGTTTATCCGCTCTGGCAAATCCAACTAACAGCAAACCGGCTTGACGCGCCTGTTCAATGGCCAGACTGGTGGGGGCCGAAATGGCAACCAGACAACCGACACCGGCCATACAGGTTTTTTGCACCATTTCATAACTGGCGCGGCTGGTGACCAAAATAAAACCTTGCCCGCGATCTAGCGTCATGCTCGACATTGCACCAATCAATTTATCCAGCGCATTGTGGCGGCCGACATCTTCACGCACGAGTTCAATATTTCCGCTTAAAGAACACCATGCAGCTGCATGAGTGGCTCCTGTCATGGCGTTGATAGGTTGATTTGCACGAATGGTTTCAAAGGCCTGAGCAATGACTTGCTGACTTACTTGGGGAGCATGAACTGCAGGAATTGGCCGGATAGCTTGTTTCAGTGATTCGATACCACATAAACCACAACCGGTTCGGCCTGTCATATTACGGCGTTTGGACTTAAGCTTTTCAAAAGCATCATCGGCGATCTGCAAACGGATGGTGATGCCAGCTTTGGCCTGGGTGACGTGAACATGGTTTATCTGCTCACGTGATTCAACAATTTCTTCGGTCAAACTGAACCCGATGGCAAAATCTTCCAGATTGACTGGCGTAGCCATCATCACTACATGCGAAATATAGTTATAAACCAGGGCAACAGGCACTTCGACAGCAACATCATCAGATCCCCAATGCGCCTGTTTCAGGTTTGGCTGATAAATTGAAACAGGCGTTGGTAACGAAGTTTTATAAACATAGCTCATGACGAGGATGAACCTGTTGGGATCGATTGATCATGTTTTCGATTATGTAAAAGCTTCAATTGCAGCGTTTCAAAAGCTTCAAAGTTTTTCTGCCATTCAGATGGCTGGCTGACCCGCTCGATTTGTACCGCCGTAACCTTGTATTCCGGACAGTTGGTCGCCCAATCTGAATTATCGGTAGTGATAACGTTGGCACCACTGCCGGGATGATGGAAAGTTGTATACACCACTCCGGGTAATACTTTTTCGGTGAGGCGGGCACGTAAAACGGTCTGTCCTGCCCGGCTGGTAATACCAACCCAATCGTTTTCCTTGATGCCTCGTACTTCTGCATCATGGGGATGGATATCCAAACGGTCTTCATCATGCCAAAGCTGGTTTTGGGTACGACGGGTTTGTGCGCCCACATTGTATTGCGACAGAATTCGTCCGGTAGTTAGCAATAACGGGAAGCGGCTGTTGGTTCGCTCCTCGGTGGCAACATATTCGGTGACGCTGAAACGGCCTTTGCCAATCGGAAAATCATCGACGTGCATGGTCGGTGTGCCGATTGGATGCGCGTCGTTGCAAGGCCATTGAATACTGCCTAATTCATCAATACGTTTGAAACTCACGCCAGTGAAGGTAGGCGCAAGTTGTGCAATTTCATCCATTATTTCCGATGGATGGTTGTAATGCATTGGATAGCCAAGCGCATTGGACAAATCCATCGTCACTTGCCAGTCTTCTTTACCAGCTAGTGGAGGCATCACTTTGCGAACACGATTAATTCGGCGTTCTGCATTGGTGAAGGTACCGTCTTTTTCCAGGAAGGAAGAACCCGGCAATAACACATGGGCGAATTTAGCCGTTTCGTTAAGAAACAGATCCTGCACAATCAGGCATTCCAGCGAGCGTAAGGCACTTTCAACGTGTTGTGTTCCGGGATCGGACTGGGCGATATCCTCACCTTGAACGTAAAGTCCTTTAAATTCGCCAGCAATTGCCGCATCAAACATATTGGGGATACGCAAACCCGGTTCATTATCCAGTTTAACGCCCCAGACGGCTTCAAAATGAGCACGTGATTCATCATTCGATACATGCTGATAACCGGGTAATTCGTGTGGGAAGGAGCCCATATCACATGAGCCCTGCACGTTATTCTGTCCGCGCAGTGGATTTACACCAACACCTTCACGACCGAGATTACCGGTAGCCATTGCCAGATTGGCTATGCCCATGACCATGGTTGAACCTTGACTGTGCTCGGTGACCCCCAGTCCATAATAGATTGCACTGTTGTTACCTTGTGCAAAACTACGTGCCGCTTGGCGTACTTTTTCTGCAGCAACACCAGTAATGGCTTCAACGGCTTCTGGAGAATGACGCTCATCACGAATAAACTCACGCCATTTGCCGTAGGTTTCCATATCGCAGCGAGATTCAATGAAGTCGTGGTCTTCAAAACCCTCGGTGACTACAACATGTGCCAGTGAATTAATCAACGCGACATTGGAACCGGGTTTTAGCGGCAGATGCAGAGCTGATTTTAGATGCGGTGTTTTCAGTAAATCGATATGTCTGGGATCGGCCACGATCAACTGTGCCCCTTCACGCAGACGACGACGCATCATCGAACCGAACACTGGATGTGCATCGGTTGGATTCGCCCCGATAACCAGAATGACATCTGATTTCATCACTGAATCAAAATCCTGTGTACCGGCTGATTCGCCCAGCGTGACTTTAAGCCCATAACCGGTGGGCGAGTGGCAGACACGGGCACAGGTATCAGTATTGTTATTGCCAAACGCAGCACGAATCAGTTTTTGTACAAGATAGGTTTCTTCATTGGTACAGCGTGATGAGGTAATTCCACCAATACTATTGCGGCCATATTTTTGCTGGATTCCTTTGAGCTTATCTGCGGCAAACTGAATGGCTTCTTCCCAACTTGCTTCCTGCCAGGGTTCATTGATGGTATTACGAATCATCGGGGTGGTTAGGCGATCTTTATGCGTGGCATAACCAAAGGCAAAACGGCCTTTAACACAAGAGTGGCCATGATTGGCGTCGCCACCTTTGTAAGGCACCATGCGCACCACTTGATCGCCTTTCATTTCAGCTTTAAACGAACAACCCACGCCACAATAAGCACAGGTAGTGACCACGCTATGTTCCGGTTGGCCCATTTCCACAATGCTTTTTTCCATCAGGGTGGAGGTCGGGCAGGCTTGCACACAGGCACCGCAGGATACGCATTCGGAGTCCATGAAGTCTTCGTTTTGACTTGGTGAAACCATCGATGCAAAACCACGACCATCAATTGTCAACGCAAAAGTGCCTTGCACTTCCTCACAAGCTCGTACGCAACGTGAACAGACAATACATTTGCTTGGATCAAAATCGAAATACGGATTGCTATGATCTTTTTCACTTTGCAGGTGATTTTCACCAGCATAGCCGTAACGGACATCTCGCAGACCTACTGCACCGGCCATATCCTGTAATTCACAGTTTCCGTTTGCCGGGCAGGTCAGGCAATCCAATGGATGATCGGAAATATACAATTCCATGATATTACGGCGTAAGTCAGCCAGTTTTTTGTTCTGGGTCGTCACTTTCATGCCTGCATCCACTGTGGTGGTGCAGGATGCGGGATAACCACGTCGGCCTTCAATTTGCACCGCACATAAACGACAGGAGCCGAAGGATTCTAGATTATCGGTGGCACACAGTTTGGGAATGTTGATATCAACCAGTGCCGCAGCCCGCATAACGGACGTACCTTCGGGTACCGATATTTCAATGCCGTCAATTTCCAGCGTCACCAGCTTTTCTGATAGACGTGCTGGGGTTCCATAATCTTTGTTGGGGTTAAATCTTTCTACTTTCATGACTTACTCCTGACGCCCATGGCGCAGTTCGTCGGGGAAAAATTTCATCACACTTTTAACGGGAATTGGCGTCATACTGCCCATGGCGCATAGAGAGCCATCGACCATGGTGTCGCACAAATCTTCCAGTAGTTGCCAGTTGTTATCGGGTCTTTCACCAGCACGAATCCGATCAATGACTTCCACACCTCTGGTTGAACCAATACGGCAGGGTGTGCATTTACCACAGGATTCGACGGTGCAGAATTCCATTGCAAATCGGGCCTGATCACCCATATCAACACTGTCATCGAACATGACGACGCCACCATGACCCAGCACGGCTTGTTCAGAGGAAAAGGCTTCGTAATCAATAATCGTGTGCCACTGACTTTCTGGCAGATAAGCCCCTAATGGACCGCCAACTTGCACAGCTTTTAGTGGTCGACCGCTGCGAGTGCCACCACCAAATTCATTCATCAGTTTGTTCAGTGGAATGCCAAAGGCCAGTTCGACCAGACCGCCATTTTTAACATTGCCGGAAAGTTGAATAGGCATAGTCCCGCGAGAACGTCCCACGCCATAATCAGCATAGGCCTGACCACCCTTGTCGAGAATGTAAGGAATGGCTGCCAGAGATAAAACGTTATTGACGACTGTCGGTTTGCCAAATAAACCGACAATGGCAGGAAGTGGCGGTTTGGCACGGACTAATCCGCGTTTACCTTCCAGGCTGTCGAGTAACGACGTTTCTTCACCGCAGATATAAGCACCAGCACCTAAACGGACTTCTAAATCAAATTGATTTTGACTGCCACGGATATTTTTACCGAGATAGCCATGTTGATAGGCCGTTTCAATGGCTTTATTCAATATTTTGTGAGTAAGCGGATATTCTGAACGTAAATAGATATAACCTTGATTTGCCCCTACAGCGAGGCCCGCAATAGTCATGCCTTCGATGAGCATGAATGGATCACATTCCATTACTAGCCGATCGGCAAAGGTGCCCGAGTCACCTTCATCGGCATTACAGACAATGTATTTCTGCTCATCCGGTGTATCCAGCACGGTTTGCCATTTAATGCCGGTGGGGAATGCCGCACCACCACGACCACGCAAGCCGGAGGTTTTTACTTCATCGACAATCTGTTGTCCTGTCATTATCAAGGCATTGTCCAGGCCGGCGTAACCATCATGAGCAAGATAGTCATCTAGCGACAATGGATCGGTAATACCAGCACGAGCAAAGGTTAAGCGTTGTTGGTTTTTCAAGTAGGGAATTTGCTCTACCAGTCCCACACAAAGATCATGTTGCGTTTGACCTTGATGAAAGTTTTGCTCGAAAAGGGTATGTACATCATTTTGAGTAACAGGACCAAAACCCAGACGACCGTTTTCGGTTTCGACTTCAATTAAGGGTTCTAACCAGAATAGTCCTCTAGAACCATTTCGAACCACCGTGATGTCGATACCACGACTTAATGCTTCAGCCTGTATCAATGTGGCAATCTGATCTGCACCTAAAGATAGGGCCGTAGTATCACAGGGAACAAAAATCCGTATAGACATTAACCTGCCTCCTGCAAACGCTGACGGCAGTTTTTCATCAATTCATCAAAACGTTCCGGGCTGACACGGCCATGGATATCATCATTGATGCGTATTGAAGGTCCAGTAGCACAATTGCCCAGGCAGTAAACGGGTTCCAGCGTGATACTGCCGCAATCGGTTGTTTGCTGGTAATCAATATTGAGGGTGCTTTTGGCGTGCTCTTCCAATTGACGACAGCCCACCGATTGACAGGCTTCAGCACGACATATTTCAACGATGTGTTTACCGGTGGGATGATTGCGAAAATGTGCGTAAAAGCTGATAACCCCATGCACTTCGGCACGGGTGAGCAACATTTCATCTGCAATAATCGGCACCACATTATCGGGAATATGCCCAATGTATTCCTGAACAGCATGTAAGACCGGTAATAAAGCACCAGGCTTTGCTTTTAGCCGTTGTATGATTTCACGGACGGTTTCTATCCGCCATTGCCCTGGTGTTATCATTTTGCCTCTCTTCTTCTATATATGAATATATTTACATATATTATTTTGTTTTTATTGTTTTATCAGACAATAACACAGCAATACAGGCTTAAAAATATGCAAATAATTGCATATTAATGTTATGGCAAATTAGGGTGTAGAGAGATTGATTTGTACTTTAGGGAGAGGCTGTCAGGTAGGTGGTGTTGGGTGGATGAAAAGCTATTAAACAAAAACAAGCTTTAATTTAGGCATAACCGGTTTCAAAAATTTGCTCAAACGTCACTTCCTGTCCACAACGGGAAAGTTCGTAACCCTCAAGATCAGCTAAGGCATTATGAAACATTTTGCCATTTACGCACTCAAGCAAAGCTTGCACACTTTCATGTTCAAATTGCTGCTGACTGACAGCAAGGCAATAGTGCTCCCATTGAATAGGTACAAAGTCGAGGCCGAACTTTTTGGCGACTGCAGCGATGCCAAAACCACAATCAGCTACACCACTGGCCACCATCGCGGCCACAGCCATATGGGTGAACTCTTCTTGCTGATAACCGGTAATAGTCGTTGGGTCAATGTGTTGCAGAGCGAGTAACTGGTCCAGTAATAATCGTGTTCCAGAATCTTTCTGGCGATTAATAAAGCGATAGTTTCCTTTACTCAAATCAGCAAGCGTTCGGATGGCGAGAGGATTACCTTTGGGTACCATTAATCCTTGTAAACGTCTGACCAGATAGATGAGACGATGATTTTCGGGAGAAATATGTTGCAAATACTGCGATGAGACACGTTTGCCAAGCTCACCCTCGGGCACATGAAAACCAGCAATATCACATTGATTTTCTTTTAATGCTCGCAGGCTTTCCACGCTGCCGTGAAAGTGTAATTCAACCGGCATATCTTTCAGCTGGTTTAAGGTGTCTCGTAACGCACTGACAGCTAAACCGTGGCTGGCATAAATTTTCAGATGATAATGTTGCTGCGATTGCTGAATACGCGATAGCTGGTGGGCCAGCTCGGTAGCTTGGTTAGCAAGTTGGGGCGCGTGACGTGCCTGTAATTGTTGCTGTGCCTGCAGCAGTTTTTCGCCAGCTTCAGTGAGCTTGGCACCACGGCCACGGTGTTTAATAAGCAGCGGCGAGCCGAATAGTTTTTCCCATTTTTCCATCAAGCCCCAAGCATGACGATAGGAAACCTGACATTGCAATGCGGCTTGTTGCAGTGAGCCCAACGAATGAAGGCTTGTTAGCAGATTAAATAATACGGGATCCACGGTGATGGATTTCCCTTCATGTTCAATCTGCCACAGGAAGTTAATTTGAATATTCAATTGGCTAACCACATCGTTTGGTGAGGAAAAGACACTATTAACTTCAACATTTACCCTCTATAAACCATCGGTATTTGATTCCACCCAGCGATCACCTTGTTGGTTCTGCTCTTTTTTCCAGAAAGGAGCTTTGTATTTGAGCTCTTCAATCAGCCAATTGCAGGCATCCAATGCGGCACGGCGATGTGCTGACCAGCAACCGATTAATACAATTGCTTCGCCGGGAAACACCTTACCCACGCGGTGCACAATCAGACAATCATTCAACGGCCAGTTGGTTTTGGCCTGCTGTTCTAACTGTTCAAGATAGCGTTGGGTCATGGCGGGATAATGTTCCAGGATCATGGTTCTGACCGTGGCATCATTATTATAGTCACGCATGGTTCCGATAAAGCTGGCCGAAGCACCATCTCTGCCTGCAGGCACTTGCTGGGCAAACTCACTGAGCCATTGATATGGTTGAAAATCTTCATCAAGAATATGCGATGCCATTTGTTAGCCTCCGGTAACCGGTGGAAAAAAGGCGACTTCATCACCATCATTCACCTGACTTTGCATATTGGCATAATCAAGATTAACAGCGACAAGTAAATTATTGGGTGGCGTGGCAGACTGGGTTGCCAGATCCCAGACTTCGGTAACAGTAGAAGCCTGTTCTACCGTAGTCTCACTCTGTCCCAGACTTTCCCGCAGACTGGCAAAAAATTTGACTTGAATAGACATCTGGTTAATTGTTCCTGGATAAAAACATAAGGATAACACCCCAAATGGCAGAGTTAACGCATTTTAATCAGGCTGGTGAAGCGCATATGGTCGATGTCGGCGATAAAGCGGTGACGCAACGCAAAGCCATCGCTACAGGGCGGATTGTTATGTTGCCTGAAACCTTGAAACTGATTGAGCAGGGCAACCATAAAAAAGGTGATGTATTGGGAATTGCCCGTATTGCCGGCATTATGGCAGCTAAACGCACTGCGGATTTAATCCCGTTGTGTCATCCGCTGGCACTCACCAAAGTCTCGGTCGAATTTGAAATTGATGCAGCCAACCACGCGGTGAATTGTCAGGCAGAAGTCGCTACTGCAGGGCAAACCGGAGTGGAAATGGAAGCACTTACTGCGGTGCAAGTGGCGTTGCTGACTATCTACGATATGTGTAAGGCGGTGGAGCGTGGCATGGTCATGACTGATGTCTGTTTGCAGGAAAAAGCCGGCGGTAAATCTGGCCATTGGCAACGTTCTGTTTAAAGAAAGTTCCACCTCCCAACAATTAATCTTCAAAATTAAGTTTGAATTCAGTATCACTGCTTTAAACTGAGTATAGGAATTTTTCCTATGTTCGTGAAGGTATATTTTCCCGGGCAGTTCATTTTAATGCTGAGTTCAACTATGCCCCATTCGATCTTAAAACTGTTTTTACTCTTCTCACTTGCTTTGCCAGCACTTAGCCAAGCCTCCGAATTACGCTTGTTGATCGATATGTTGCATGAAAATGGCATGGTCAGCGAAGAGCAATATGGTCGTTTAGTGGCTGAGTTAGAACAAAATCAACAGCAAGCAGCAATAGAAAAACAGGAAATAGCCGAAAAACTTGAAGTAGCAACACAACCTCCTGAAGTCGAAGTTACCACCAAGGGCGGACTTCGTGTCAGAACCACTGATGGACAATTTGAAACCCGTCTGCGTGGACGCTTGATGATTGATGCCGCCGATTACATGGGTGAACCGGAAATGGGTGACGGTACAAATATTCGCCGTGCCAGATTAGCCTGGACTGGTCGTATGTATGGCGATTGGGGTTTCCAGCTTGATTATGATTTTGCCGGTGGCGGTAAGTTACGTGATTCGTTTGTGTCATATCTGGGATTTGAAGATACCCGTTTACGTATTGGCTTGATGGAAATTCCGTTTCAATTGCAATACCGCAGCAGCTCCAGTAACTCACAAATGATCGAGCGTAGTTTGTTGGGTGCTTTTGGTGGCGATCGTTATATAGGTCTGATGGCCGACACCAAAAAGCAGCACTGGACAGCCGCCGCCGGTTTATTTGGTGAAACAGCAACACGGCAGAATCCGATAGTCGATGAAGGCTGGGGAGTAGGGGCACGTTTTACCGTGGCACCGATTAATAATGAAAAAGATCGTCTGTTACATTTTGGTATCGCCAGCATGTATCGCAATGTCGAAGATGTCGGTGTTATTGAGTTCAGTGATGAACCGGAAGCCCGTGTTGCCGGCAGTAATATTGTTGATACCGGTGATATTGATAACACGAAGAGCTTTACCCGCTATGGGCTCGAATGGGCAATGATTCGGGGCCGGCTATCCGCACAATCGGAATACGTGCTGACCACTGTTGACCGTAATAACGCTGAAAATCTGCAATTCAGTGGCTGGCATTTCCAAACCGGCTTTTTCCTGACCGACGATTCATTGAATTATGAGCGAGGTGATTTTGGCAGCCCATCACCTACCAGAAGAGTCGGTGATGGCGGTATCGGTGCCTGGGAATTAACCTTGCGTTACAGCAGCCTCGATTTGAATGACAAGCTGATCCAGGGCGGTGAAATTCAGAATGTTACCTATGGTGTGAACTGGTATCCGGTTCCTATGCTGAGATTTTCGGCTAACTATATAGATGTGCTTAAAGTGAATGGCGGTCCAAATGATGGTCAGGAACAACGTATCTTTCTAGTACGCAGTCAATGGGCCTTCTAAGCAAATATTACAATTGCTGAGACAGCGAAATTAACCAATGTTATTTGGAAAATTTACTTTGATTATTTGTTAATAAAAGTATAGATTTAAGGTAGCAAAAGAAAGTGAACATGCATTAGCAAAGTCTTATATATCAATTAGAAAGCGGCCTTTAATGCTCTCTTAGCTGTTTGTTAAGAATTACATCACACTTAGTAAAAAATAAATTGGTTTTACCTAAAAATAATTAAGATGTTTCTCGAATATGACGATAATATTACAGAAATTTCGTATTCATTTGAGGATCTGAATTTATGCTATCCAAAAAACATCTGCTGGCTGCCGCCATCGGTTTATCTTTGAGCTTTTCCAGTCAGGCTTCCGAACTGGAAACTTTGATTAATATGCTGCATGAGAATGGCATGGTGACCGATGAGCAATACGGTCGATTAATGGATGAACTGGCAACGAATAAAGCCACCTCTGAGCAGGAAAAAGCGGCGATTGATGAAAAGCTGGCTGAAGCCACCAAACCCTCTGATGTCGAAATTTCAACACAGGGCGGCTTAACACTGAAAACACGTGACGGTCAGTTTTCCACTAAAGTTGGAGGTCGTCTGCAAGTCGATGCTGCCACTTATGGTGGTTCACCGGATATGGGCGATGGCACTGATATTCGCCGTGCCCGGTTATACCTTTCAGGCACCTTATTTCGTGATTGGGGTTATAAACTGGAATACGAGTTTGATAACAGTTCAATTACCGATGCCTTTATCACTTATGACGGGTTTGAAAACTATCAAATTATGGTCGGTAATTTTAAAGATCCGTTCAGCCTGGATTATATGATTAGTGCCAATAACACTATGTTTATGGAACGTGCCTTACCGACAGCGTTTAATGCCGGGCGTCATATCGGGGTAATGGGGGCTCGCAATAGTCAGTATTGGACCTTGGCTGCAGGTGTTTTTGGTGAATCTGTAAGTGATAATCGTACTCAAGTTCAGCGAGCCAGAGACGAAGGCTGGGGTTGGAGTACCCGTGGAACGCTTTCACCAATTAACGAGCCCGGAAAATTACTGCATTTTGGGTTGGGTTTAAATTACCGTGATTTACAACCGAATAATGAAGTGCAGTTCAGTCAGGCAGCTGAATCCAATGTTTCCGGTGTAAGAATTGTCGATACTTCTGCAATTGATAATGCCGACAGTATGCTGAAAACCGGCCTGGAACTCGCCACAGTAATCGGTCCTTTCACTGCTCAGGCAGAATATATTCGTACCTCGGTAGATCGTGACAATATCAGTAATGCCGATTTTGATGGCTGGTATGTGCAAAGCAGTTATTTGCTCACTGGTGAATCTCGTCCATATAAAAATGGCGTATTTGGTGGTATCAAACCAAATCATCGGGTTGGTGATGGTGGTATAGGCGCATGGGAAGTGGCGATGCGTTACAGCTCACTGGATTTGAATGATGGCGCGATTAACGGTGGTGAAGCAGATTCAATGACTTTGGGACTCAACTGGTACCCAGTACCAATGTTACGTTTCTCTGCCGATTATGTGCAGGTATTGGATATTGATGGCGGGCTTTATGATGGAAAGAAACCTAATGTGTTCCAGGTTCGCAGCCAGTGGGCATTCTGATTTAATATAAGTAAAAAGCCGCTGTTTGTTTTACTAACAGCGGCTTTTTTATTTCTGCTTTAATCGTTTTCAGGTGTTGTAGTGAAAAACAATTGCTGATTATTTATGGTGAAGCTTTCTATCACTTGTTTACCTGATTCACCCGTTACAAAATCAATGTATTGTTTTGCCATAGCGGATTGCACATGCGGATGTTTGTCAGGGTTTACCGCCATGATGTGGTAGGGATTGGATAACATTGCTCCACCTTCAAACAGCAGTTTCAGTCGCATTTTGTCCTGATAGGCAATCTGGGTACCGCGATCGGTTAACGCATAACCTGACATTTCATCGGCAATTTTTAATACCGCGCCCATACCCTGTCCGGCTTGCACATACCAGCTACCAGAAGGGTTGATATTGGCGTCTTGCCAGAGTTCGAGTTCTTTTTTATGGGTACCGGAATCATCACTACGTGAGACAAATCGGCTGCCGGATTCAGCAATGTTCTGCATGGCTTCGCCGATAGTCTTTGCTGAGGCAATTCCTGCAGGATCGTCGGCAGGTCCGACCAGCACATAGTCGTTATACATCACGTAGCGACGGTCGATAAAAGAGCCGTTTTCAACATACTCAAGTTCAGCTTGCGGCGCGTGCACCAGAGCAACATCGACATCACCATTGGCTCCTAACTTCAGAGCTTGTCCTGTGCCGACCGCAATCACCGCAACTTTTATATCTGTTGATTCGGAAAAAGCTTTATTTAATACGCCTAACAGGCCTGTATTATCGGTGCTGGTGGTGGTCGAGAGCTTGAGTAACGGTTCGGCATAAGCCGAAGAACTCAGTAATAAGCTGATAAATAACAGAGAAAACAAGCGTTTCATATTAAGTCTCACCATAAGCTGGAAAATTCGATGTATTCCAGCATACATATCGAAGGCTGTAAATGAATTTTTTAAGGGGGGGGGGGCGAGCTTAAAGCGTTAATTCTTGGGAAAGTGTGCTCATTTCCTGTTCAATGGCTTTTTCAGCCTGACGCTGGGCTTGTCGATACTGCTGTAACACTTGTTTGCCGATCGCCGTGACTTCAGCACCACCACCATGGCTGCCGCCTTTTGCGGTCAGCACAAGCGGTTTGGCAAAACTTTCGTTCATTGTGTTCACTAAATCCCATGCCCGTTTATAAGACATGCCCATAGCCCTGCCGGCAGCCGAAATTGAACCATGCTGAATTATGGCTTCAAGTAAATCCGCTTTGCCGGGACCCAACGCTACTTTGTCGTTGATGTGCAGACGTATTTTGACAGAGGTTTTATAGATCATTAATTGCTGAACCTTCCCAGAACAGAAATGAACAGTTAATTTTAACCCTGTTCAAGCAAACGTCTCAGATCAATCATCGCCGCATTGGCTCTGGAGACATAAGAAGCCATCACTAATGAGTGATTGGCAAACAAACCAAACCCACTGCCGTTAAGGATGATCGGACTCCATACCGTGGCCTGGGTAGCTTCAAGTTCACGAATGATTTGACGCAGGCTGATAAGGGCATTTTTCTTTTGCAACACATCGGCAAAATCATGCTCTGCCGCTTTGAGTAAATGGATCATCGCCCAGATGGAGCCACGCGCTTCGTAAAACACATCATCAATTTTCAACCAAGGTGTTTTGCTGACTTTCTCAAGCTGAGTAATGGTGGATTGATGCGCACTGCGATCGCCTGCCAAATCAGTATTAATTCGAATCTGTCCGACGCTGGCCCCCAAGCGTTGAGACAAACTGCCGAGACGTTTTTCAGCGATGCCCAGCCAGGCAGCCAGGTTATCGGCACGGGCATAAAACTGAGCTTCATCACGTTGTTCATCGGCTAGACGATCCAGATAACTTTCCAGGGCTTTAATGCCTTTGCGGTATTCACTCTCGGTAGACGGAAACAGCCAGGAGTCAGAATTAAAATTAAACTGTGGCTCGGCAATGATCAGATCTTTATCTTCTGCGGATTGTGATTGCGAACGGCTGATATCGTTACGCAGTGCCCGTGAATAATCACGAATCTGCACCAAAACGCCGAACTCCCAGTTAGGCATATTGTCCATCCACACTGAAGGTGGCATGACATCATTGGTTAAGTAACCGCCGGGTTTATCCAGTAAGGTATTAGCCAGTGTGATAAGCGTTGCGGTAGAGGTATAACCCGTGACTAGTTCATGTTGTCTTTCCGCTGCCATATCGCGGGCATTGTTTTTAGGATCAAATGCACTTGGGGGAGAGCTCCACCAGATCATGATGACGATAAAAAGAAAGATGATGATGGCAACAGCCAGCAGTAAGGCTTTGGATATTTGTCGGCGACTGTCGGGATCTCGGAAAGAATCAATGAAATTCCACCACACTTGCCGACTGCGCTGAATAAAAGTATTTGCGGCCATAAAACATCCAGAAAGATTAATTGTCAGATTTCACCATAGCGTATTTTTGACAGCAATAAAATGCGTAATGCTTGTCGGGAGTGCTTTCCCGTTATTGTGCGGGAGATTTTCCTGAAAACTTTACGGCATTAAGCTTGACGTAATAGTGAAAGGGGCTGAATAATGCCCGGTTTGAAAATGCTTTTGATGAAGCGGGGGACGCTTTAAGTATGACACTCAGAGTTGAGATTGAAGATCTGGCCAAGCATTTTGGCGAGATTCGAGCTGTGGATGGTGTGACATTCTCAGTC
>NZ_JAUSCC010000059.1 GCF_030651745.1 Methylophaga sp.
CCAAATGGATGAAAACAAGAAGAAAGCGCTTGGCGCAGCCTTAGGTCAAATCGAAAAACAATTTGGCAAAGGTGCGGTCATGCGTTTGGGCGATGGAACTGCCCACCGTGATATCGATGCGGTATCAACGGGCTCTATTGGTCTGGACGTTGCATTGGGTATTGGCGGTTTACCAAGAGGTCGTGTAGTTGAAATCTATGGTCCTGAATCATCAGGTAAAACCACACTGACATTGCATTGTATTGCTGAAATGCAAAAACTGGGTGGCACCGCTGCATTTGTTGACGCCGAGCATGCGCTCGATCCGCTTTATGCTGAAAAACTCGGCGTAAATATTGATGATTTGTTGGTCTCACAACCCGATACCGGTGAACAAGCCTTGGAAATTACCGATATGTTGGTACGTTCAGGTGCCGTCGATATCGTCGTTGTTGACTCGGTAGCTGCACTGACTCCTAAAGCTGAAATCGAAGGTGATATGGGTGACAGTCATATGGGCTTACAAGCACGCCTTATGTCACAAGCGTTACGCAAACTGACCGCCAATATCAAACGTTCCAACACATTGGTTATCTTTATCAATCAAATTCGTATGAAAATCGGCGTGATGTTCGGTAACCCCGAAACCACCACTGGTGGTAATGCACTGAAATTCTATGCTTCTGTGCGTCTGGATATCCGCCGCATTGGTGCCATCAAGAAAGGCGATGAGATTCTTGGCAATGAAACTCGGGTGAAAGTCGTTAAAAACAAAGTGGCTGCACCTTTCAAACAAGTTGAATTCGATATTCTTTACGGTGCAGGTATTTCCCGCGAAGGTGAGCTGATCGATCTGGGCGTCAATGAAAACATCGTTGAAAAATCCGGTGCGTGGTACAGCTATGACGGTAACCGCATTGGCCAAGGTAAAGATAACGTGCGGATCTATCTGAAAGAACATCCAGAAATGGCTAAGGAAATTGAAGCCAAAATCCGTGCGGTGATGTTGCCAAAGAACATCAAGGTCAGTGCCGAAACCCCAGTGGATGATGAAATCGACGCGTGAAGTCCCGCTCTGCAACTGAACAAGCAGTTGGCTATTTAGCCAGACGTAAACATAGCGCTGTCGAATTACAGCAAAAACTTCAACAAGCCGGTCATGAAACAGATAAAATTCATGCCGCTTTAGAAAAGCTGCAACAAAGTGGCTTACAAAATGATCAACGTTTTGCCGAAGCGTTTATTCGATCCCGCGCACTGCGAGGATATGGTGAGTTGCGAATACGGCAGGAATTGAAACAGAAAGGCGTGGCGGAAGAGCTTATTAATTCCACCATGCAACAGGCAGAATCTGATTGGTTTGCGCTTGCTATCGTAGTACGATGCAAGCGTTTTGGCGAGCAGAGCCCCGATGATTTTAAAGACCGTGCCAAGCAGATGCGGTTTTTACAATATCGGGGCTTTTCTCATGAACAAATATCGGAAAGTTTTGAACTGAACTAATGAAAACGAGCGCTGATATACGCAAATTGTTTCTGGACTTCTTCGCTGACAAAGGTCACGAAGTGGTTTCCAGCAGTCCATTAATACCGGCCAATGATCCGACATTGTTGTTTACCAATGCTGGCATGGTTCAGTTTAAAGAAGTGTTTCTTGGTCAGGAAACGCGTAAATACACCCGTGCAACAACAACTCAACGCTGCGTACGTGCCGGCGGCAAACATAACGACCTGGAAAATGTTGGTTACACTGCTCGTCACCATACGTTCTTTGAAATGCTCGGTAACTTCAGTTTTGGTGATTATTTCAAACGTGAAGCGATTCAATATGCCTGGGAATTTCTGACTGAAACTCTGCAGTTGCCTGCCGAAAAATTATGGATCACCGTATTCGAAGAAGACGATGAAGCCGCTGATATCTGGTTAAAAGAAATCGGAGTTGATGCAACCCGTTTCTCTCGTATTGGTGCCAAAGACAATTTCTGGTCAATGGGTGATACCGGTCCATGTGGTCCCTGCTCTGAAATATTCTATGACCATGGCCCTGAAGTAGCTGGTGGCCCTCCCGGCACTCCGGAAGAAGATGGTGATCGCTATATCGAGATCTGGAATCTGGTGTTCATGCAGTTCAATCGCTCTGCCGATGGCACACTGACACCACTTCCAAAACCATCAGTAGATACCGGCATGGGTCTGGAACGTCTGGCCGCCGTATTGCAACACCAACATAATAACTATGACATCGATCTGTTCCAGAATCTGATTAAATCAATTCAGCAATTATCGGGAACCACAGATTCCAGCAATACCTCGCTGCGTGTTATCGCTGATCATATCCGCTCGTGTGCATTTATGATCACCGATGGCGTGCAACCTTCAAATGAAGGTCGTGGTTATGTGTTGCGCCGCATTATTCGCCGCGCGATTCGCCATGGACATAAACTGGGTTTAAAACAAGCCTTCTTCTACAAACTGGTTGCACCATTAGTCGAAGAAATGGGTGAAGCTTTCCCGGAACTTGCCAAAGCTCAAGCTATTGTCGAACAAGCTCTGCAAATTGAAGAAGAACGCTTTGCTGACACCTTGGATAATGGTCTGAAAATTCTGGATCATGCCATTGAAGAAATGGGCGATAAAGAAATTCCGGGTGAAACCATCTTCTTGTTGTATGACACTTATGGTTTTCCGATTGATCTCACCGCCGATATTGCTCGTGAACGTGGCTTAACTATTGATGTTGCTGGCTTTGAGCGTCATATGGAAGCACAGCGAACTCGTGCCCGTAGCGCCAGCCAATTTGGCGGTGGTTTGTCAGAAACACTGGTGATTGATGGTGAAACCGTTTTCTGTGGTTACGATCATGTGCGCCATGATGCCGTGATCACTGCCCTGCTGGTTGATGGCGAAAATGTCGACAAACTCCACGCTGGTCAGCAAGGCATTATCGTTCTGGATCACACCCCGTTTTATGCCGAGTCCGGTGGTCAGATTGGCGATCAGGGTGAAATCAATACCGCTGGTGCCCACTTCATTGTTAAAGACACTCGTAAACAAGGCAAAGCATTTACGCATATCGGTGAATGTAAAGACGGCACATTTGAAGTAGGCCAACCAGTTATTGCTCATGTTGATGAATATAATCGTCAGGCAACAGCACAGAATCATTCTGCCACTCACCTGTTACACGCTGCATTACGTACCGTACTTGGCGAACATGTCACGCAAAAAGGTTCTTTGGTTGATTCACAACGCCTGCGGTTTGACTTCTCCCATTTTGAGCCGGTTTCCGCTGAACAATTACGTGAAATAGAACGTCTGGTTAACCAACAAATCCGTGTTAACCATACTGTTGAAACGCGTCTGATGCCGATTGAAAAAGCCCGTAAAAGCGGTGCGATGGCACTTTTCGGTGAAAAATATGATGAAGAAGTTCGTGTACTCAGTATGGGTGAGTTTTCCATTGAACTCTGCGGCGGCACACATGTTGGCCGCACCGGAGATATCGGTTTACTGAAGATCACCAATGAAACCGGTATCGCTTCTGGAGTTCGCCGTATTGAAGCCGTTACTGGCGAAGCCGCATTAAATTATATTGAACAGTCTGAAGACCGACTGAACAGCATTTCAGAAATGGTCAAAGCCAACCCGGATAATGTTGAAGAAAAAACCCAGCAACTGGTACAACGCACCCGTCAGCTGGAAAAAGAACTGGAAGCGCTGAAGTCAAAACTGGCCAGTAGTGCCGG
Organism: Methylophaga sp.; assembly: GCF_030651745.1. Next base: position 3,725 of record NZ_JAUSCC010000059.1, read on the forward strand.
TTCTGACTTGGCTGCTTCAGCGACAGAAATCGGCTCGGTAAAAGTATTGGCTGCGAATCTGGAAGGTGCAGATCTGAAGAGCCTGCGCGATACAGTTGATCAACTGAAAAACAAACTTGGCAGTGCCGCGATTGTATTGGCTGCCGTCGAAGGTGAAAAAATCACCTTAATCGCCGGTGTATCCAAAGATATTACCGATAAAATCCGCGCTGGCGATTTGGTATCTCATGTAGCTGCACAAGTCGGTGGTAAAGGTGGCGGCCGTCCGGATATGGCACAAGGCGGTGGTACCGAACCACAAAATTTAACTGCTGCACTCGACTCCGTCACCACTTGGGTGGCATCTAAGCTGGAAAATTAAGTCATGGCACTTATCGTACAAAAATACGGCGGCACTTCAGTCGGTTCTGTTGAACGTATTCAGGAAGTCGCTAAAAAAGTTATTCAATATCGTAATGATGGCCACGATATCGTGGTTGTCGTTTCTGCTATGAGTGGTGAAACAAACCGTTTATTGGGTCTGGCAAAGGAAATCAATCCGGATCCACGTGGCCGTGAACTGGATGTTTTGTTGTCAACTGGCGAACAAGTAACTATCGCTCTGCTCAGCATGACACTGCAACAAATGGGTATGCCGGCACAATCATATACCGGATCTCAAGTACGTATACTCACCGATGATGCACATAACAAAGCGCGTATCATGCAAATCGATGACGAAAAAATTCGTCAGGATCTGAGTGAAGGCAAAGTTGTTGTGGTCGCGGGATTTCAAGGTTGTGATGAGCAAGGCAATATCACCACCCTTGGTCGTGGCGGCTCAGATACTACTGCTGTTGCATTGGCTGCTGCTTTAAAAGCAGATGAATGTCAGATTTATACCGATGTGGATGGTGTCTATACCACCGATCCCCGTGTTGTCCCGGAAGCCCGCCGACTAGATCGCATTACTTTTGAAGAAATGCTTGAGATGGCCAGTCTGGGCGCAAAAGTTTTGCAAATCCGCTCAGTCGAATTTGCTGGAAAATACAACGTGCCTTTACGCGTACTTTCTTCGTTTACTGAAGGTGGCGGCACATTAATTACGTCTGAGGAACCCTCAATGGAACAAGCGCTTATTTCAGGTATTGCCTTTAATCGCGACGAGGCAAAACTAACTATTCTAGGCGTGCCGGATCAACCAGGTGTCGCACATAAGATTCTGGGTCCGATTGCCAAACAAAATATTGAAGTGGATATGATCATCCAAAATACCGGTCATGATTCCACTACCGATTTCACCTTTACTGTGCATCGCAATGATTACCAAACAGCACTGAAACTGCTGAATGAAACAGCTGTTTCCTTAAATGCACGTGAAGTAACTGGCGACGAACATATTGCGAAAATTTCGTTGGTCGGCGTCGGAATGCGTTCACATGCAGGCATCGCCAGCACCATGTTTGAGACATTGGCACAAGAAAATATCAACATCAGCATGATCTCGACATCTGAAATTAAGATTTCTGTAGTAGTCGACGAAAAATATTTGGAATTAGGTGTAAGGGCTTTACACAAGGCTTTCCACCTTGAACAGAGCCACTAAACCATTGATATCAGGAAGTTTTTCCTATCGATAAGGTATAGTTATCCTGATATACTTTTTGGCAGTGATGATAGGTGGATAATTTGTTGTCTAGAGCTGTCATAGAAAAAGGGAGACAAAGATCTCTCACATGGAAATAAACGGAACTGGCACGAGGCCTAGCTCAAAGAAAGGAGTTCTTAATCTCCTCCCCTCGGTGCCAGAATTTATACTGCAAGGGGAAAAACATGTTAATACTTACACGTCGCGTTGGAGAGTCACTCATCATCGGTGATGATGTCGTTGTAAACGTTCTTGGTGTCAAAGGAAATCAAGTTCGGATCGGTGTTGATGCACCAAAAGATGTCACAGTTCATCGTGAAGAAATCTACGATCGCATTCAAGCAGAAAAAGATCAATCAAACGCTGGTTAATTGAGTAATTCGACTAGCCAAAATCATCACAGCTGGTATAATGGCCGGCTTGATGGAGAGCTGGCCGAGCGGCTGAAGGCGCGCCCCTGCTAAGGGCGTATAGGTTAACCCCTATCGAGGGTTCGAATCCCTCGCTCTCCGCCAAATTTTTATTAATTTATCCTTGTGATAATCAGTAAAAAACAGTAAAATTTCACGCTTTAAAGCGCCTGTAGCTCAGCTGGATAGAGTACCTGGCTACGAACCAGGCGGTCGCACGTTCGAATCGTGCCAGGCGCACCAAAA
>NZ_JAUSCC010000060.1 GCF_030651745.1 Methylophaga sp.
GCGCCAGAATAATCAAATTCGCAGGCCTGACCGATAACAATCGGACCAGCACCCAGAATCAGAATGCTTTGAATATCAGTACGTTTAGCCATTGTGTGTTATTTACCTGTCGCTTGTTCGAGTAGGTCGATAAAGTGATCGAATAGAGGTGATGCGTCTTGCGGACCGGGGCTGGCTTCCGGATGTCCCTGAAAGCTGAATGCCGGTTTGGTTTTATGATGAATACCCTGCAAAGTACCATCAAATAAAGAACGATGGGTGGTCTCAACAGTATCAGGTAAAGTCGATTCATCCACTGCAAAGCTGTGATTTTGACTGGTTATCATCACCAAGCCCGCCAGCAATTCCTGCACTGGATGGTTGGCACCATGATGACCGAATTTCATTTTTTCAGTTTTAGCGCCGCAGGCCAATGCCAGTAATTGATGACCTAAACAGATTCCGAAAATCGGCATGTCATTCTCAAGGAAATACTGAATCGCCTTGATTGCGTAATCACATGGTTCAGGATCACCCGGTCCATTGGCCAGAAAGATACCGTCCGGATTAAGTTTCATTACTTCTTCAGCAGGCATTTGCGCTGGAACAACGGTCAATTTGCAGCCACGCTCGGTGAGCATGCGCATGATGTTTTTCTTGATGCCGTAATCGTAGGCAACTACATGGAAACGTGGCTCAGCTTTGCGCGACTGGTTATCGATATGCCAGACACCCTCGGTCCATTCATAAGCCTGTTTAGTAGAAACTTCTTTAGCCAAATCCATGCCTTTCAGACCGGCAAACGCTTTGGCAGCCGCAATAGCCGCATCGACATCAATGTTATCACCGGCAACGATGCAACCTTTCTGTGCACCTTTTTCCCGTAACAGACGAGTCAGACGACGGGTATCAATCCCGGCCAATCCCACTACATTGTGGCGCTCCAGATATTTATCCAAGGCTTCTTCACCGCGCCAGCTTGACATCACTGGGGACAATTCACGGATGATTAATCCACTGGCATAAATCTGGTCTGATTCTTCATCGTCTTTGTTGACACCAACGTTGCCAATATGCGGATAAGTCAGAGTAACGATTTGGCGGCAGTAGGACGGATCAGTAATGATTTCCTGATAACCTGTCATCGCGGTGTTGAATACCACCTCACCCACTGACTGACCCACAGCACCGATTGATTCGCCGTGAAAGACCGTGCCATCTTCAAGAGCAAGTAGCGCAGTTGTACGCAAGGGGAACCTCCACCAGATAAAAAAGGAACAGGGGACTTGACGTTCTCCCCAGACAAAATCTTTGCAATTTTAGCGCATCTGCAGCCTATGCGTCCACGCTAAAAACGATGACAACTTACCTTGCCAACGGTAGTATGAAGCGCAGCTTATTGACCTGGCAGAACTTATGACCCAACAGTATTTTAATTTTTCTGGCTTTCCCCAGCAAAGACCGCGCCGTTTGCGCAAAGATGACTTCTCCCGACGGTTGGTGCGTGAGCATCAGTTAACCGTCAATGATCTGATTTATCCCTGTTTTGTTCTCGAAGGACAAAATCAACGCGAAAAAATCAGCTCCATGCCCGGCGTGGAAAGATTGAGCATTGATCTGCTACTTAAAGAAGCTGAAATCATTCATAAACTAGGCATTCCAATGATGGCTTTGTTTCCGGTGACACCGTTGGAGCAAAAATCACTTGATGCTGCCGAAGCATTTAATCCGGATGGTCTGGCACAACGCGCTGTCAGGGCATTAAAAAAAGCCTTTCCGGATTTAGGAGTAATGACTGACGTCGCTCTGGACCCATTTACTACTCACGGTCAGGATGGTCTGATTGATGACAACGCTTACATCATTAATGATGAAACGGTTGATGTATTAATCAAACAGGCACTGTCTCATGCTGAGGCAGGAGCTGATGTGGTTGCCCCTTCAGATATGATGGACGGACGAATCGGTGCGATCCGCAATGCTTTAGAAAATGCCGGTCATATTCATACCCGTATCATGGCTTATTCAGCCAAATATGCCTCGAGTTTTTATGGACCATTCCGTGATGCCGTAGGCAGTGCCGGTAACCTGGCCGGTGGCAATAAATTCAGTTATCAAATGGATCCGGCCAACTCAAATGAGGCTCTGCATGAAGTTGCATTGGATATTCAGGAAGGTGCAGATATGGTCATGGTCAAACCGGGCATGCCCTATCTGGATGTGTTGTATCGGGTAAAACAAACCTTTCAGAAACCGACTTTTGTTTATCAAGTCAGTGGTGAATATGCGATGCTCAAAGCCGCAATATTGAATGGTTGGCTGAGTGAAGAAGTGATTATGGAAAGCTTGCTGGCGTTTAAACGCGCTGGTGCCGACGGTATTCTCACCTACTTCGCCAAAGACATCGCACAAAATTTACAACGTTGATCATGACAGATAAATACGCAGTGATCGGTAACCCGATTCGCCACAGTAAATCACCATTGATTCATGCCGAGTTTGCCAAACAAACTGGTGAAAATATTGAATACACCGCGATAGAAGTACCGTTGGAAAGCTTACAAACAAGCCTGCAACAGCTACGAAATATTCTTAAGATAAAGGGCGTCAATGTTACGGTACCGTTCAAGGAACAGGTCTGGGCGATGGCCGATAAGAGATCTGTCCGCGCCGAGCTGGCGGGAGCCGTCAATACCATTGTATTTCATGATGATGGCAGCCTATTCGGTGACAATACTGATGGGATTGGTCTATGCCGGGATTTAACCATTAATCATCAGGTAGAGCTTGCTGGTAAACGGATTTTATTGCTCGGTGCCGGTGGCGCTTCCCGTGGCGTGATTGCCCCTTTGCTGGAATATCAACCCGCCAACATATTCATTGCTAATCGAACCGCTGAAAAAGCCAGTTATCTGGCACAGTTGTTTGACAAAGCGGGCACTGTAAAAGGTGGCGGCTTCAATGATATTCAAGGTGAATTTGATGTAGTGATTAATGCCACTGCAGCCAGTTTACAGGGCGAGGTACCACCATTGCCCGATACAGTACTGGCAAGTGGATCCTGTTGTTACGACATGATGTACAGCGATACAGATACCACATTTATCCAATGGGCCAAAGCGCATAATGCAGCTAAAACAATTGATGGACTGGGTATGCTGGTGGAACAGGCAGCAGAAGCTTTTTTTATCTGGCGTGGTATCCGTCCACAAACCACCCCAGTAATATCTATGCTACGGGCTGAATTTCGAGACGATATCCATAAAAGAATCTCATCCTGAACATCAGTTCAGGATGAGATCAGCGAAATAAGTTACAGTTTTTTTCTGTCCTGTTTCTTTTGCTCGTATTCAGCCATTTTTTGCTGTAATTGTTGCTGCTGTTCAGGCGTCAAGATCTTAAATATCTCATTGTTAAGTTTGACTTTCTCTGCCATGCGCTGGGCTTGCTTTTCTGTTGACTCGGCAATAAGTGCATCCAGCTTGGCTTGATCTACTTCCTCGGCAAAACTCAATTCTGCCAACTGCTTGCGAGATTGCCAATGTGATTTCATATCAGGTTCGTTATCGGCAATTTGTGCTTCGACCAGCGATTTGATTTCAGCTTTCTGAGCATCATTCAATTCAATGCCATGCAACATCGGAGGTATGCCATCATGTTCCTTGTTTTTTTTCATCTCACTATATTTACCACCTTCACCACAACTTTTATGTTTATCGGCCATAGCTGGCCCCGTTAAAAATAAAGCCGGAATCACACTTAACACCATCAATTTATTACGCATTTGGTTTCTCCTGAAACGGTTTATTTAAACTGTTCGCTGTCAGCTGACAGGCGTGGTTGCTAGTATTGTCGTAAAAACTGTAAATGACTGTTTTGATATGTAAATTTAAGTAAAAAGATTATTTACAATTAGCTGAATAATATTCCAGACCGTATTATGAGTGGCAAACTAGATGAGGGTATTTCAGTGAGCAATGTTTTAATCATTGATGATGATGTGATTCTTTCCGGATTATTTCAGGATTATCTGGAAGAAGAGAAGTTTCAGGTTCGCACTGCAGACACAGCAACAGAAGGGCTTCAGCTTGCCTTACAAGGTGAATACGATATTGTAATCCTTGATGTAATGTTGCCCGATATGAGTGGTAACGAAGTGTTAAGAGCTATTCGAAAGCAAAGTCATGTACCCATTTTGATGTTTACGGCAAAAGGTGACGACGTAGATCGAATTATGGGACTGGAGTCTGGTGCTGATGACTATGTGCCCAAACCCTGCACTCCCAGAGAATTGATTGCCCGGATCAAAGCCATTTTACGTCGCAGCGAAATTACTCGGCAGCAACAACAGGACGAGACGGTTATTCAAACCGGTCCATTACAGTTGTGGCCGCAACTACGCAAAGCTGTCTGGTTCGATCTGGCGCTTGACCTTACCAGTACTGAATTCAGTTTACTTGAAGCTCTGGCAAGAAATGCCGGACAGGTCGTCAGTAAAAATGCTCTATCGGAAGCGGCACTGGGTCGTCCTTTGGCACGCTTTGATCGGAGTATTGATGTACATATGAGCAGTATCCGCCACAAACTTGGACAGCAGCAGGACGGTCATTCCTACATTCAAACCGTACGTGGCAAAGGCTATCAGTTGATTAAATAATGCGTAGTCTATTCTGGAAATTCTTTTTTGCATTTTTACTGGCTTTATTGCTGACCAGCATCGGTGTGGCCAGCGGCATGTGGTTACGCCACAATGCCGAACGCCAGGCTTTTGAAGCGATTCCAGTTCAAGTCGGCTGGAAAGCAGCAGACCTTGTGGATAGCGCGTCAGACATTGTGCGTTATGCCGGTATTGAACCGCTGAAAAAATACTTACGGGACAAGCAACGCAGTAAAATTACTATTTTTGCCATCACCCAAGAAAACAGAGATGTTCTGGGACGTAATGTGGATGAGGATTTGCTTGCCTCGACGCGTCAATTATTACTGGAAAACCCTGAAATTCGCTCAATTCGTCAGACACAATCCATCGACGGTAAACCCCTATTACTGTTTATACCATCCCCGGAAAAACTCAGTAAGCCGTTTGCTCCACCCAAAAGACCTAAACCACCACCATTTTTATTATTATTGAGCATGTGGATGATTTCTGGTCTGTTATTCAGTGGTTTACTGGCCTGGTGGTTCACTAAGCCAATTCGCATTTTACGTAAGGCATTTGATGATGTAGCAGATGGTAAACTGGATACTCGTATTCGACCGGCAATGGGTAAACGGCGCGATGAACTAGCAGAGCTAGGCCAGAACTTTGACCACATGACCAGTCGCATCAGTCAATTACTCTCTGCACAAAAACGCTTGTTGCATGATGTATCACACGAGTTACGGTCACCCTTGGCACGCATGCAGGCCGCTATAGGGTTAGCCCAGCAAAATCCGGATAAAACCGCCAAGATGCTGGATCGGGTTGAACGCGAATCAGAACGGATAGATCAACTGATTGGTGATCTGCTGAATTTATCCAGATTGGAAAACCCGACAAGTGAAAATGATGACAGACAAGATTTCGATTTGACTGAAATGCTACTGGATATCATTGAAGACGCGCGTTTTGAAGCGCAAAACAAGGCAGTCCAAATCGAGCACAACAGTATTGAACAAATCAACCTGTTTGGCCGTGCTGAGCTGATCCATAGCGCTATCGAAAATGTGTTACGAAATGCTATTAAATATTCACCAGATAATGGTGTTATTCAGATCACTATCGAAAAACGATCACAACAACTGCAAATCGATATCGAAGATCAGGGACCTGGAATTGCCCAGCAGGATTTACAACTGATTTTTCAGCCCTTCTTTCGCAGTCGGGAAAATCAACATCAAAATGGTATAGGTTTAGGCCTGACCATCGCCCATCGTGCGATTGAAATTCATGGCGGAGAAATTTCTGCAGCAAACAGACCGGAAGGCGGACTTAGAATATCTATCGTCCTTCCAGTCTGATTACTGATCAATTTCTTTAAATTAAAGATTAATTAGCAACACCACAGGCGACTCTTGCTCCACCGCCACCTAAAGGCTGGGGATGATCCGAGTGATTATCACCGCCAGCATGAACCATTAACGAACGGCCTTGTAAATCCGCAACGGTTAGGCGTGGTGCTAACACAGGTTGGGTTGCTGTACCATCTTCAGCGACATATAGCGGCGGTAAGTCACCTGCATGACCACTGCCCCAAGGCGTGTCATGTTTGCCCGTATTGTAAGGATCATAATGGCCGCCAGCAGCCAAGGCAGGTACCATTTCACCATCTTTCTCAGCCGCATCACAGCTCGGGTTTTCGTGAATATGAAAACCATGTAACCCCGGGGTTAATGCTTTCAATTGCGGTGTAAAGACCAGTCCGAAAGCTGATTGATGAACTTCAACCGTTCCCAGACTCTTGCCTGTTCCCTGTTTATCCACTGCAAAAAGCTCAACTTGTGTGCCAGCGATGGCAGTCGTGGACGCCAGCGCAATTATGGCGATCGACAATAGTTTCATATTTCCTCCAAAATCCAGGGTGTCATCTAATCCGACTCAGTTGTAGGTATGGAGTTTCATCGGTCAACCAATAATGAATCATCTTTGCTTAACGGATCTGCATCAGTGGGTTGTGCTAATTCACGTTTGTCTCTTAACGATGCTAACCAACGGCAAAACACATAAAACACCGGTGTAAATATCAAGCCGAAGAAAGTTACGCCCAACATTCCGAAAAACACTGCTGTACCTAATGCCTGACGCATTTCTGCACCAGCCCCTGAAGCCAGTACTAATGGTACTACGCCCAAAATAAAGGCAAACGAGGTCATCAGGATTGGACGCAGACGAGTCCGTGCAGCTTCAACTGCTGCATCAAGACGATTCAAGCCTCGATCTTCAGCCTGTTTGGCAAATTCAACGATTAAGATGGCATTTTTTGATGCCAGACCAATCAACACAACAAAACCAATCTGCACCAGGATGTTGTTATCCATTCCCCGCAAACTGACACCGAGAATCGCCGCCAGCAAGCACATTGGCACAATCAGTACCACAGCCAATGGCAATAACCAGCTTTCGTATAAAGCTGCCAGCAACAGAAACACAAACACGACCGCCAACGAAAAGCTTAGAAATGCCGTATCACCTGCCAATTTCTCTTGTAAGGCCAGTTCGGTCCATTCAAAACTGATTCCTTCGGGCAAAGTATCGGCCATCAACTGTTCCATAATGGCAAGTGATTCACCACTGGAAAATCCCGGCGCGGTACTTCCCTGCACTTCAATTGCTGGGTACAAATTGTAATGTGGCAGGCGTATAGGGCCGGTGATATTTTCAAATGTCGCAATGGTACCTATTGGCACCATTGCACCATTATCAGAACGCGTACGTAGTTTACCGATATCCTCAATCTCATCACGATATGGACCATCAGCCTGTGCAACAACACGATAAGTGCGATTCAAAAAGTTAAAATCGTTGACGTAACGTGAGCCCAGATAGATTTCCAGAGTATCAATCACATTGCGCACCGGCACATTGAGCATTTCTGCACGTGTGCGGTCAATATCGGCGTAAATCCTCGGTGTACCCGAGTTAAAGAAGGTAAATACTGCCGACAATCCATCGGTTTGGTTGGCAGCCCCTAATACCTCATTGGTGACGGCTTGCAGTCTTTCCAATCCAAGACCACCACGATCCTGAACATAAAGTTTCCAACCACCGGAGTTACCCATCCCACGAACTGGCGGTGGCCTGATAGCAAAAGCCATCGCAGCATCAACCTGGGATAAAGCTCGCTGTGAACCGGCCACAATATCGTCAATAGTAATTCCGGCAGCAATCCGGTCTTCAAATGAATCAAGCGGAGTAAAGATAACTGCTGAGTTTGAAGCATTTGTGAAGGTTGGGCCATCCAGGCCAACAAACAACACGGCATGAGCAACGCCGGGAACCTCTCTTAAACGTGCAGAGGCTTCACGCGCCGCGGCATCAGTTCTTTCCAGAGTCGCGCCAGGCGGTAATTGCAATACATTGATTAAATAGCCTTGATCCTGTTCAGGAATAAAGCCTGTCGGTACTTTATTAAATTCATAGCCGGTCAACACAATCAGACCGACATAAATCAACAGCATGATCGACATCATTCGTAATAGCTTGCGTGTCATGGCGGAATAACGATCGCCCATCCATTCAAACGCACGGTTAAAGCCGTTGCCAAAAGCCCGGAAGGGATAACCTATCGTGCCCCAAATACCACCAGGTACATGTCCTTCAACATGAGGCTTTAATAACAATGCTGATAAAGCTGGTGATAACGTCAATGAAACGATCAACGAAATAATTGTTGCGGTTGCAATGGTCAAGGCAAACTGCTGATAAAACGCTCCAGAAATACCGGTGATAAACGCCGTCGGGATAAATACAGCTGTTAGCACGATAGCAATCGCGACCAAAGCACCGCCAACTTCATCCATGGTTTTATGTGCTGCTTCACGTGGACTTAAGCCTTCGCGAATATAACGCTCTACGTTCTCGACTACCACGATGGCGTCATCCACCACGATACCGATGGCCAGTACCAAACCGAATAATGACAAATTATTTAACGACACCCCCAGCATCGACATCACCGCAAACGTGCCGATCAATGACACCGGTATCGCTAGAATTGGAATAATGGAGGCACGCCAGCTTTGCAAAAATACCATCACCACCAGAATAACCAGGACGATGGCTTCCAAAATGGTGTGATAAATTTTCTCTATCGACTTGGCGATAAATTCGGTTGGATCATAAATGATCTGGTACTCCACACCATAAGGCATGCTTTGAGCAATGTCTTCCATCTCGGCGCGAACTGCCTGAGCAGTTTCCAGTGCGTTGGAACCTGGCCGCTGAAAAATAACCACCGGCAATGCCAGGTTGTCATCCAGATAACCAATATTGGTGTAGTCTTGCGCCGCCAGCTCAACTCTTGCCAAATCACGTAATCTGACGGTCCGACCTTCAACACCACGTTTGACGATGATGTTACTGAATTCGTCCTCTTCTAACAGTCGTCCTTGAGTCTCTACACTTAACTCAAAGCCACCTTTGGTTTCGATCGGTTCTCTATTAATTGTGCCAGCGGCAATCTGAGTATTATTTTCACGTAATGCCGCAACCACTTCGGTGGCTGTCATACCGAAAGCCTGTGCCCGCTCAGGATCTATCCAGATCCGCATGGCATAAGCACGCTCTGCAACAATTCTTGCCTCCCCAACACCTTCAATACGCGCCAGTCGATCCACCACTTGTGTTCTGGCGTAATTTGATACGTATAAATTATCGCGACTGCCATCAGATGACAGAATATGGATAACCATCATCAAATCCGGTGAGTTTTTACGAATATCGATACCTTGCCGGGTGACTTCCTCCGGTAGCAAGGGTTCTGCCATGGCAATCCGGTTTTGTACCAGAACCTGTGCGATATCAAGGTTAGTGCCAGGCTTAAAGGTCACATTAAGTGATGTACGGCCATCTGCTGTATTTTCAGATTTCATGTAGAGCATATTCTCTACACCGTTAATCTGCTGCTCCAGCACGGTTGCTACCGTATTGGCGGCTGTCTCAGCTGTGGCACCAGGATAAGTTGCGGTAACCGCAATACTTGGCGGCGCAATTTCCGGATATTGAGCGACAGGTAAATTGCTATAAGCAATCGTCCCAACGAGGACTATCAGGACCGAAATAACGGTCGCAAAAATCGGTCTTTCGACAAAAAAATGAGTGAACTTCATAAGTCTTGTCCATCATTATTAGCCTGATAAGGAACAGCATTAACTTCAGTACCTGGACGGGCTCTCAGTAAACCTTCCACAATGATTCGATCTGATGTTTCCAGACCGTGTCGGATAACCCGCATATTTCCCTGTAATGTGCCCAGTTCAACAACTTTTGGAATGACTTTACCTTCAGCATCCACTGTCATTACGATCTTGGCAGCCTGATCAGTCACAATCGCTTTATCCGGAACCAGCATGGCTTTGGCATTTTGACTGGTTGGCAAACGTAAGCGAGCAAAAAGTCCTGGACGTAAAACCCCATCGGCATTATCCACCACAACACGCATTCTCAAGGTACCGGTATTTTCATCCAAGCGGTTGTCCACAAAGTCGATGCGACCGGTACGCGTCCAGTCTTTTTCATCGATTAATTTGAGTTCAGTCGGCATTGCTCTGCCATTGGCAAGTTGATCCTGTCCTTGAGGAAGACGGATCAACTGCAGATATTCTGTTTCAGACACATCAAACACAAAGTGCAGCGGATCCAATGAAACAATGGTGGTTAACGCCTGACCGCCATCGCCACTACCAACCAGATTACCAACGTCAACCCGTCGATTGGAAATACGTCCACTGACCGGTGCAGTAATTTTGGCGTATTGCAGATCTAATTTGGCGGTTTTTACCGCTGCCGCAGCAGATGCCACATTAGCATTGGCTTCCTGGAAACGGGCCCGGCGCGTATCTACTTCTTCCTGGGAAATCGCACTTTGGGTTAATAATCGCTCTCCGCGTTTGGTATCCAAATCGGCCAGTTTTAACTGACTATCCATTCTGGCCAGTTCTGCTTCAGCTCTTGCTACTGCGGCTTCATAGGGTCGTGGATCGATTTCAAATAACAAATCCCCCTTCTCAACCATCTGTCCATCCTGGAAATGCACTTTATCCAGATAACCTGTCACCCGGGCTCGTAACTCCACCATCTCAACAGCTTCAAAACGACCGGTAAATTCTTTCCATTCCGTCAGTTCGCGGACTTCTGGTTGCACAACCTGAACTCTGGGAAGGTTTTGTTCTGCATGTACACCATGACTTAGCAGACTTAACGAGAATAAAGCGGTTGCTGTGAAAACCCGCAACAATGCTGGTTTAACGGAGAGAGAATAATCTGGCATGACAGATCCTTTGTTATTCGCTGGTGAAAGCGTGTGGAATAGCTTAAGATTCTTTCTAGAAAGGTTTCTGGAAAGATTAATGCAAGATTCTTTGGCGTGCAAGTTAATTTTTTTGTCATAATTCTGACACTTTTAAGGGGGTTTATAACTTGGCAGAGCGAATGAAAAATATTGAAGACATTCTAGAGCAGATGCGTTCATGCTGGGAGGGAGATCTCGCCGCAGCAGAAACTGTTAAGCGTCTGTTTCGCGCTCGCGAATTATTCTTCTCCAATGCGAAATCAGTGATGGAGCAATTTGATCTGAGTCTGGGTGAATTCGATGCGCTGGCGTCATTACGTCTGCAGGGTGAACCCTATGAACAAACGCCTTCAAACATCTGCCAGGCTAATCTGGTCAGCTCTGGTGGTTTAACCAAAGTGCTCAACAGTCTTGAGAAAAAAGGCTTAATCAGTCGTCGACAATGCGCTGATGATCAGCGAAGCCGTCTGGTTAAATTAACGACAAAAGGCAAAAGTCTGATTAATGAAGCCTTGAAAATAGTGTTGGCAAAGCATGAAAAACACCTTAGCAATGCATTAAGCACCGATGAACGTGAAACGCTCAATAGGTTATTGATGAAGTTAAATCAGAATGCTTTACGCTAAGAGACGAAAAGCTAAAAAGAAAGGCCCCACAGTGGCGTTACGAACGGGGTTCTTGAACCTGTTGGTTCAAGTGGGAAACCGCATGGGGATGGCAAACTTCCCGTCGGAGCGGGCTTGTTTTTCAACCCCGTAAATTTGGTTTCCTAAAGCATTTG
>NZ_JAUSCC010000061.1 GCF_030651745.1 Methylophaga sp.
CTGTTGACTCGCAAGCCTGATGGCCTCTGCTTTAAATTCATCGGTGTATTTTCTGCGTGTTCCCATTTGATTCATCTTCTACTTTTCCTTTCATGTTAAAACATGCTTATGAAAAGTGTCCGTTAAATTGTGGGAAACCCACCACGGCTTTTTACATTACAAGGTAATCTTGAAGAACGGTGCATACTTGCACCTTCAGAGTACATGGCGAGAACAGCATAAGCATTTCCAAATGATGTTTCCGGATAGAGATATATCGACTTTTTCGTTAAGCTGAAAACAATAATTACAAGGCATGGATTTATATGGTTATGAAACTTCGCTTTCTCGGTGGCACAAGTACTGTGACCGGTTCACGTTATCTGCTTTCAGATGATACCCATCGTTTGCTGGTTGACTGTGGTTTGTATCAGGGGGTGAAAACGCTGCGACGGCGTAACTGGGCGACGTTTCCGGTGGATCCTGCAACTATCAATGCGGTGGTGCTGACCCATGCTCACATCGACCATTCCGGTTATCTTCCAGCGTTGGTGAAAAACGGCTTCAAAGGCAAAATCTATTGCACCAAGGCGACACACGAGCTGTGTAATGTGTTGTTACCGGATGCGGGTTATCTGCAGGAAGAGGATGCGAGATATGCTTTTCGCAAGAAGTTTTCAAAACACGAAATGCCAGAGCCACTGTTTACGGAAAAAGATGCCAGACAAGCGTTAACACATTTTGAATCCCTGCATTACCACGAGACATTCGAGCCGGTAAAAGGCTTTGAAGTCAGCTTTACTCCGGCAGGACATATTCTGGGCTCGTCGTGTGTGCATGTTCATCATAAAAGTTCAGATCGCACTGTGGTATTCACTGGCGATGTGGGGCGACAAAATGACATCATCATGCGTCCGCCAGAACCTCTTCAGCATGCTGATGTACTGGTGTGCGAATCTACCTACGGCGACCGTACTCATGGTGAATCTGACCCTGAAGCTGAACTTGCAGAGATCATTACAAAAACCGCTGGTCGTGGTGGTATTACCCTTATGCCTGCCTTCGCCGTTGGCCGTGCCCAAATGCTGCTTTATGTTGTACACAAACTGATAGAGGAAGGCCGGATTCCTGATATGCCGGTCTACCTGAACAGCCCGATGGCTATCAAGGCCACCGAGACTTTTATCAAGCACCACAAAGAACATAAGCTGGACAAAAGTCAGTGCCAGATGATTGATGACAATACTACTTATATCCACACAGTAGATGAATCCATTGAGTTGGATGCTATGCGTTATCCGTGTGTAATTGTCTCGGCTAGTGGTATGGCTTCTGGCGGTCGGGTTTTGCATCATCTTAAAACCTTGTTACCCAACCCGCGAAACAGCATTGTATTTGCTGGCTTCCAAGCCTCTGGCACCCGCGGTGATGCTTTAGTAAATGGTGCCCAAAAGGTCAAAATCCACGGTGCGTACTGGCCGGTAAAAGCCGAAATTTACAATCTGGATTCCATGTCTGCCCACGGTGACTACAATGAAATTCTGACCTGGTTGGAGCAGGGCAACCTCAAACCCGATAAAGTTTACGTCACCCACGGCGAAATCGTCGCCAGCGATACTATGCGTAAACACATCACTGAAAAATTCGGCTGGGATGCCGAAGTGCCTGAACTGTTTGAGGAAGTGGATATTTGAAATAGGGCCATTAATCATATTTGGCCCGATAAACAATGGCTCGGTTTTTAACTAAAACTGGGCTATTTTTTGCCTGTGATTTGATAACTCATCGGCTTTGAAAAAGTAACCACAGACACACAGAGGGCACAGAGAAGAATTTTAAATTTTTATCTGACCAGTATTTGCCTCATCTGATGAACTCAATCTCATCCGTATTTCATTAACTATCCGATGAAAATCAGGGGGTTGTGTTATTTAAAAAAACGGTTTAAATTGTGACGTATCTCACATTTTGGTGGTCGATATGGATATCCAGCTTGCACCAACTACATTCAAAGCCTTTCCGGGCAGAAAATTAATTCTAAATCACTCCCGATTACTTCAAATCATCAATCTATGAAAGGGCTATAAATTGATATTCCTGAAGAGAAATTTTTCAAGAGTATTTTTTCTATTGTCATTTTCATTGCCAATTTATGTCGAAGCACAGATCCTTAGTTCAGTAGGGAAATCTGCAGAAGTTGCAGCTCCCATAATTGCTGGAGTTAAAATTAAAGATCTAATTCATGATGCAAGGCAGGAAGCAACAACTCTTATTGCTGACGGCCGAAATAGCGGAGATGTTTTAATGACTAGGGCTGGCGATGAATTGAATATGATGGCAGACAACGTACTACGCCTTGCTTCATCAGAAATGGACAGCACGATTGAAGATGTTGATAAGTTAACAAGTAAAGTACTAGTATCACTATATAACGCGACACTTTCAGCAAAAAGTTTTGGTACAAAAATATACGATATTAGAGACACTACGAGCTTAGATATTCGTTCAATTCTCGGTGAAATTCCTCTGGTTAATGAAAAGCTATTGGTGCAAAGAATTCAAGGATTAACTCAGCTAATTAACAAAACTGACTACCAGATGGAGATACTGGCTTCTTATGTCGGGACTCCGTCTGAAGAACACTCTACTGATATAGAAATTATTCTCAATGATAAAAAGTTGGAAGGGGTTAAAGTCAATCCAGCAGGCCTACATCATGCAATTTTGAGAATTCCAAATGCGAGCCTAGAAAGCTATTTCTTGAAGGAAGAAATTGCTTTTGTAGATGCAAAAGTTTTTATTAAACAGAAGTTCAAAAAAGGGTGGTGGGTTTTTAAGTCTTGGGATGAAAAATCTTATACTGTTCCCTTAAACCTTACCCTTTATCCTAGCTACGCTGGTACTCTACAAGTTACTGCTAGAGAAAAAGTTTACGGGTGGAAATCAATCGGATCTAAATCCAACTCGGCAACCGGCGGGAATAATCACTGTTCTAGAAGTTGTGGAGGGCACAGAGGTAATCCTTACGAAGTCAGTGTCACTGTGTCGGGTGGTATTCGCACTCCTCAGATTCCGGGTGATCAAAAGATAACCAATATTTCTAGCTGTCACTGTATAAGCGGCACGTGTGGTTATGATGAGCACAATCATTCAGTCATAGACTTGGACAACACTAGAGCAAGGTGCGGTTGGCAAGGTAGAAGTCATCCTTCTACTTGGCGCATAACTGCAGAAATAATGCAGTGGTTAGTTGTTGATGAAATAGAAAAAGTTACTGACGTAAAAGTCTATTGGGATAATAACTTCGAAGTACGAATACCTAATACATCTTCAATGGTGAAAATTAGAGGGCTTTTGCTATCTGGGAGGAAAATAGATTTGGTTGATGGGCAGCCTGAACCAAAAAATTCCATTACTAGGGTTGCTCTTGTAGAAAACCATACCGACAAAAGCTTGATTTATCGAGTAAATCGTCCAGAAGGTATGTAAAAGCTCTAGTAATCACTTGCACAGGAAGGCAAGTGCTGCTTCATTGCGATGCATTTCACTTAGATAGTAAATTGGAGCAAACTGGTAATGGGGAACATAAGGTTCGGAGATCAAAAGGGACGAGTCAATTGAATCAAGACCAAGACCCTTTTGACACTCTCGCGGAAAAATCACTGACCCTAAATAATTCAGTTTTTAATTAAAACTGGGCCATTTTTTTGTTCGTGATTTGATAAATCATTGGCTTTGAAAAATTAACCACAGAGACACAGAGGGCACAGAGAATAAATTATGAATCGTTATCTGACCTATATTTGAGCCATCTGAAATACAAAATCTCATTTGAAAATAACTAACTATCTGAGTAAAATCATAGGGTTGTGTTATTTAAAAAAACGGTTTAAATTGTGACGTATCTCACATTTTGGTCGTTGCTATGGATATTCAGCTTGCACCAACTAAATTCAAAGCCTGTTCGGGCAGAAAATTAATCGTTAATCATTCACGATTAATTCAAATCATCAAAAAGCAAGATTCAAGCTTATAAGAGGAGAACATTTTATGTCGAAAATACCTGTTGGCGAGATTCATGTTGATTCTGAAGGAAATCTCGTAATGAGCGAAGAAACGTTTAAGGAACTAACAAATTATATTGAAGAAGAGGACATCGATGACAAAATGGAAGCAGAACGAAAGGGACGCAAAAATTACTGTTGTCACAACTCAGAAGATGGAAGATGTAAAGTGATAAGAGCAAGCAACAGCGCTTCTGCGGCTATTAAATGCATGACTCATTATGCTGGGAGGCCGGTGAATTCTCACAAAGGAAGCTGCAATCACTGATTCAATTAAAAGCATAATAAAAGTTCAAGCCCTACTATAAAAACTCTGCGTACAAGGATATGTGGGTTCTGAAGCTTGAGTTTTGACAATAAAACAGTGTGATTTGGAGACAAGGAAAGGATATTTAGGGTCAGTGTAAAAAAACTAACAAATTTTGAGTTTTTGCACTGACCCTAAATTTTTCTGAAAAAAATAGATATTTCAATGCGTTATTGGGCGTTAATTTGGATCGGCATAATTATGATCCATTCATGTTGATAATTATTATGAGATCGCAGACCTTATTAACAGACTGTTAGCACTACAAAGGAGCAAGTATGGCTGTGGGCATTAAGGTTGGGAGTATCACAGATGAAATTGGCACCCCGGACTTTTTCCATGCCTTTTTCAGCACTGTGAACTCCAACCTCGAAAAGGAGTGGGGAAGCCGTTTCCCTGTTCTCCTCAATAACCTATATCAAGGTGGACTCGAAGCGGCGCTCGCTGCAAAAGCTCTAGCCGAGTTAAAGCAGGTTAAAGATGAGTTGGCCGCATTCTCCCCGGAGCATGTAGTTTGGGATATCGAAGATCCGTCAAAGCAACCTCCGTGGAGTTCTGACATTTCACCGGATATCACGTCATTGGCCAACTATTTTGTAACGTCTACAGGTCGTGATCTCATAGAAACTCTACTAGAGGCTCTAGATGAAGCTGCCAGATACAACAGGCCAGCGGCCATTGTCCAGTGCTAACAAGGTGGGTTAGATGTTTTCGTAGGAAAGCTGAATGAAGCATTGGACAGAGCCGAATGGGATATTCCTGATTCAAATTCCGACAGGGTGGCAATACCTTAATCCTGTTGTGGAAGGTGAAGAGGAAAAGTCCCCATACAGCTTTCAGCCCTATGAAAACGCTAACGGATGTTTTCAGATCAGCTGTTATCCACTTGAGGAACTAGCGCCTAAACTTGCAGACAAGTATCCGAATGGCGTGCCAAGGCTTACATGGCGACCTTCTAAGATGGATGATTCAGAATTCTGTATTCACATGTTTTTTGGGGCGCTAGCAGATCAGGCTTTGATTGGTAAATATATTTATGATGCGAATCTTGATAACGATGAACGAATAAATGAAGGACTGCGCTTAGTTGATAATATTTTAGAATCCTTGGTGATTGTCCCTCCGAGGGACCGAAAGCTCGCTTCTGATATGGAAAAGTTTGATCGATTCCAAGCGGCTTTGGCTGCGTCATATGATCTTTTGGATAATGCGATAGAATCTGATTCCTTTATCGAAGTAATTGCCGTTTCTGCCAATCAGATCGATGCTTTTCTCAGGTTAAGCATAGTCATCGCCATCCAACTTAAGAATCAGACGGACGAGGTCCCACTAAAATACCTTTTTCAGACAGAGGATGATCGAGGCTTGATGGAGCGAAAAATATACGATGATGCTCTTAAATATAACGTCATTAAAGATGATGACCACAAAGAGCTAAATTCGCTTTATAAGTTAAGAAATCGCGTGATACACAGGTACATCATATCTGACATAAAGACCCGTGACCTGCCTAATATTGCAGTCAGATATGTTGAGGCATCGGAGAAAGTGCGTTTAATACTACGAGACCTTGAGAATGAGCAAAAAGGTTGTGAATATGGCGTTTACGGCAAGAAATTTATGAAATTTTCGGAGCCTGATGATGAGACAATAAAACGATTATATGCTGATGTTAACGATAAGCATCTTATTCGTTAATTCGTCAGGAAGGTCACGAATGACTGAGTCTAACAAATACAGGCAAGGGATGCGCCCCTGCTGCTAGCGTTAGGCGAAAAGAAAATTCGGATCAATAGAGTCAGTGTAAAAAAAGATTATTATTTGAATATGTACTCATATCGATTAAATAATTAATAAAGTGATTACTCATGCTAATAAAGGAGGATGACTATGTCGAAGCATCCTATCTTCACAATGCCATTTGCAAAAGTTTATCCGCTGTATATTCAAAAGGCTGAACGAAAAAATCGAACGAAAGAGGAAGTAGATCAAATCATTTTCTGGCTGACCGGTTATGACCAAGCAGGATTAAAGCAGCAAATCGAATTGGAAAATGATTTTGAAACCTTCTTTGCTCAAGCTCCAGCCATTCATCCCAATAGTTCACTAATCAAAGGCGTCGTGTGTGGGGTTCGGGTTGAAGAGGTCGACGATCCATTGATGCAGAAAATTCGTTATCTGGACAAGCTGATTGATGAGCTTGCTAAAGGTAAGTCGATGGAGAAGATTCTTCGGCAATGAAACCAAGTATCAACAGAGCGTTACCCTAGTTATCGTTTAAGTCATTGTCCGTGAGTGATCTTTGACTCAGCAATTTGCCGCATCAGGTTATTGTTCTGCAGAACGTAAAGCGTTTCTTGCTCACGTTTCCATTCCGTGAAACTGATCAATATAATTTCTTTGCCAGATTGCGATTTAACTTTTAGTGGTTTTGGTCCCGTAAGAACTTTGTCTACGAAAGCCTCAAAGTTATTTCTGAATTGTTTTAAGCTGACTGATTTCATATGCGATGCCTAATCTATTAAGTTGTTGGCTCCGGATGAGGGCGGTGATCTTCTACCCATTGTTCGTCCATGCGTGGATCCATTTCAGCGAGCACGCTGCCGGATGCCGCCGGAACGGCAACATAGACATTCATATGGTCTTCTGGGATACGCTCGCTCTGCAATGAGTAATAACCTAAAGCCAAGGCAAACAATGCCAGCACAATAAAAAATGCGATTGCTGAAAATCCCAGTACAAAACCTAAAAACAACGGTGCAATAAATGAACCGAAGCCATAAGAAAACAATAAGGTTCGGCTAATCTCGACCAAGTCGGTGTTTTCATCAAACACATCATTGGCACGCGCAACACTCAACGGATAAATACTGAACAAGCTGATGCCCAATAAAAAGCCAACCGTATAAAGCAACGCCACGCTATCACGCCAAATCAAAGGCAAAATCAGCATCAGCAGAAAAACACCTGCACCGAAAAATCCAGACCAAGCCAGCATTTTCCGCCGTCCTAATCGATCAGATAGCATGCCAACCGGTAATTGCGCCATCAGCCCACCCAGAATGGTAATTGCCATAAACAATGAGACTACCTTTGGCTGATCAAATACATTTAAAACGTATAGCGGCAGCATGGTGTAAAACGCGCCAATAAACACCCCTCCAATAAAACTCCCAACCAATGCCAATGGGGCGATCGATAACAGTTTTGGCATGCTGTAACGTTCAAATGGTTTTAAAACCGGTTGTGAGACACGGGTGATGGCGACAAAAATCAGTGACCACAGCACCAGAATTGAACCCAGAATGAAAATCGTAGTGGCTGACAGCTCCAGAATTAATAGCAATTGTCCAAGTGCTAACGCCAGGAAGAAGACGATGGTATATATCGCAAGAATTTTGCCGCGGTCTTTAGTTGAGCTTTTTTCATTAAGCCAGCTTTCTAACACAATCAACATGGCATAAAAGGCAAAACCTGACACCAAACGCAATACGGCCCAAAACCAGGGATCAAACCATAAGGCGTGTCCCAAAAATGCCATGACCATAATTGCAGAAAAAGCCGAAAAACTGCGTGCATGTCCTACCGTCACAATCAGTTTTTGGCTGAAAATTGCGGCTAACATCGCGCCCAGGAAAAACGCGGAATTGATTAAACCGATGATGCCCTCACTGAGACCTTCCTGTTTCAGAAATACACCGATGAATGTCATCAATAAGCCATAACCCGTTGCCAGTAGCGAAATCGAGAAGAACAACGATGAAATGGGTAATAAGGCTCTTTTAAAAAACATGCGGATTCCTGGAACGAAAAATCTTGCTGCGGGTGAACAACAAAGCACCATTCTAGTGCTTATTATTTTCAATACAAATTCAAGGGAGGGTACAGCAAACTTGATTTAGATGGATTATCTTCAGCCGACGACAATCCAGAGAAAAACTCAACAATTAACTTTCAACAACCACTTATCCAATAGGTTACCAAACAGCTTGTTGGTCGTGTTTAAAAAAGCAAAAAATCACAAAAAAAGGGACAGATTTATTTTTGGACTAAAGCTAGTCAATTAAATAAATCTATCCCTTTTTCTTCTATGTAGAAAACCCCGGCAGTGATGGCTGCCGGGGGGTGTTTAGCTATCAGAAGTCCAGCTGGGCTCCCAGTTTGATGGTGCGTGGAGCACCTTGGGCAATGCTTGAACTGCCTGCAGAGGTCAGCCAATAAGCCTTATCCGCAAGGTTTTCAACATTCAGCCGCAGCGTTAGTAGCTGTTTGTTGAAGTCAATTTCATAGCGTGCGCCTAAATCAAACAATGTCACCGATCCAACATGCCATTGGTTGGCAGTATCCAATGGAATGCTGCTGGTGTATTGCGCGCCGCCAGTGAGGGTTAACTGGGTATTTGGCACTTGATACTCACTGTACAGGCGGAACTGTTTGTCAGCGACACCTTGTATCGGTTTGCCTTCCAGACTCGGGTTGGTGGTTTTTTTGTTGGTGGCATCCAGCCACATTGCACTGGCACCAACCAGCCATTGTTCATTGATTTTGCCTTGGGTTGAGAGCTCTATGCCTTCGTAACGAGCTTCACCATCCTGGCTGAATACATCATTACTGTCAGTATAGGTAAGGCCTTTTTGCAGCTGAAATACCGCCATATTGGCCGACCAGTTGGCATAATTAAGCTTGATACCGGTTTCATATTGTTTGCTGATCAACGGTTTAAATACCTCACCGGCATTGGCTGCGGTATTCGGCGCTGTGGCACCTTGTTCAAAGGCTTCTACATAACTGGCGTAAAGCGAAATCCATTCAAGTGGCCGATAAATAGCCGCGATGGATGGGGTGATTTCACTTTCTTTGTAATCACCATATTTATCCTCAAGACTGCCGTAACGTGCGCCGAGAATAAAATCCCAGCTATCGCCCACATTCAGCGTATCGGAGATAAACGCTTCTTTGCGAGTGATTCTGGAATACTCATTAAAGCTGGCATCACTTTTATCAAGATGGCTGACTGGGCGGTCGAATTCGACGGGAGACGACAAATTACCTGAGCCAAGTGGAATTACCATTGTGCCGATACCGGAACTATTAGATGAAATGGTGCGGCTATGCGACAGGCCTAGCGCTACGTTATGAGTGACGGGACCGGTTTCGATGATGCCACTCAGCACATTCTGTGTCTGATAGCTTTTGAACAGATTGTTGTAATTGTAGAGGGTAGCGGAATAGTTGCCATCGCCATCGACATACAAAATGGGCATCAGCGGATTACGATAGCTGGTGGAATAACGATACGAGAGTGTATTGTTCCAGTTATCGTTAACCTGCCAGATCAAATCAGTGCCCGTAGTGATGTGCTCTGATTCATAACGGGTCCAGTCCGGTGCCAGTCGCTTATCACCATCAATCGGGCTGACAATCTTGCTGACTGTGCGATCAGTGAATGATCCATCCGAGTTAGGGCTAATCGAAAAATAACCGCCATAGCTTTTACGCTCAGAAACCAATGCATCTGCCTGCCAGGTCAGATCCGGCGTGATTCGTAAATCGACGGCGACAGAAGCCGATTTACGGTAGGCTTCACTGTCATCAACATAGGTGTCACCCGCCTCGCTGACCACATTAACGCGGTAACCAAAAATGTCATCGGGTCCCACACGGCCGCCGACATCACCGTGTGCCATTAACAGTCCGCTGTCCATTAACTGCGTAGAAACACTGGCTTTGAATTCGTCGGTAGGCCGTTTAAGGACGTAGTTGATAATACCGCCGGGAGCTGCGAAACCATAAAGAAAGCCACCTGCGCCTTTGAGGATCTCAACCCGTTCAAGATGTTCCAGAGGCAAGTCTTTGGCACGGCTGCGGAAATTCATTCCGTCGAGTTTCTGCCCGGTATCAAAATCCGTACTGATGCCGCGAATGGAAAAAGCATTATTTTCTGTGATCAGATTATTGCCGGAGAGGCTGATTGCCGCATCAAATTTGGTTAACTCACCCAGTGAGCGTGCCTGTAAATTGGCAATGTAATCTTCAGAGTAGGTTTCAATGGTAAACGGTGTATTCTGCTTTGACATATTTCCCAGAGCACCAGCAAACACATCGCCAACACGATACGCATTGGCGGCAGAGCCATCCATCCCCAGACCCTGAACCTTCATCGTCGATAAAGTAACGCTTTGTCCTTGTTCATTGATTTGCTGCAAAGCATAACTATTGTCACCCTGAGCTACAGCCACCAGACCGCTGCCAGTGAGAATCTGGCTAAGTGCATTTTCAACAGTATAAGTGCCTTGCAAACCCTCACTGCTCTTGCCGCTGGCTAATTCTGATGCACCAACCAGATAGATACCGGCTTGTGCCGATAAGCGAGCCAATACCTGACTTAGCGAGCCGGCAGGGATATTAAATTGTTGCGTGGCCTGAGCTACAGACTGGTTGGTTTCTGCGTGTGCAGCAGGAAGCCATGCCAGTGTACCCATGCTGGAAACAGCAACAATATGTATTGAAAGCGCCAGGGGCTTGAACCGGTTTTTCGCCGGCTGCTTGTGGCGGTGTTGTTTCACCATCGTATTACCTCATCAATTTTAGTGGTTACACAGAGATAAACGGGTGAGGGGGGGAAACCCGGAACCATTATTTGCATAAAAAAACGAAAGAATTACAACGCATTGATTAAATTGATAATTTAACTACGAGTTGGCTCCACCTTGATCCACCCCGGAAAAACCTGACGAACCTGAATGGGTAAAACCCTGGTCAGCATGACCAGCGCTCGATTCGTGTCACTGAGCGGGAAACTGCCATAGACTTTCAGCTGGGCAATCTCGTCAGTGATGTTGATATAGCCATGTTGATAACGATTGAGTTCGGCTATCAGCTCTTGTAGCGTCATATCTTCTGCCACCAATAATCCTTGTCGCCAGGCTTGCCGGGCTGTGATAGACGGTTGTTTTGGCTGTATCTGATTTGCACGGAAACGGGCTGTTTCACCCTGCTGGAGTTCAGCATGCTGAGCATTATTGGTTTGAACAGCTACCCTGCCTTCATAGACGGCGAGTTCGATATCTTTCTGGTGGTTCATCACATTAAATTGTGTGCCGAGTGCTGTTAACCGACCTTGTGATGTATCCACTACAAAGGATCGGTCGGGAGCTTTTGCTGTTTCAATATAGATTTCGCCATGGAGTAACTGAATGCGTCTTTGCTGAGCAGTGAAATCAACATTGATGGCGGTAGCCGTGTTCAACCAGATTTGGCTGCCATCTGCCAAGGTGATGTTTCTCTGTTGGCCGACACTGGTGTGATAGTCAGCGGCCAGAGCCATCACGCTGTCAGGAAACCATTTTTTATTCCAGCTGAAATGACCTACAAAACCTATCGCGGCAATACTCACCATGCCGCTGAGAAGTCGACGTCGTTGGCGTAATCGCTGATTAGCAGTAAATAGATTATCTGCTGTGCTTTGCGGATCTGGCGTTTGTTGCAAAGTCTCAAAACTGTGGCTGATTTTTTCGACGTAAAGCCAGGCCTTTTTATTTTCGGGTTTGGCATCAAGCCATTGATGCCAGGCTAACTTATATTCATTACTGGCTTGGCCATCACGAAGCAGTGCAAACCATTCGGCAGCCTCTTCCAGCGTCTGATGTGAAGGTTCTGCCATTGTTACAGTGGTTCGGAGATAAGTTCGCGGGTGGTCTGGGATGCCTGTAATTTCAAGCAGGCCAGCATGGCCTTTGCCACATATTTACGCACCATACGATCTGAGACACCCAATTGAATTGCTGTTTCAGCATCGGTCATCTGGCAAACAACGGCTAATAGAAATGCTTTGGCGGCTTTGGCTGGTAACTCACTCAGCATCAGATTGATTTCTTCCAATGCCTCCAAAACTGCCGCCTGGCGTTCTGCTGAGGGTGCAGTTTCTTCGGGATAACTGGAAAGGGTGTCGTGCCAGGCTTTTTCAATTTCTTTTCGACGCCAGAGGTCAATACAGAGATTTTTTGCGGTAGCACGCAGATAACTTCGTGCTTGATCAGCACTTATAAAGTGACGCGATGCAGGCAAACCCAGCAGGCGCAGGAAAGTGTCTTGAGTCAGATCTGCGGCCTCAGCACTGTTACCTAATCTTTGGTATAGCCATGCTTTCAGCCAATTATGGTGTTCGCTATACAGCACCTGCACATGAAAGTAACAGACAGATTGGGCACTGTTCACGAATGGCTCCTGAAGGTTTATTGTTAATGAGAATCAATAGCATTCTATTGGTTCAGATCAAACCTAGCAAGTGAGCTGTATAGCTAAGGCAGAATCAATGGTTTTGTTTTTGTGGATTCTGAGTTGTGCATTAGTTAGACATGCAAAAAGAAAGTTGGGAAAAAGGGGAGGGATTTATCTAGGCGGTAATTACTTCTGGTGCTCATCTTTAGTCACTAAAAACTCAAGCCCGGCACCAATATCTTCTTCGCCACAAGCGGCTATATCGTCAGGGCTGGCTGCTTGTGCTTCTTTGTGAGTCAGAATCAAATCACGACGTTCTTTAAATGGATCAACATTTTCATCGTTGGGTTTATTGTTCATAGTAATTACCTTTAGCGACGTTGTAGTTGAGACTATGGCTCGTACAGAGAATTCCGATAAATTGGGTTTAACTTGTTCGGCGTCTATAAAGAGCAGCCGGTTGCAAAAAAGCTATCTTCTTAACGCATAAGCAATTTTCTCAGGTAGTTCAGGTAAAACACCGTATTGCCATGCTTGTTGAATGAGTAATATCTGAATCGCAGGACTTAATTCAACCAAGTTAAACAAGGAGTTCGCCATGTGGACTAAACCAGAATATAACGATATGCGTTTTGGCTTTGAAGTGACTATGTACATCTGTAATCGATAACATCATGACTTCTTTTAACCTTACAGATACTGAAATAATGGGATGGTTGTGGCATCCGATGAAATGCACTTGCCCGATTTGCAGTGCTTGAATCGATACTGAAGTTACAGCCGACTTTTTATCTTAACGCTCGGACATCACCAGCAGAAATGTTCAAATAAAAACCGGCCCTTGGCCGGTTTTTTTATGCCTGAACGTCTTATGATAACAACGGAATTTTATTAGAGAATTTACCGATCTTGGCTACTAATGCAGCTGATAAAAACCAAACTAAACTGGTTTGTTAATGGTCATACAGGCATACTGCGATTCGGTTTTTAATTCATTTTTTGTTGGAGACAACAGTGTTTAAAGTAAAGAAAATCATCTATATCCCAATCGCAATTCTGCTAATTGGACTCGCCGGAGCCCATGCTGTTGCGAATAATCAGGCTAATCAGGCAGCGCAGGAATTAGTCGAAGAATTGGTAAGCAAAATCAATGAAAATGGTGGCCAAGTTGCAGTCGGTGAGGTGATTGCCAATCCCTATAACAAAAACATTTCGGTGAAAGATGTATTGGTGACCGATGATTCTGGCCGTCAACATCAAATCGGTTTATTAACACTGAGTGATATCGAACTGAATGAGCGTCAGGATTTTATTTATGCAATGAATATCTCGACTCAGAATGCTTTATTTACCGTCACAGGCGGCGATGGTACGGCTGAGCAGGAACAGTCATTGGCTGATACCTTAAAAAGCCTGGGAATCAACAATGACAAGATTGGTCACGATCAACAATTGGCTTATCGATACAAGCCTGCTGAGCGTCAATTAAGCCTCAGTTTACAGAATCAGTTTTACAATCCTGAGCTGACCAAAAAAGCAGCGGCACAATTGTTTTCAATGAATCTGCACACCAATTTCAGTCAGGTTCCTGATCTGGAAAATCAGATGCAACGCATTAGAAATAATGAAGATATGACTACCGCTTCAACCGAGTGGATGCAGACAGGTTTGATTAAAGCCTCGATTGACTTTGAAGATCGTGGGGCATGGCAGGCTCTCATGGAAGAGGGGGCTAAGAAAGAGGGGGTGACACCAGCGGTTTTCAAGGAGCAACTAAAACAGCAGATGTTGCAACAGTTCTCAGCAATGCCAGCGGTTTCAGCAAACCTGAAAAGTCAGTTAACCGAAGCCAGCACTCGTTTTATCGACAGTGATTCACCTCAGGTCGAATTGGATATTAATTCAAAAAACCCACAAGGCACGGGAATCATGCTGGCATTTATGTCGATCATAATGTCACCGAATGCATTAGAGAGTTTCTTTGACATCCAGGTTAAAGCAGACTGATACGATTATTTGTAACGATATTTTTAAGCAGATGGCCATAGACTGAATTGACTTTGTTACCTGTAAATCTTGAATAACTACAGGAACAATTCCTCAATCAATGTTGCACTATTGTGACCGTCAAAATCTTCTCACTATAATTGAGAATGATTATTATTAAATTTGAAAGATCCATCCGAACTGGACATTTAAAAGCAGTTAACTGTTCTGAATGACAGGTTTATTGTTTTGAAATTATTTGGCAATTTGAAATCGGATGAAATGGAAAATTATTAATGATGAATCATGCATGAACGCCTTATGAAGAGCGAATTATATTAATGCGTTTATCTTGTGAAGAAGGCAATGTTGCCGGGATTATTAGGAGATCAAGATGAAGAAAAATCGTTTGTTAGCTGCTGCCGCAGTGTTTGCTTTGGTTCCATTTGCCGCGTTTGCCGATGAATGTGAATTAACCATTGAAGGCACTGATCAAATGAGTTTCAGTGCAAAGAAAATGACGGCTCCAGCCAGCTGTGAAACAGTGAAAGTTGTATTGAAACATACTGGTTCTATGGCGAAAGATATGATGGGACACAACTGGGTATTAACCAAAAAAGATGATATGCAGGCCATTGTGAGAGAAGGTGCAGCTGCAGGTCTGGATAACGATTACCTGCCACAAGGCGATGCTCGTGTTATTGCTGCCACGAAAGTGATTGGTGGCGGTGAAACGGCTGAAGTTGAATTTTCTACTGCAGGTCTTGCGGGTGAAAAGTTGACTTTTTTCTGTTCATTCCCTGGTCATAGCGGAATTATGAAAGGCAATTTTGAAGTTAAATAAATGTTTAAACCCTCTCACCAAGTTGTTGGTGGGAGGGTTTTTTCTTTTTATAGGTTATAAAGTGAAGCATCCACTTCCGGCAATGCTTCAAAAGCCGGTTTAGCAAAATAATAACCCTGAAATAACGCGACGCCTTGATCCCGAATGAATTGAAATTCCTCTATCGTTTCGACACCTTCAGCAATCACTCTTATCTCTAAATCATTGCAGGTCATGATGATTGAACGAACAATGGATTGTCTGACTTTATCAGTATTGATATTGCGGATAAGGGCCATATCAAGCTTGATAATATCTGGCTGCCAATCAGCAAGCAGATTTAAACCTGCGTAACCGGAACCAAAATCATCAATGGCGGTGGTGAAATTATGCCGCTTATATTCTTCAAAGATGTTTTTCAGATGGTTATTGTCGGTTACTTTTTCC
Organism: Methylophaga sp.; assembly: GCF_030651745.1. Next base: position 15,827 of record NZ_JAUSCC010000061.1, read on the forward strand.
ACTTCTGTTACTTCAAACATTAAATTTTCGGTCGGAAAATTCATTGTTGCGGCTGCTTCAAGCGTCGCTCTGATACAGGTTTCAGGACGGTAAACCGCGTTTGGGAAAAAGTTGATGCTGAGCATACCTTGCAGATCAAGTTGTTTTGCTAACTGAATGGCTTTGACACGAATCGTCTGGTCGAACGAATAACGATTGCTGTCATTCAATTGGTCCAAAACGGTATAAGCAGGTTCGTTGTTTACCCCACGGACCAGCGCTTCATAACCAAAAATTCCTTTTTCACTCACATCAATAATTGGCTGAAATGCCATTGAGAAACTGAAATCCAGTCCACCACCCTCTAAACATTTGTCACAGCCTAAAGGTTTGAAATCCGGCATTTGATTGGTCATTTTGTGTTCTCTCTTTTGGTACTTTTTATGTCGTGGTAAAGGTGGTGTTTATTAAATATAAATGATTTGTTCAGTGCTTTTTTGGGGTGATTTGTTTAGATAGGTTTTAAGCTGATAAGCAAATATATCTGCATTATCATTTGATAGCTTCTCGGGTAACTCTTCCCGTAACAACCGCATATCGCCATGGCTTATATCAATGTACCCCATTGACCAGTTTTTAAAAATGTATTTATTACTGAGACTGATATTTATCAGCTTACATTCATGATGCCGATCATCCTTGAGGATTTTTTGATACAGATTGATAACCGTATTTTCCGGACCTTCAAGCACCTGAATAAAATCCGTATGGTTGTAACAAAGGATACCGTTGACGTTGACTCGTTGATTATTTTCCCGACTTTGCAAGAGCAACTTTGTTAAATCGGTTTCTGACAAGCGAGCATGGGTTTTACTGCTGTATAGGATTCTTAATAAACTTCTAGTCAAAACAATACATCCGGATAACCATGTCATACAATTTAGATGCAAATCCTTTTGCTGTTTTCTCGGTTCAGTGTAAGCCAGAGACTGCAAGTCGACAAGCTTAAACCGCTATCTTAGTGTCGTGAATCCTATCAATAGATAACCCGTTATTTTTCAGTCGAATTATTTATCTGAACAGGTAATTGTCGGACAACTTTCATTGGTCAGCGGCTCTAAAGCGAACATTTCTTCAAATGTGGAAAGAATATTCTGATCTTCAGGTGCTAGTTTTTTTGCACAGGCTGCAGAGGCTAAAGCCGTTTGATGGCAACCCAACTCTTTTAATGTATAAGCCCGGTTATTTCTCAATGATGCTTCCATTGGAAATTTGTTGGTTAATTCAGCAAACACCGCATCAGCTTGAGCAAAATTCTTCTGGTGGTAATACAGGTTTGCAAGCGCTAGCCCGGGCTGTTTGTTATCTGGCCAATGATCGATGGCGGTTTGATAAGCTGTTTCAGCGGTCTGGTGTTGGCCGGTTTTTTCAGCGTCATAAGCTGTCTGTAACCAGGCTGCAAGTTGTGCCGTGGGAGGAATGTTTTCTGGTTTAACAATCACTAAAGCCCAATGTTCGCTGCGGGCCCAGGTGCGTTCAAAGGTTTGTAAAGTGGTTTGCCAGCGTTCTGTTTCACCGGAACGTAAGATCAACTCTCTTTTATCAATATCAAAACCCACAACTACAGCGTAATGCCAGAAAGGTTTCCAGTTAAATCCGAGATTCTGCATCACTAATACCGGGTTGCCAGCAGCAACTTCAGTCAATAAATCTTCCATCTGTGGGGCTAAAGGATAGGCCATCAAGCCTTGTTTACGTGTGGCTGCAACCATCTCTATCTGTAAGCTGCCTTGCTTTTCCGGGATGTAAACCTGATCAGTCAATGCTTCAGGCAGGATGTCTATGCCACGATATTGCATAACTGTTGCTAGAGCTGCCGGGCCACATTGGTATTGGGTCTGGGGAAAGAAGGGCACATCTTCGAGCTCAACCTGTCTTGGCTCAAAGTTTTGTTGATGTAGTTGATTGGTTTGAGGGGTATGGCTACAAGCAGTCAGCAGAAAGCCTAGTAATAATAAAACACCCAGCCGGAGCTGGGTGTGTGTGGAGCTATTATGTTTATGCATAATTGATAAAGAATTATCTGACCGGTCTTACAAATGGGAAGATATCAGTTGCACCGATAGCATCAGTAATAACAAACACTACAAATATCAGCACAATAACACCAAGAATACCACCAGCGGGCATATCATTAATTTGTTGATTTAACTGAGCTATTTCAAAGTCAGTCATGCTGTTGATACGTTCTTGTACTAATTCTGGAGCAACACCCATGGAGACTAATTTTTCTTGAACATCATCACGATCCAGCATTGAAAACAACTGTTCACGATCGTATTGAGATTGTTGTGATTGAATGACATCAGGCGTGCTGATCATGGCCGCTTGAGCGGGTAAGGTGACGCTGCCAAAAAAGCCCAGTAAAGCTATCCAGGCGAATAATTTTTGTTTCATACATCCCTCCGTTGGTTTGATACCTGGCCAGAACTGACCAGAATTGAGCTTATCACGAGTTTCACATGAGCACTATAACGTTATTCGATACCCGGCCAGAAATGCGGCTCTGGATCGAATGTATTGTGATGAAATACCTTCGGTTTTGTGTTTGCTTCTAGTACAGTTTCTTTATAAGTTGCTTGGTGGCAGAATTAAGCAAAAATGATGTGGCCGAATTATTAGTCAATAACTGTTCGAATCTATTGTTAAAGTTCTGAGTAATGAGCTACATGTTATTAAATTTATCTGCTTTAAATGGAGCTGATTATTCGCACTAATCAAAGTTTATTGCTCAGGCCTTTTACATTAGTAACGTCATTATTGGCGTTACTATCAGGTTTGGTAGTGACATTTTTCGTTGCAGGAAAAATTGCCGAGACAGAGTACGTCCGGCTGGAAGCTGCCTATACATTAATGTTTAACCAGGCAGTGGATGCCGTTGTCGGTAAAGTAAATGCCTATGGTGAAATGTTACGGGCTACTCAGGGCTTGTTTTATGTTTCTCCTGATTTATCACGTGAAGATTTTGCCAACTTTTATCAGAGCTTAAAACTCGAAGAGAATTATCATGGCATTCAGGGGCTTGGCTACGTTGTTGCCATTGCACCGGAACATAAGCAAATACATATCAATGCCGTCAAACAATCCGGATTGACCGATTACGATATTTTCCCGTCAGGTCAGCGTGATCAGTATTCCGCTAATCTTTATATCGAACCCATGACCAGCAAAAACGTACGGGCATTAGGTTTTGATATGTATTCTGACCCTACTCGCAAGGACGCGATGGATCGAGCCATCTTAACTGGTGAATCCACACTCACTGAGAAAGTTTTGTTAAAACAGGATGGTTCGACGGCTACCATTAATGGTTTATTGATGTATCTGCCGGTATTTATTGATCCCAGCGAATCCGATGTACCCGTTGAGTTGCGAACTCTTCACTCCGGTTGGGTGTATGCCGTGTTTCGCATTGATGATGTATTGAAGGATGTATTAGCTACCCATACCAATGTCGGGTTATTAGAAATCTACGATGATGCTGATGAAAAGTCTGATGGATTGTTGTTCTCCCAAACTGGCACAGCCTCCAAGATAAAATTCAGTTTACAAAAAAGCTATGACATTGGCGGACGTACCTGGTCTTTTATCGGACAGCCGGACCTTGAATTTGCCAATCATGTTTCACGCAGTAACGAATCTGTAATCTGGCTTATTGGCACTGTTATTTCATTATTATTTGCTTTGGTGATTGCAGCCATTGCCAATAGTCGGGCAAATGCCATCCGGATAGCCACTCAGATGACCAAATCTTACCGGCAAAATGCCCGGCGATTGGCACTAGCCACTGAAGCGGCTGAAATTGCGATTTGGGAATGGGAAGTCGAGAGTAATCAGATTCTGCTCGATAAAATGGCAAGCAAGGTTTTTGGCTTAAAGTCTGATACTGAAAAGTTGGAATATACCGAATTTGAAAAACTGATCCATGAGGCGGATTTGCTGGCATTTCGGATCGCCGTAGAACAATCCATGCAACAACATAAAACCATGGAGATTCGCTTCAGGATCCGTCATCGTAGCGAAATCCGGATGCTTCACACTTCAGCCGAGCTATATTTCAACGAAGCCGGACAAATTCTCTCGTTGGTTGGTGTGAGTTATGACATTACCGAAGACTGGCAACATCAAAAAACTATTCTGGAAACGGAACAACGCTGGAAACATGCATTGGAAGGCAGTGGCGCGGGCGTTTGGGACTGGAATGTTCCTAAAAATGTTGTGATATTTTCAGACAAATTACTGGCAATGTTGGGTTATAAGCCGGGCGACATAGTGGGCAAGATGGAGCACTGGCTCAAGCTGGTTCATCCTCAGGATATTGAACGGGTTACTGCTGATATCAACCGTATGCTCAGCGGTGAAAAGCCTGAATACCGTAATGAACATCGTATTCAGTCTAAAGATGGCAGCTGGAAGTGGATGCTCGGCAGTGCCACGGTGGGCGAGCGGGATGCTGAAAATAATGCGATTCGCGTTATTGGAACCAAGACAGATATTTCCTGGCGTAAACAAGCTGAATTAGCTTTGCAGCAGAGTGAAGAACGCTTCCGTAATGCATTTGATACCGCAGCAATCGGCATGGCCATTGTCGGATTGGACGGCCGCTGGTTAGAAGTAAATGGTGCGCTGTGTCGAATGCTTGGCTACAGTGAAGCCGAGTTGAATGAAAGAACATTTGTTGATGTCACACATCCGGATGATCTGGATCTGGATTTGGAATATATACAGAAATTGCTCAATGGTGATCTTGAGCATTATCAAATGGAGAAACGTTATTTCCATAAAACAGGTGATGTCATATTTGTATTGCTGAGTGTGTCTTTGGTGCGTAATGAAAAAGGTGAAGTTATTCACTTTATCTCGCAAATTGAAGATGTGACGGCACGCAAGTCGGAATCGGATCGCATTCGGCAAATGGCATACCACGATACTTTGACAGGCCTGCCGAATCGACGTTTATTTGATGAACGTATCGGCCATACATTGGCGCATGCCAAACGGGTGGGGTATCCGATAGCGTTGATGTTTGTGGATGTTGATCATTTCAAACAAATCAACGATACACATGGACATGATGTAGGTGATGAAATCCTTAAAGCGGTAGCAGACAGGATGACGCATTGTTTACGGCAGACCGATACCTTGAGCCGAGTTGGTGGTGATGAATTTGTGATTCTGCTGACCGAGATTAAAAAGCCGGATGATGCCAAAGTGGTTGCTGAACATATTCTGGAAACTGTGTCACAACCGTTACATGTGCACACCCATGATTTCCGAATTACCTTGAGTATTGGGGTAGCGATTTTCTCAGGTGATTTAGAAACCGAAACTGTCAGTGAATTGACCAAAAAAGCGGATCTTGCCTTGTACGAAGTCAAATCTGCCGGACGTAATGGTGTCCATATATTCGGCTCTAATCACATTAAAGCGGAGCCAGTATCGCCGAAACAATCTAAAGCTTAATCGTTGTCTGCTGTCAGTTTGGTTAAATCGCGTCTTAACAGATTGGCAAACATATTAATTTTAGGCTTTTCATCCTGGCTGAATGCAACAGGGCGGATTTGTTGCATGGCGCTGATTCCAATTCGGGCCTGATATAAACCGACACCAAATCCTTGTGCCACACTGCCAAGTATTTTCCCACCTAAACCAATACCGACCTGTTCGGAAAAGAAACTGATACCGGCCTGACTGGCATAACTGCCCAAAGCAATTTTGGCGACACGCAAGTTCAAACGCCATTGCGCCAGTCGATTTAATCTCACCCCATAAATCATATTGATCTGATTGATCATCTTCAGCGTTTTCCAAACCACCAACAACGAATCCACTACCGCCAATTGACTGACTGCAATCATTGCTGCACTGCTTATGCTGGTGCGTTCGATGACATTAATGGCTTGTTTGTCGAGCTGTTTGTAAAAGTCTTCACTAATACGATGAACGACTTCACCATCATTTAAATAATCAGGCAGCCGTTGAATGCACGGGGTTAGTAATTCGGCTTGAGGTTGATCTTCATAGAATTGCTCAAGAGAATGCAGCCATTTTTTGGCATGACCGATATGTTGTTCATGAACTAACCTTGCAGCCTCTTCACGGATCGAATCTGCCTGTTTCAGTTGTTTCTGATTACGGCGAAATACCAGCAATTGTTGCATCACTAATCCGGCCAGAAACAAAGCAAAAGCACTGAACGTTATTCCCAGCACACGACTTTGTTGCCAGAGCGTTTGAGCTAAATCGGCAATATCCCATGCCAGCATAATCACTAATACGACAAATAAGGTGGCAATCAACCACTTCAGTCCTCGATTACGGCGGGGGGGAATCAGCAAACCTTCATCAAAATCGGTTAACGGATCGGCCTCAATCGAGTCGGGCACAATGACTTCGTTTGTTTCAGCAACCGCTTTGAAAAAGGTTTCAGTTTTGTGTGTCGCAGGGTCGCTGGTTTGCGTCGGTTTCGCTTTGAAAAAATCGTCATTGGAACTCATTAAAATTTATCTCCAATCAGATCCCGTAAGACTTTATCCATCCGGATATGTGCCAGCCGTCCACCTATCAGTAAATCGGGGTTTACAGGTGCTCGAAGTACCGGTGGTTTCCATTGCGAGAGTTGCTGCCATTGAGCTGAGTCAGGAAGTTGATCGGGAATAGGCGGATGACGTAACTCGCCAAACTGTCCATCTAACAGTCTGGCTGTAAGGTGATCATTATGATCATTTGTGCTGCGTACAGCAGCGGCAATTTCGGTTTCAATCTCGATCCGATTTCTCACCGATTGCGGGCAAATGTGGCTAATGATTTCATCACACAAGCGGCGTAAGGCTTCATGCTGATTCATTAAAATACGGTCCGGTTTGGATGCCAGAAACAGGATCTTTTCTACTTGAGGGCTGAATAGCCGGTTCAGAAACGCATTGTTTCCAACACGATAGCAATCAATGATTCGGCTGAACGCGATCACCATGTCATCAAACTTTTCCTTGCCGCCGCTAAGCGCTTTTAATACATCGATTAAAACAACCTGGCGATCAATGCCACGGAAAAAGGTTTTATAAAACGGTTGAACAAACGCTTTTAGATACGTTTTATAACGTTGCTGCATGACCTTATATAAAGAATCATCAGAGGCTTTGTTTAATTGATGTTCCGAAAGCGTTTGCAGATTAAATAAAGGAATAAACACCGGAAAGTCTTCGCTGTCAGCTAATAAAGCCCGGCCGGGTTGAATAAAGGTCAAACCAGCGGTTTTACAGGTCAGCAGAAAATTTCGATAACGGACATATAACGCATCAATATGCTGTTCATCAAAGTCCGCCAGTGGGTCTAATGCAGTCAGATCGTCAAGCAGTTCTTCAGCCAATTGATGACGTATGCCTTTGGAGCAAAGCGCCGCAGTGTCGATACTCCATTGCCGGTAATCCTGTTGCAACATAGCGAGATCCAGCAACCATTCTCCCGGATAGTCGCGTAATTCCAGCGTAAAGCGACGGGTTTCGCCGGTAAACGTTGGCATCATCGATTTTTTCTTGTATTCAATAACTAAACGGCAACCACTGATATTTGTCGTGGAAGGAGGCCATTGTGGCGGTTCATCTGCTAAGGCCTGGATTCCCTGTTGATAGTCAAACATAGGTAAGTCATCCAGCGGCTGTATTTCAACACCGAGTAAACGTTCATCTCGGGCAGGCAGGAATCCACCCAGATGGGCATGGTTGGAATATTTGAGCTGATGAATCAGGCTGGTGATAAAAGTCGATTTACCACTGCCACTGAAACCGGTAATACCAACACTCAAATGTTTATCAAGACTGCGGGCAACCCATTTACTGGCTTGTTGATCGATATCTTCAAGCGTTTTATTCAGTTGGCGGCCGAGTTTTTCAATCTGTGAATTCATAACTGTCAGCTTACCATAGGGGGCCGTTTATCTTTCAGAGCCGTGTCTCGCTCATGAAGTCTCTGCAGTTGATGAACGTTTGTCGTGATACATCGTGTCATCTGCATAGGAAATCAGTTCGTCGACATTTTTGCCATGATGGGGGTAACAGGCAATACCAATACTGGCACTGATATTCAGTACCACACCATCATTGAGTTCATATTCGATCGCTAATTGCTGACGCAGTTTTTCGGTCACTTGCTGGGCTTCATCAATGTTGCTGTGATTAATAATGATGGCAAATTCATCACCGGCCAGTCGGGCTGCCGTATCGGATTCGCGGATGGCTTCACGAATACGCTGAGCGACCAGGATCAGCAACAAATCACCATTTAAATGGCCATAGGTATCGTTGACGGCTTTGAAGTCATTCAGGTCAATGTAAAGCAGACAGAAGGGTTGCTTGTATCTTGCGGATTCAGCAATAGCCTGATTCAGCCGATCATAAAACAATACCCGATTAGGCAACTTGGTCAGGCTGTCATGTGTGGCTTGCCATTGCAAAGCAATTTCTGATTTTTTACGCTCGGTAATATCAATAACCACTACCAGCATTCTGTTTTGATTAAGGGGCGAGGTTCTGGCCATGAAAAAATGCTGATTACCTGTCAGGTTCAATTCGTATTCAAAGTAATCGCTTTCGCCTTCATCGAGGGTTTTGTGTAATGCCTGTAAAGTCCGCTGTGCCAGAAAGTCAGGTAATGTCTGACTGACATGCTTATTGATAAACTCTTCTTCAGGCAACAGCAATGGCACGCTCTCACCTTGTTCAAAGTCAATAATTTTGCCACTTCTATCAATGGTAAACAGCAGATCCGGAATTGCTTTAATAATGGCCTGATTACGCTGATAACTCTGCTGAAGGGCGGCTTTACTTTCGATAAGCTGCTGGTTTATTTCCAGACGACGTCCAATTAACCATGCTGTCGTCAGAATCAGCAGAACCAACGATAACGAGGTTAAAATGCTGTTACGCAAGTGCGAAAATTTGTATATAGCAAGCAATTCGTCCACTACAGCTCGATTTTCTCCAACAAACACGTGTAGCCGCCATTTGGGCAATGTCTGATAAGCAAACTGGTAATAATCGCCATTAGAACGTTGATAAATCCCTTCCCCGGAGAGAGGTAATCTGTCTGTTTTGATGCGTTCGGTAACATAGTCCAGTGTTTGTCCGGGCTCGAAATTCTGAAAAGGTACCCGAAAAACTATTTCACCTTCTTCATGCACGATTGATGAAAATAGCTGGGCATTTACACTGATTCCACTCAATGCCAGCGAAAATGTTTTGATATCGATAACCGCTGCAATCACACCTTGAAAATTGTCTTCCGTATCATATAGACCACGACTGATAACCATCACCGGATCATCATGTCCGCGGCCAGGTAACATGGGTTTAGTGGTGTAGACTTTGTCAGTTTTAGTTGTCTTATGCACGACAAAATAATCCCGCCCGGATAAATCCAGTGGACCGCGCAGGTGTTGCGGATACCGTAACAGTCCATCAGCACTAATATGCAATAAAGCCTGCATTTCTGGATTATTGGTGGAGTATTGCCTGAGCAGATAGGTTTGCGGTTCAGGATCACTTACAAAATCCGGATGCGAACTTATTAACTTCAATGTTTGGTCTATTGCTTCCAGTTTTGATTCAAGTAACTGGGCCTGCATTAAAGCAAGTAGTTGATTACGCTGAGCAATTTGTTGGTTTACTTGCGAAGAATAGGCGGATAACTGCTGTTGATAGTTGTGATAAATCACCAGCAGCGTCAACACGATGATCAATAAGGTGTATAGCCATAATTTGCTGTTAACAGGCCAGCGTATTTTAAAAATGGATTTTTCAACCACAGGACTCACCATATTATCGGCAATAGAGGTTTTCCAGAGGTAACGACCTCTGCTGAGTGATTTCAGTTAAAAAAATCCGTGGGTTATCAATAAAAATCAAAGGTGTTGTCTCGTTAAACAGGATTGTTAAATTCTGCTTCAAATATAGCACCATTTAAAAAAATGACGTTATTAATTACAGTTGACATAGTAAGGCAGCTAACTATAAGCTGGCTGCTATGTTACAAGTCAAAGATATTCCAAACGCTGAGATCATGCAGAAATTTGCAGCTCGCTATCCACAAACCGATATCAAAAGTGTCATTACATTTTTGAATCTGTTACGTGTGGGCACAGATTTGTCGCACGGTTTAAACAGTTATTTAGCTGAATATGACTTGTTACAGGGAAGATGGTGGGTTTTACTGTTGCTGATGCGTGAGGATAATCTGAGTTCAACACCCTCTGTTTTGGCTGAAAAAGCAGGTGTTTCACGGGCCACCATGACTGGATTGTTGGATGGTTTATTACGCGAAAAACTTATCAGCCGTGTCCATGCGAAACACGACCGTCGTCAGATCCAGATTCGTTTGACTGCTTTGGGCCAGGCTAAACTTGATGAGGTAATGCCTGGTTATTATCAACGAGTCAATCAATTGATGCAGGCATTAACAGAATCTGAAGCCGTGCATTTAATGACTCTACTGCAAAAAATTTATCAACAACGGCATGTTTTTGAAAATTAGACTGTCGCCATAAAGAATCAACAAAGGAGTTCGTAATGAAAGTATTAAAACGTTTTTTACCCTTAGGTCTTATTGTGCTGGCTGTCAGTGCATGCAGTAATCCTGCTGCAGACTATGATGTGCAGGAAGTGGTGAGCTCTGCCAATGAACAATGGAACACTGCTTTTAATAATAGTGATGTTGAAGCCTTAGCCGGACTTTATGCATCACAGGCCACATTATCACCAGGTGATGGCAATGTATTGAATGGGCAACAGGACATCGCTGCATTGTTTCAAGGCTTTTTCGAAAATGGCTTACATAACCATCAAATCGATACTATCGCCACATATTCAGCTGATGGACAAATCAGCCAACTGGCTAACTGGTCAGCAGATGTGGAAGCTGAAGATGGTCAGACACTGACTTTCCAAGGTGTATTGATGACTGTTTTACAGCAGAACGATGCCGGTGACTGGGAAGTGGTTTCTCACATCTGGAACATGGCTGAATAACGTTAGCTGCATTTCCAAACAAAAAAGCCGGTTGATTTAACCGGCTTTTTTTATGTTTTTGTGAAATTGATCAGCGAAAATTTGCTTAACATGATGTGGCTGTGCTAAAAACCATGAAAAAATAATGGTTATAAAAGGGATTTTTCCTGTGAGCGCCTTACAAATGTATCAAAGACACTCGCTATTGGAATTACTGTTTAATCGCGTTCATGAAGGCATCATCATTACCAATGCCGATAATATCATCGTTGATGTAAACGAAACATTATGTGAAATCACCGGCTACAGCAGAGATGAATTGATTGGCAATCGCCCCAATATTTTAAGCTCCGGCAAGCAAAGCAAAGAATTTTACAGTGAAATGTGGCAAAGCCTTATCCAAAATGATTTTTGGCGGGGAGAGGTGTGGAATCGCAAAAAAGACGGTTCATTTTATGCCGAGGTTTTGACGATTCACCGCACCAGTGATCCGCAAACTGGAGAGTTGTTTCATTTGGGATTGGTCTCTGACATTACCATGCTTAAGCAGCATCAGGCTGAATTGGAACGACTTGCTCATTATGATGCGTTAACGGCTTTACCCAATCGAAATCTACTCGCGGACCGGTTTGAACAGGCCATTGCTCACAGCAACCGGACCCAAAGCTTGCTGGCAATCTGTTTTCTTGATTTAGATAATTTCAAGCCGGTAAATGACGAGTTGGGACATAACATCGGTGATGAATTATTAATTGAAGTCTCACAGCGTATAAAAACCATATTGCGGCAGGATGATACGGTTTCCCGCTATGGTGGGGATGAGTTTGTTATTTTGCTTGGCGAAATCCAGAACCGTCAGGATTGCGAATTATTACTGCACAGATTAACTGAGGAGCTTAGCCGACCTTATAAAATTGGAAAACACTTCATTCGCATCAGTGCATCCATTGGTTATACGGTTTATCCATTTGATCAGGGTTCCATGCAGACCTTGATAGAGCATGCCGATCAAACCCTTTATAAAGCTAAGCTGGATGGCAAGAAAACATTTCGTATGTATGAAATGGGCAAGGAAGGTTGGCGCGATGAAAAAACCGAACAGTTGTATGCAATACGACGTGCACTGACAGAAAATGAGTTCCAGCTGTTCATGCAACCGAAAATCAGTATGTGTACTGGTGAAGTTGTGGGATACGAAGCGCTTATCCGTTGGCAACATCCCGAGCAGGGCATGTTATTTCCACAACAGTTTTTGCCTTTAATCAATGGCACGATGCTGGAGATACAGTTAGGTGAGTGGGTTATCCGGCAAGCCCTGATGCACTTACAGCAATGGCAGAATCAAAATCACCATTGGCATATCAGTATTAACTTGTCGGCCTACCATCTGGGTTTTAATGGCTTTTTACAACGGCTGGGAGAGATCATTGCTGAATTTCCCGAAGTAGATTTACAGCATTTTCAATTTGAAATCCTGGAAAGTCATGCCTTAGATGATCTAAGTTTGATAGTCGATGTGGTGCGTCGCTGCAAAAATGAATTTAATATCAAAACGGTATTGGATGATTTTGGTACAGGCTATTCATCACTCAGTCATATCCGTACTTTACCGGTATCTGCCGTAAAAATTGATCAGACATTTGTGCGCAATATGCTGGTGGATGTGGATGATTGCAAAATCGTTGAAGGGGTTATTGCACTGGCCAGATCGTTTGATCTGGAGGTAATTGCTGAAGGGGTTGAATCTCTTCGTCACGGGCAAATATTGCTTTCCATGGGCTGTGAGTTTGCACAGGGATATGTGATTGCCAAACCCATGCCGGTCGCTGAGCTGCCTTTCTGGCATCAACATTTTTGCTTGCCTGTCGACTGGCACAAATACCGTTATCACCGTCAACATGTGAAATGGACCCAATTGAACCTGTTCTGTCTGTATTTAGAATTAAGTGTCGAGAGCCTGGAAAGGCGTTTTGCCGTCGATGGTGACGATACCGATAGCTCCTCTTGGTCAATCATCTCGCTCAAACAGTCGCATTGCGGAGTCTGGCTGGAACGATCGGAAAATTTACAACTGATTGATAAGGAATGCCTGCAAATTTTAAGAGAGAAATATCGTAGCTTTCACCACCTGATGACCATGACCATTAAACTCTATCAAGCAGGTAGAAAACAAAACGGTCAGGAAAATCTTCAGTCCCTGCATGCTCGTTATCTGGATATGCATCAATTTATCCAATCGAAAGTTCTGCATATGCAACCTCCAGAATTAACTACCGACGAAACACAGGCCCTAACAAAAAATTAAAGTTGGTTTAACCTTCCTGTTTGGGGAAACGTTAAAGGCGCTAGGATCCTGTCCTTAAATTCTTTATGATTGAAAGCTTTGTTTTATAAACGAGCCTTTTAAATGCAGAGTAGTAAACGGATTTTTACGCTGACAATCAGTTCGCTGGTGTTACTTGGTTTTATGGCTACCAGTCTGATTGGCTATTTTGTCGCTCGTGATTCCACCAGTGAACAGCTGCAAAAACAGATGCTGCCCCTGACCAGTGACAACATTTATTCCGAAATTCAGCGTGATCTGTTGCAGCCGTTATTGATTTCGTCATTGATGGCCAATGATACATTCCTGATTAACTGGGCTGAGACAGGCGAACAAGATCCGCAACGTTTAGCCGAATATCTGGCGCAAATCCAACGTAAATACAACACCATCACAGCGTTTTTTGTCTCGGAAAAAACCCGCAATTATTATCATCCAAAAGGCATTATCAAACAGGTGGATGAAACGGATCCAGCTGACAGCTGGTATTTCAAAGCCCGCCAGCTCAACACCGATTACGATATTAATATTGATTGGGATACTGCAGCCCCCAGTCGGATGAGTATTTTTGTTAATTATCGGGTTATCAATCAACAAGGAGATTTGGTTGGTGTGACCGGTGTTGGCTTATCAATGGAGGTTGTGGCTCAGTTAATTGAAAACTATCAACGCCGTTATGGTCGGGAAATCTATTTTGTCGATCGACAGGGTGAAATCACGCTGCGTAGCAGTCAGTTTCAGGATGATATTTATCTGCAGAATAAAGCGGGTTTAGATCAACTATTTGTCCAAATCCTCAGTAACCCGAGTGCTTCAGTGAGCTATGCGGCTAAGGATGGTAATACTATCTATTTAAATAGTCGCCTGGTACCTGAGTTCGACTGGTTTTTGATTATTGAACAAATCAATGATCCGGCCACTGACCGAATTGAAACGGCTTTGTGGATCAATATTGCGGTTTCCCTAGCGGTCAGTATTTGTGTATTACTGGTTGCTCATTTCACTTTACGTGGTTATCAGCGCCGACTTGAATTAATGGCCACCAAAGATAAATTAACTGGTGCCACCAGCCGGCAGGTGTTTGATTGGGTCTTTAATAAGGCACAAAAAACAGCGCTGCGTAAGGATTGGCCTTTATCGATGATCGTGCTCGACATCGATCATTTTAAGTCGGTCAACGATAAATATGGCCACCAGTTTGGTGATCAGGTACTCAAATCTGTCAGCCGTCTCATCAAACAAAAAGTACGGGATGTGGATATTTTATGTCGCTGGGGTGGTGAAGAGTTTTTATTGCTGTTGGAAAACTGCGATCAGCAACATGCTGCCAAAATTGCCGAGACACTTAGAGAAAGTATCAGCCAGCACCAGATCCGTATCAAAGACCATACTGTCAATGTCACCATCAGTGCCGGTGTGGCCGAATATCAGCTGGATGAAAGTATGGAGCATTTGATCGAACGCTGTGATCACGCCATGTATGAATCCAAGAAGAAAGGGCGAAATCGTATTACCGTTTATTGAGGGCTAACAGATCTGCAAACCCTAATTCACCATCTTTGTGCGTGACGCACCATTTTGCACCACAAAGTCGCATGTTACTTACCTGTTTAAAATTAATTTCTAATTAAATTAATAGGTTACTTGTTGGCACAGTGCTTGCTCAAGCATATTTAATCGAAATGCAGGAGCGATCCATGAAAGAAAAATTAGTGCTGATTGGTAATGGTATGGCCGGTGTTCGCACACTGGAAGAATTACTCAAGTTAGCGCCTGAAAAATACGACATCACTGTTTTTGGTGATGAGCCTTACGGTAACTACAACCGTATCATGTTGTCGCCTGTACTGGCGGGCGATAAAACCATTGATCAAATCATGATCAATGACCGTCAGTGGTATATCGATAATGGCATCACCTTGCATGCCGGTAAAAAAATTACCCATATCAACCGTGTCAGACGCCAAGTGGAAACCGCAGAAGGCGAAGTATTTGAATACGATCGCCTGTTATTAGCAACCGGTTCACGTCCATTTATGTTGCCGTTACCGGGTCGTGATCTACCTGGGGTGATCAGTTTCCGTGATATTGCTGACGTCGATACCATGCTGGAAACTGCCAAATCCTATAAGAAAGCTGTAGTCATCGGTGGTGGTTTGCTGGGTCTGGAAGCAGCCAATGGTTTGATGATTCAGGGTATGGAAGTCACCGTGGTACATATCGCTGATGTATTAATGAATCAGCAATTGGATAAACCGGCATCAGATTTGATGTTAAATGAACTGCAGGCCAAAGGGCTGCACTTCTTGATGTCGCATGAAACTGCAGCGATTGAAGGTAAAAAACGTGTTGAAAAAATTGTCTTTAAAAATGGCACTGAAATCGACACAGATTTAGTGGTGATGGCGGTTGGTATTCGTCCAAACATCGAATTAGCTCAATCAGCCGGTATCCATTGTGAACGAGGCATCGTGGTGGATGACACCATGCAGACCTTTGATCCTAAAGTTTATGCGGTTGGGGAATGTGTTCAGCATCGTGGAGCAACGTTTGGTTTAGTTGCACCATTATTTGAACAGGCCAAAGTCTGTGCCAATCATCTGGCTCAAATGGGTATTGCCCGTTATGTCAGCTCCATTACTTCCACCAAACTCAAAGTCACCGGCATTGATTTGTTTTCCGCAGGTAACTTCATTGGTGATGAAAGCACTGAAGACTTAGTTTTCAAAGATGCTGCCCGTCATGTCTATAAAAAGCTGGTGATTCAGGATGACAAACTGATTGGTGCGGTGTTGTATGGTGACACCGTTGATGGTGCCTGGTACTTCCAGTTAATGCGTGATGGTACCGATGTGTCGAGCATTCGGGAAAACATGTTGTTTGGTCAGCATCATATTGGTGATTCCGGTCATGGTGCGACCAATTCTGTTGATGGTCTGCCGGATGATGCTGAGATCTGTGGCTGTAATGGTGTCTGCAAAGGCGATATTGTCAAAGCCATCAGCAAACACAGTCTGTTTACACTGGACGAAGTGAAAGCTCATACCAAAGCTTCAGCATCGTGTGGTTCCTGTACCGGTCTGGTAGAACAAATTCTGGCGTCTACTCTGGGCAGTGATTTCAATGACACGCCGAGTAAAAAAGCCATGTGTAGCTGTACCAGCATGAGCCATGGCGAAGTGAAAAACGCCATTAAAGAACAAAATTTGAAAACTATCCCGGACTTGATGGTGGCACTGGATTGGAAAACACCAGACGGTTGTCATTCATGTCGTCCGGCGCTGAATTACTATCTGCTCAGCACCTGGCCGGATTATCAGGATGACCCGCAATCACGTTTCATCAATGAAAGGGTGCATGCCAATATTCAGAAAGATGGTACTTATTCCGTCGTGCCACGGATTTGGGGTGGAGTAACCAACGCCAATGAATTACGTGCCATTGCGGATATCTCCGATAAATATAACGTGCCAACCGTCAAAATTACTGGTGGTCAGCGTATCGATTTGTTGGGTGTGAAAAAAGACGATCTGCCAAAAATGTGGGCCGATCTAAGTGAAGCCGGTTTTGTTTCAGGTCATGCCTACGGCAAATCTTTGCGTACCGTCAAAACCTGTGTTGGTTCTGAATGGTGCCGCTTTGGTACGCAGGATTCTACGGGCTTAGGAATCAAGGTCGAGAAAATGACCTGGGGTTCGTGGACCCCGCATAAATTCAAGATTGCGGTCTCCGGTTGCCCACGTAACTGTGCTGAAGCCACCATCAAAGACTTTGGTATCGTCTGCGTGGATTCAGGTTACGAATTACATGTCGGTGGTAACGGTGGTATCAAGGTTCGGGCAACCGATTTCCTCTGTAAAGTCGCCACTGAAGAAGAAGCAATGGAATATTGCGCTGCCTTTATGCAGCTTTACCGTGAAGACGCACATTATCTGGAACGTACCGCGCCGTGGATTGAACGGGTAGGTCTGAAAAGTGTGCAGGCTAAAGTGGTTGACGATCATGACAATCGCAAAGTGCTGGCACAACGTTTTTATGAATCACAGGAAAAATCGCAGGATGATCCATGGGCAGAACATGCTGCCAAACAGCGCGAAAACTATATTCCCATCAAGCAAGTAGGTTGAACAAATGCAAAATTGGACTGAAGTAGGACCCGTAGAAAGTGTGCCGCAAAAAGGCTCACGCGTGATGACCACACCAGATGGGGATGTGGCCATTTTCCGTACCAGCTCAGACGAGGTCTTTGCCTTGTTTGACCAATGCCCGCACAAAAAAGGCCCGTTATCGCAAGGGATTGTTTACGATAAACGTGTTGCTTGCCCATTACATAACTGGGTGATTGATTTAAGCAGCGGCGAAGCGACCGGGCCGGATGAAGGATGTACCCGTTCATTTGAAACCAAAGTCGAAGACGGCCTGATTTACATCTCACTCTGAGGATTGACTGTTGGCACAACATGCAACACAAACAACTTGTCCCTATTGCGGCGTTGGCTGCGGCGTTTTAGCTGAGCCGTTGGCTGACGGGTCGGTCGCCATAAAAGGTGATCCGGCACATCCTGCGAATTTCGGGCGTTTGTGTTCTAAAGGTTCAGCATTAGGTGAAACTGTCGGTTTGGACAATCGTCTGTTGTATCCACTGGTAAACGGTAAGCGGGTTGACTGGGATAGTGCACTGGATCATGTCAGCGATAGATTGAAAAACATCATTGCTGAGCATGGACCCGATGCGGTGGCATTTTATGTATCGGGGCAAATCCTGACCGAAGATTACTACATGGCCAATAAGCTGATGAAAGGCTTTATTGGTAGTGGCAATATCGAGACCAATTCACGTTTGTGCATGTCCTCGGCGGTTGCCGCCCATAAACGTGCATTTGGCAGTGATACCGTGCCTTGCAGTTACGAAGATCTTGAACAAACGGATCTGCTGGTAATCATCGGTTCAAATACTGCCTGGTGTCATCCGGTGCTGTTTCAGCGTATTACTCAAGCTAAGCAAAATCGCCCTAATATGAAAGTGGTGGTAATAGATCCACGTAAAACAGCGACTTGTGATATTGCCGATTTGCATCTGCCATTGCGTCCCGGTGCTGATGCGTTTCTGTTTAATGGATTGTTGAATTATCTGAAACAGCATGACTGTGTGGACTGGCATTATCTTGAACAGCATGTCGAAGGTTTTGCTTCTACACTCGATTCGGCTGCCAAAACAGCAGCCAATATTCCGCAAGTGGCACGTCAAACAGAATTGTCCGAAGAAGATGTGGCAAAGTTCTATCAACTGTTTGCCTCAACCGAAAAAACCATCACGCTGTTCTCGCAAGGAGTCAATCAATCCACCAGTGGTACCGACAAATGTAATGCCATTATTAACTGTCATCTGGCGACAGGTCGTATCGGCAAGGTGGGCATGGGGCCGTTTTCCATCACTGGACAACCCAATGCAATGGGGGGACGTGAAGTCGGTGGCTTGAGTAATCAGCTGGCGGCACATATGGAAATCGACAAGCCGGAACATCATGAACGCCTTTCACGTTTCTGGAACACCGATAGGCTCACCAAAACCGCTGGTCATAAAACCATTGATATGTTTCAGGCGATCGAGCGAGGTGATATCAAGGCGGTCTGGATTGTGGCAACCAACCCGGTGGTCAGCATACCGGATGCCGATCAGATCAAAAGAGCATTAAAACAATGCGAACTGGTTATTGTCTCCGAGATTGAGAAACAAACCGACTGTACCGAATATGCCGATGTGTTATTGCCGGCTTTGGGGTGGGGTGAAAAAGATGGCACCGTCACCAATTCAGAACGTCGTATCAGTCATCAGCGAGCTTTTTTACCTGCTCCCGGAGAAGCCAAAGCCGATTGGTGGATGCTTAAAGAAGTCGGTAAACGAATGGGCTTTGCTGAGCAATTTCAGTTTGAAACAGCAGTGGAAGTGTTTCGCGAACATGCGACCTTATCAGCCTTTGAAAATCAGGGGCAGCGGGATTTTGATATCAGCGCGTTGGCCAATATTACCGAACAGGAATATGCGGCGTTGCAGCCAATTCAATGGCCGGTGACCGATAATGCCCCGCAAGGCACTGCCCGGATGTTTACCGACAATCATTTTTATACACCGTCTGGTAAAGCCAGAATGATTGCAGTGGAGCCACATTATCCGCAAAACGAAGTGGATGATGACTATCCGTTAGTGCTTAATACCGGTCGTATTCGTGACCAATGGCACACCATGACCCGTACCGGTCGGGCACCCAGATTAAATGCCCATATCAGCGAACCAATGATTGATATGCATCCGGTGGATGCCGGCCATTGGCAGATCCAGAACAAGGCACTGGCACAAGTCGAAAGCAAATGGGGACGACTGACCGGACGGGTCAACTTAACCCAGGATCAACGGCCCGGCAGTATCTTTGTACCCATTCACTGGAATGGTCAATTTGCTTCACAGGCACGTGTCGATACTCTGGTTGCACCAATTACCGATCCGATTTCCGGTCAACCCGAATCCAAGCACACGCCGGTAAACGTTCGACCTTTTTTACCGCGCTGGCACGGTTTTATTTTATCGCGTCAACCACTGAGCCTTACTGAAACGGCCTATTGGGTCAAGGTTAAAGGCCAACAGTTTTGGCGTTATGAACTGGCCGGTGAAAACTGGGTGGAACAGCCGCTTGAGTGGGTCCAGAATCTTACTGAACAACAAGGTGAATGGCTGGAATTCAGTGATCAGCGAGCAGGTCGCTATCGCGCGGCAAATATTCTCGATAACCAGCTACAAACCGTTATGTTTCTGGCTGCCGATCATCACTTACCTGAACGTGGCTGGCTGTCTCAATTATTTATGGAACAAACGCTGGACGCAGCCGCCAGGCAAAGTTTGTTGGCAGGTCGTCCAGGCCCTGGACAGCAAGACAAAGGCAAATTGGTTTGTGCCTGTTTTGCGGTGGGGGAGACGACCATTAAAGAAGCAATCCGTAAAGGTGAAGCCAAATCAGTTGATGAAATTGGCCGTTGTTTAAAAGCCGGAACCAACTGTGGCTCCTGCATTCCCGAATTAAAACAACTGTTAGCAAACTCCTGACAGTTGTTCTGGCAGGAAGTATTTCTGCCCAACCAAATTGACGAGTGCTGTGCATTTACGATGATGCATTTCCCTCCGAACCGCCCAGCGCGTATGCAGCCACAACGTCGTGGCAAATCAATCTCTATTTTTTGATATTTCGGTCGCCGAAACGTATTTCTGCGACCCGTAAATAAGGAAGGATCATGTCAAAATTTTATACATATTCTGCAACGACGTTGATGGTGAGCTTGATTGGCACATTACCAATCACGGCAACCGCTGCTGAAAAAGACAGCTTTATGGAAGCTCTTACCGGCGGTAAAGTCAGTTTTTCTGCCCGTGCCCGATACGAATCCGTTAAACAGGATAATGACCTGAAAGATGCCGATGCATTCACAGTCCGTTCAACTCTAGGCTATGAAACTGGGCGTTTAAACGGCTTTGGTGCTTTTGTTGAATTTGAGAATGTTACCGATTTAGGTGGTGATAATTACAACAGTACTACCAATGGTAAAACCGAGTATTCGGTGGTGGCTGATCCGGATGGTACCGAAGTCAATCAGGCGTATTTGAGTTATCAGGGCTTTGACACCGTGGCGAAATTCGGTCGTCAGCAAATTACCTATCGTGATGCACCATTTCATCGTTATATCGGTAATGTCTTATGGCGGCAGAATCATCAAACCTTTGATGCATTTTCCTTGCAGAACACCTCATTGCCAGATACGCAGTTGAGTTACGCTTATGTCAATAAAATCAACACCATTTTTGGTGATGATCGTGATTCCGATCTTATCTCGACCGGTGTTATCAAAAATGGTGTGATTGATGTGAAAGCCCACTTAATTAACGCTCAGTACAGTGGCTTACCGTTTGGCAAACTGGAAGGTTATGGCTATCTGCTTGAATATGAAGATGCTGACGTTATTTCTTCTAAAACCTTTGGTCTGCGACTCAGTGGTGCACCAGCCATTAATGATGCCTGGAACCTGGTGTACACCGCCGAATATGCGCGTCAAAGCGACTACAAGGGTGGAACCATGGATGCCCAGAATTACTATTTAGCAGAACTGGGAACCAAACATAAAGGCTGGATGGCTAAACTGTCTTATGAAGTATTGGAAGGTGATGGTACTGACAGCTTTAAAACACCACTCGGTACCAATCATGCTTTCCAGGGGTGGGCAGACCAATTTCTCAATACACCTGCTCAGGGCATAAAAGATATTTATCTGACCGTGGTGGGCAATGTGTTTTGGGATGCCAAACTGATTGTTTCCTATCATGATTTTAAAACGGATAAGGACAGTCTTGATGCCGGTAATGAATTGGATATCTCTCTGGAAAAAACCTTTAACCAGCATTACACAGTGGGCCTGAAATACGCTGATTATAAAGCTGACAGTGAATTCCCATCTTTGGTTGATACCGAGAAGTTCTGGGTCTATGGACAGGTTAAGTTCTGATATCTACTAGGACCAGCTGAGTTTTCATAGCCACCAACTGTGCTGGCTATGCATGACTAACAGTCCTTATGTTTAATCAAGCCAGCCCCGATGAGGGCTGGCTTTTTTGTAGGTTATTTTGGATCTTCGCACCAAAAACAAGCGGTAGTCCGATTCTTACAGCCCATTTTAATGCATGATTTGACAAGATGAAATTTTAACTAATTGAAAAATAAAGATTTAATCTCTGGCATGGCTTATGCAATACCCTTGACGTTGCCATACAACGAAGGAGGCCACAACATGGGATATCTGATTGATTTTTTCTATTTAATGAAAGAGTTTTTCAAGCTGCTTTTCTTGGTGTTGATCTCTCCCTTGGGCTTACTGGCTGGTTATCTTTTCAGCTGGGAATAACGGTAAAAAAACCTAATTGAGAGCCAGGCTATGATAGTCAACCCCACCATTGCAGGTGCATTTACGGTAGCGGCATGTTTCGCCGCTACCAAACAATGGACGGTGAATTCACGTGATAAACGGCGTATCAAACATGCCATTTCAGAACTGGTTCGTCTCAAGCAATTAATTGACCTCAGCCAGCAACATCGTGGTACCAGCAGTGCCGTTTGTGCTGGTAACGCATCTCTCATCGGTAAACTAACTTTCCTGCAACAGGAAATCGACCGATTTATCCTCGCCAGTGAAAACACCGATATGCAAACACTCCCGCAATGGTTGTCGTTTGTAGATCACTGGCCTCGCCTGAAAAAACAGGTACAGGATCGCAAACTCACTTCTCATCAGGTTATTCGTCAACACAATGCCATGATTGAAGGTCAATTATCGTTGTTTGATGATCTCAGCCGTTTATACAATCTGCATCATTTTATGCTGGATAACATCACTCGCTTATCCGAACTCTGCCTGGACACACTTCGTGCTGCTGAAACCCTGGGGCAAATGCGTGCTGTGGGATCAACCCTATGCGCTCGTGGTAATGGTGGTGGTGCTGAAACCATGATGCTGTCATTTCAACGTTTAACCGCTAACGGCCGGATCGCTGAGTTGCTCAGGGAAATTAGCGGTATTCGCAATAAATATTTGATTGCGATTTTGGCTGGACAGAATGACCAAATTGAACGTGATACCGATTTATTGTTACAGACCATTGATCAACAAGTGCTGATTGAGGGTGGCATCACTTTATCAGCGGATGATTATTTTAAAACGGCCACCCGTGCCATTGATACGGTACTTAACGTATTTTCTCTTATCATTAACTATGCTGCGGATAATCATGCGAAACTCAACTGACATCATGACACAAAGTTTTAATTCCACATTGGTGTGCGACCGTTCTGATGTTGCACAGCAATTAGTCGAACAATTGAGCGGCACCATGTTTGAGGTGACCAATCAGTCGGCTTCTCTTCCTAAACTTGCTATGAAGCAACTCGAATTTACCGGAATGTTCATTCTGGCAGTGCGAAACTGCGATAGTGACATGATGGCACTTATCGATATGTTACTCAGGCAACAACCGATGCCGGTGGTGATTTTTACCGATGCCTATGACGCACAGGTCGAAAAACAAGCGATTCAGCTTGGGGTCAGTGCATACGTGGTCGACGGTTTGCAACCACACCGTGTGTTGCCGTTACTGAGTACGGCACGCAATCGCTTTTTGCAACAACAAACGATGCGTGAACAGGTTCAATCACTGGAAACCAAACTGGCCGAACGCAAGATTATCGATCGTGCCAAGGGTGTGTTGATGCAACAACGTCAATGCAGTGAGGACGAAGCTTATCGCCTGTTACGCACCACGGCAATGAACCAGAATATGCGTTTAGCAATGTTGGCAAAACAGGTGCTTGCTACTGCCAACTTGTTAGAAACACATTCTCATCCTTGATCAAAATCAAGCGGTCGGTTGCTGCACCAACAAAGTGCCGGCCGCTTGAATCAGCCCCAAAGCGACGCAAGTTGAGAAGACTTTTTGTTTGTGCGATATTTTAAGTGACTGAAAATCATATAGTTTTAAATAGGTATGTAATTGGCATGTTAACTGCAGATTGGTCTCCAAACCAATCCAACGCAGGATTGAAAACCGTTCAGGAAATAATTTCCCCGGTACCGGGCAACGCCGCCGTTTTCCGTCCTAACTGTTGGAGTTAACCATGTCTTTACCCAAAGTAAATTCAAATCCTTTGCGTCGTTGGCTGTCTGCCATCGGCTTACTCTCTGTTATCAGCTTTTCAACATCTTTAGTCGCTGCTCCCGGCGAACTGGAGAAAGAAGACCTTCGCCTTGGTTTTATTAAGCTTACCGATATGGCGCCACTGGCAATTGCCAAGGAAAAAGGTTTTTTTGAAGATGAAGGTTTGTACGTCACACTGGAAGCTCAGGCCAACTGGAAAGTACTGCTGGATGGTGTAATAAACGGTGCACTGGATGGCGCGCATATGTTGGCCGGTCAACCGCTTGGTGCCACCATTGGATATGGTACCCAGGCCGATATCATTACTGCTTTCAGTATGGATCTGAATGGTAATGCCATCACGGTTTCCAATCGGGTATGGGAGCAAATGAAACCGCATATTCCGACGCGTGAAGATGGAACACCACAACATCCGATCAGTGCTGAATCACTTAAACCGGTCATTGACTCGTTTAAGCAGCAAGGCAAATCATTCAATATGGGTATGGTATTCCCGGTGTCTACCCATAACTACGAATTACGTTATTGGCTGGCCGCTGGTGGTATTCATCCTGGCTATTACGCGCCACACAAAGGTGATAGTAGTGGTCAGCTACAAGCAGAAGCCATGCTTTCCGTCACACCGCCACCTCAAATGCCCTCTACGATGGAAGCTGGAACAATTGATGGTTATTGCGTTGGCGAACCATGGAATCAGCAAGCCGTATTTATGGGCATTGGTGTGCCAGTTATTGCCAACTATGACATCTGGAAAAACAATCCGGAAAAAGTCTTCGGTGTCAGTCAGCAATGGGCGGATAAACATCCCAACACCCATATTGCTTTAGTTAAAGCCTTGATTCGTGCAGCACATTGGCTGGATGCTGAGAACAATGCCAACCGCCCTGAAGCCGTGAAAATCCTCTCACAAAGTTATTATGTTGGTGCGGATTACGATGTGATTGCCAACAGTATGACCGGCACCTTTGAATATGAAAAAGGTGATAAACGTGAAACCCCGGATTTCAACGTGTTTTTCCGTCACCACGCAACCTATCCTTTTTACAGTGATGCTATCTGGTATCTGACACAGATGCGTCGTTGGGGACAAATATCCGAAGCCAAGCCTGATAGCTGGTACACCGATATGGCCAAGAAGGTTTATCGTCCAGACATTTATCAAATGGCAGCAATGGAGTTGATTGAAGAGGGCAAATTAAGCGCAGCGGATTTTCCTGATTTTTCAACTGAAACAGGATTTAAACCACCACAAAATGAGTTTATCGACGGCATTGAATATGACGGTACAGCACCAAATGCTTACCTGGAAAAATTTGCTATTGGCCTGAAAGGCGAGGAGCAGGTGGATTAACCACCTGCTTTTCATTAACGGACGAAGATGAATTCATATGAAAGATAAAGTTATCTACTTTCTTGAGCTGACAGGACTGAACTGGTTTGTACCACTGGCGAAAATCGCCAGTGGGGAGCCAGCAGGATTCCAGTTTCAACAACTCACCAAAATGATTGGTTTACCGCTGCTGGCAATGCTGGCCTTTTTGATGTTCTGGCACATAGGCGCTGCGAAGGTCGATACTAGCCTTGGCCAATTACCAGGGCCGGTTCAGGTGTGGGAACAGGTCAAAGTTCTGAATGCTGAGCATCAGGCAGAACGTCAAAGGGCCAGCGACTTTTATCAACGTCAGGCAGAACGCAATGCTGAAACGCTGGCAAAAAATCCGGATGCTGAAATTCGGGTGCGCGACTATACCGGCAGGGCCACATTTGTCGATCAAATCTGGACCAGTCTGTTTACCGTGTTTGTCGGTTTTCTATTAGCCAGTCTGATAGCGATCCCCATTGGTATTGTCAGCGGTCTGAGTCAAAATCTGTATAACGCAATCAACCCGTTGATTCAGATTTTTAAACCGGTTTCTCCATTAGCCTGGTTACCGATTGTGACAATGGTGGTCAGTGCGGTGTATGTCTCGGCTGATCCGATGTTTTCCAAATCATTTATTACATCAGCCATCACCGTGATGTTGTGTTCATTGTGGCCGACCTTGATTAATACAGCGGTCGGGGTGTCATCCATCGACCGGGATTTGCTTAACGTCGGCAAGGTATTACGGCTGAGCTATTTCACCACGGTGTGGAAAATTGTGATTCCTTCATCGATTCCAATGATTTTTACCGGTTTGAGAATTTCCCTTGGTATTGGCTGGATGGTGTTGATAGCAGCTGAAATGCTGGCACAGAATCCGGGACTCGGAAAGTTTGTCTGGGATGAGTTCCAAAATGGCAGTTCCAATTCTCTGAGTCGCATCATGGTGGCAGTATTGGCAATCGGTCTGATTGGCTTTGTATTGGATCGCATCATGCTCACGCTGCAGAAATTTTTCTCATATGACAAAACCGCAAATATTCGGTAGGAGAATACGAAATGGAAAGTTATTTAAATATCGATCATGTCAGCATTGATTTCCCTACTGCCAATGGCCCGTTCCGCGCGTTGGACAAGGTGAATATACAAATCAACAAAGGTGAATTTGTCAGTATTATTGGCCATTCGGGTTGTGGCAAATCCACAGTGATGAATATTGTTGGCGGTCTGTATCAGGCAACTGAGGGCGGCGTTATTTTGCAGGGTAAAGAAGTCAATGAACCAGGTCCGGATCGGGCCATCGTGTTCCAGAATCATGCCTTGTTTCCGTGGCTTACTTGTTATCAAAATGTCGAATTGGCGGTGAAATCAGTGTTTGGTAAAACCCGGAATCGTCAGCAAATTCGTGACTGGACCTTGCACAACCTTGAGTTGGTGCATATGACCCATGCCAAGGACAAACTGCCGGCCGAGATTTCCGGTGGTATGAAACAACGAATCGGCATTGCACGGGCTTTGGCAATGGAGCCAAAAGTATTGTTAATGGATGAGCCATTTGGTGCATTGGATGCCTTAACTCGTGCGCATTTGCAGGATTCATTGATGGAAATTCAGGCAGATCTGAACAACACCGTTATTATGATTACCCATGATGTGGATGAGGCAGTTTTACTTTCCGATAAAATTGTCATGATGACCAACGGACCGGCCGCTACAATCGGTGAAGTTCTGCAGGTGGATCTGCCACGACCAAGACAACGTCTGGCACTGGCGGACAATCCCGATTACAACCACTATCGCTCGGAAGTAATTAAATTTTTGCATCAAAGGCATGCCAGGAAAGTTGCCTGATGCGTTAACAAGATACGTTAATAACGCGTAGGCATGGATGCAAATGTGAATTAAACCTGCCCGATAGGGCAGGTTTAATATTTAACAAAACTTCTCGGTGATTGGGCCGATAACAATAGAAGTAATATATGTTGAACACAGTTGTATCCAATTTTGAAATTAAAGGCAGGCCTATGCAGCAGATGCAAAAAGCTGAACACACCAGTCTCTATGTGACGGCTGATTATCATGATTTAACGTTAAGCAGCCATTTTCAGCCCATTTTCAGCATTTCGCATCGTCGTCCGGTCGGTTATGAAGGTTTGATCCGCGCCGTTGATCCGCAAAAACATCCGCATTCACCTGTAGAGTTACTGGCTATTCCACAGACCGGTGTGGAAAACCTGTCTTTAGATCGTCTTTGCCGCCGTCTGCATATGCATAATTTTGCCCGGCAGCCGAACGGGGAAGCCTGGTTATTTTTAAATCTGAATTCACAATGTCTGGTCTCTGAGCGACCCGATGCCGGTTTTATGAATAACCTGTTTGAGCAGACTGGTATTCCACCGCAAAGAGTTGTGATAGAAATTCTGGAAAGTGAGATTGATGACAGGCAATACCTTCGCAGTTTGATTCGGCACTTTCGGGATTTAGGTTGCCTGATTGCCATTGATGATTTTGGAGCGGGTCATTCGAATTTTGATCGTATTTGGGAGCTGGAACCGGATATCGTCAAAATCGATCGCAGTATGATTCATGGTGCCGGGACTTCAAGTCGTGTGGAACGAATTTTGACCGGTGTGGTGTCGTTGATTCATGAAGCGGGCAGTCTGGTCATCATTGAAGGGGTTGAAACTGAGCGTGAAGCTTTAGTTGCTATCGCCGCAAACGCCGATATGGTTCAGGGGTTCTATTTCGCCAAACCGCAACCGCGTATTACCCACAATCTGAAATTTGCTGAAATGATTGACCATCTGCTGAAAATTCAACAGCGACAGCGCTTTAAAAACAGTCACCAGATGAATCAGGATTTCAAAAAAATCGAATCCCTGTTTCGTCAGGCAGTCAGTGAGTTCTCCATTACCAATGCGTTTGATACCAGCACCAATATTCTGTTTATAGAAAAACGTGCTGTGCGCTGCTATCTGCTGGACGAAGTCGGATTTCAGATGGCGCGCAATGTTTATTCCCCACATTATCAACAAAAAATGGACGCCCGTTTTACCCCCTTGTTGTCTGGAGATAATGCCAATTGGTCCCATAAACATTATCACTTTCGGGCAATTGAACACCCAGGTGAAATGCAGGTCAGTCGGCCGTATCTATCCGTTGCAGACTCGAGAATGTGCATTACGGTTTCTCAGACAGTAGTAGTGCATAACAAGCTGTATGTGTTTTGTTGTGATCTGGACTGGCAGGACGATTAATACTTTAAAGTACTAACACCATAAAATGAGCAATGCTACGTCAGGGGGGAGCATGTTCGAGGTTATTAAAAAGTACCGGCATTTTCTATTGCCGCTCAGTTTGGTTGTGATATTTGATATCACCTTACTGGCAATGAACTATGGTATTTCTGCTCAATTGGAAGCCTCGTCCATTAATATCAATATTTCCGGTCGGCAACGCATGCTGTCCCAGAAAATGACGAAATCGCTATTGCTGATGCATTATCAGCAAGAACAAGGTTTAGATACCCAAGCGGCCTATCATGAAGTGATGGATGCCATGGCACTGTTTGATCAAACCCTGAAAGCGATGAGTTTTGGCGGAGAAACGCTTAGTGCTGATGGCCATTTGATCGAGGTTGGGCAGCTTAAAGAGACGGTTATTCAGAAAACGCTGATGCAATCACTGGCCTTGTGGGAACCTCTCTATCGCTCGATCCAACAGATGCAGCTTAGCGATTCCACATTGGACAAACTGGTTGATGCCATGGTGGCAGATAACCTGCAACTGCTTGCTTTAATGAATAAATTGACCAATCAACTTGAAGCATCAGCCAAACGTCAGACCTATCTGTTACGTGGATTGCAGACCATAATCGTGATTCTGATCCTGTTGTCGTTTGCCATGGCGATTAACCGTTTGATTCGGCGTGAGCAATATTTCAGCAAGTTAATGGAGAAAAGCTCGGATATTGTTATTGGTATTAATTCCGCCACCAGTCGTATTACCTTTATCAGTGCCTCGGTCAAATTATTGCTGCAAAACGATGAAATGTATTATCTGGGGCAGCCCTATCATCGATTATTCAGTCAGGAGTCCGCCTCGCGCATTTCACATTTATTGTTGCTGGCCAAGCGGTTTCGTCCTCTGCCTTATAGCCGGTGTGAAGTACAGCTGGTCAGAGCGGATAACGAGTTAATTGATGCCGAAATGCTGCTGCAGCTGAATCGAAGTGAAGATGGTCGCACTATTGAACTCAGCGCTGATATTCGTGATATCACCGAACGTAAACAGCTGGAACTGGCGCTGACCGATATGGCCCATAAAGACAGCCTGACCGGTCTTGCCAATCGGGCACAGTTCAGTCTATTGGCGCATCAGGCTATTTTGCAGGCACAACGGAAAGGCAGTTCACTGGCGATGATGTTTATTGACTTGGATGACTTTAAATCAGTGAATGATTTATACGGGCATCATATCGGTGATGCGTTGCTGATTGAGGTGGCGCAGCGTATCAGTCAACGGCTGCGAGCGTGTGATACTGTCTTTCGGATTGGTGGGGATGAGTTTGTGGTGCTGCTCAGTGACGTATCACAAAACCAACATATACAGGCAGTGGGAGAGAAAATCATTGCCACGCTGTCCGAACCGATGATGATTGAAGACTGCCCGTGTCAGGTGGGTGCCAGTATTGGTATTGCCCGCTATCCTGAGGATGGTGAAGACATAGATGCTTTATTGAAAGCGGCTGATGAAGCGATGTATCGGGTGAAACAATCCGGTAAAAATGCCGTGGCATTTGTCACCTGAACATTGCACAGCCATGGTGCGCTAAGCGCCAGTTTGATTTAAATAAGTGCATTAGATACTTGTTTAAAGTGTTCAATATAAGTTAAATCAATAGCTTATAAGTTGGCACGCTTCCCGCTTAAGAGGTTGACCAATGTTGGTCAAACGTTCTGAAGCGAGAACTCCATGTCTGCATCTACTCTAAAGTTTTTATCCTTCAGCGGTAACAGCCGCATCTTACATCTCAGCTGGATGGCTTTTTTTATCAGTTTTGTGGTCTGGTTTAACCATGCACCGCTATTAGTTTCCATTAAAGAAACCCTTGGTCTCACTGATCAGCAAATCAAAACCTTATTGATCCTCAATGTCGCGTTGACTATTCCAGCTCGTATTGTTGTTGGGATGCTGGTCGATAAATACGGTCCCAAAATCATGTATTCATTGCTGCTGGGCATTTCCAGCATGCTGTGTTTCTTTTTTGCGTTGGCCGATACCTTCGAGCAAATGGCCTTAGCTCGGTTTTTACTGGGTTTTGTCGGTGCCGGTTTTGTTATCGGTATCCGGATGATTTCGGAATGGTTTCCCGCTAAACAAGTTGGTCTTGCTGAAGGCATCTATGGTGGCTGGGGTAATTTCGGTTCTGCAGCAGCAGCGATGAGTCTGCCGACTATTGCGTTGATGTTTGGTGGTGATGAAGGCTGGCGCTATGCGGTGGCTTTGACCGGTTTTATCGCATTGATTTATGCGTTTATCTATTACAACAGCGTTTCTGATACCCCTAAAGGGTCGACTTATTTCAAACCGAAAAAATCCGGTGCGATGGAAGTGACCAGTAAAGGTGACTTTTTGTTGTTAATCTTGATGACCATTCCAATGTATGGCGCTTTGGGATTGCTGGCATGGAAACTGTCTCCCAATGGCGTTGCCTTACTCTCCGAATCGATCACAGTGATGATTTATGCTGGTTTGGTGGTATTGTTTTTGTACCAGCTTTATCACATTTATCAGGTTAACAAATCCATATTCCACACCCCGGTTCCGGAAATTCATCGCTATAAATTCAAGCAGGTGGCAGTGTTAAATATGGCCTATCTGGCGACGTTTGGTTCTGAGTTGGCGGTAGTATCAATGTTGCCATTGTTTTTCAGTGAAACCTTTAATATCACTGTAGTACAGGCTGGTTTACTGGCCTCTGGTTTTGCTTTTATGAATCTGGTGTCACGGCCAACCGGTGGTTACTTCAGTGATAAATTGGGCCGCAAACTGACGTTAACAATATGTCTGGCAGGCCTGGCAGTCGGCTATTTTGTGATGGGGCTGATAACCCCGGAATGGTTTATTGTATTAGCTGTATTGGCCACCATGTGCTGTTCTTTCTTCGTACAAGCCGGTGAGGGTGCGGTATTTGCGGTTGTGCCTTTAGTACAACGTCGTTTGACCGGACAAATTGCCGGTATGGCGGGAGCGTATGGTAATGTTGGTGCATTGTTATTTTTAACTGTTCTGTCAGTGGTTTCTGCCCAATTATTTTTCTGGGTGATTGCCGCAACTGCGGTAGTAACTTTGATTATCGTGCAATTTATGGATGAGCCACGCGGCCAGATGGCAGAAGTGTTGCCTGATGGCACCGTGCAAATGATCGACGTGCATTGATAACGGGATAAGATCATGCTGAAAGTCCGTTGCGGACAATATTCTCAGGCTGGCATCAAAGCTGAAAATCAGGATGCCATCGGTTTTTATGCCCCTGAGAATAGCTTGCTGCTGGAGAGTAAAGGTGCCATCTGCGCCATTGCCGATGGTATCAGCAGCAGCGAACAGGCACGTGAAGCCAGTCATGCTGCCATCACTGGCTTTATTGCCGATTATTTCAGTACCCCTGATACCTGGTCTGTTAAACAATCAGGTGGCAAAGTCTTAACCGCGATTAATGTCTGGCTATGCGGGCAGAGCCATCAATTTCGGGAAATGTCGCGCGGCTTTGCCACCACCTTTTCGGCGGTGATTATCAAATCGATTACGGCTCATTTATTTCATGTCGGCGATGCCCGGATCTATTTGTTTCGCAACAATACGTTAGAGCAACTCACTCAAGACCACCGTATCAAACTTGATGAAGGTAAGGAGTATTTGGGCCGGGCACTTGGTGTCGATTACGCACTGGAAATCGATTACAAAAACCTCAGTGTTGAGCAGGGTGACGTTTTTATATTAATGACCGATGGGGTTTATGAATTTGTCACCGATAACATCATTAAAAAACTGGTTAGTGAAAATAGAGACCCTGAACAGTGTGCCAAAGCACTGTGCACTTTAGCGTTGCAAAACGGCAGTGGCGATAATGTCAGTTGCCAACTGTTTTGTATCGACCAGTTAGCGGAGCCAAAACCGGATGAAGTCTATGCAAAGTTAACGGCTTTACCGTTCCCTCCGGAATTATATGAAGGTGTGATTCTCGATGGATACCGGGTATTGCGCGAATTGCATGCCAGCTCCACCAGCCAGCTATATCTGGCCATTGATACTGATAGCGGTCAAAAAGTTGTATTAAAAACACCATCAGTGAATTTTGAAGATGATCCGGCGTATCTGGAACGCTTCCAATTGGAAGAGTGGATAGGCAGGCGAATTGATAATGCCCATGTAGTGAGGATTGTCGAACAGCAGCGTCCACGACGCTTTTTGTATTATGTAATGGAATATGTCGCGGGCAAAACCCTGCAACAGAAACTGGATGATGAAGGACCATTGAGTCTGGGTGAAGTCCGGCAGATAGTGCCGCAGCTTATCTCCGGACTGCGGGCATTTCATCGGTTGGATATGCTGCACCAGGATCTCAAGCCCGGCAATATCATGCTTAGTGATGAAGGCGTGGTAAAAATTATTGATTTTGGCTCCACCCGCATCGCCGGTATTGCTGATGTAGTTTCACCGATAAAACGTAAGACGTTACTGGGCACCAGAGAATATACAGCACCGGAATATCTGCTGGGTGAACAGGCGGGTGTGCAGGCCGATCAGTTCGCCTTGGGATCGATTATTTATAATCTGCTCAGTGGCCACTTGCCGTACGGCAAACAATTTGAGAAAGCCACCAATCGACAGGACTTGAGTCGGTTGAACTATCAATCGTTAATACAACTGCAAGCCGATATCCCGATCTGGGTTGATAAGGCTATTCAGAAATCGGTTCAGCTAAATCCACAACGTCGTTATGAGGTCTTATCCGAGCTGCAAACTGATCTGGCAAAACCCAACCCGGCATTTTTACAGGATGAATATGTCCCGTTGATTGAGCGCCACCCATTACGATTCTGGCAAATGTTTGCTATTTTGAGCGTGGTGTTGAATCTTATTTTGCTCTATCAACTGCTGGGTTAATGCCATCAGATTTTTATTTTTTGATGGTGATTAAAAAACTTTGGAATGAGCTTTATGCGTTGCAGGCTTCGCATCAGTTTGCCAAATGGGAATAACCATTGAAAGGCCATCTGGATCAGCAGCGCCATCGCTAAAAAACCATGAAAGCTCAGTTTTAGAAATTGGTTAACAGGACGTTTCTTTCTCATATCGAACCCCACGATAAACAAGCATATTGTTAAACGTTAATACGCAGTCTTTAACAGCGTGGAGGCAAATTTAGCAGCAAAATCTTAATTCAAGCTGAAGGATTTTTTCCTGTTTCACAAAACTAGGATGGCGTTGTTTGAAATACAAAAAAGCCGGGACGAATCCCGGCTTTTGAGAGTTTGGATAAGACTTATTTAATCGGCAGGAAATACAGTTTTCCGGCTTTCATATCGGGCATCAGAATATGTTTACCATCTGCAGATAAGGCAATATCGGCAGCGGATTCATATTCGTCGGTGATAAGTTGCGGGGTGGCTTTAGGTTCATTCAATTGCCATACCTTACCGTTAGCCCAGTCACTGATATACAAGAAACCATCAGTATCTCGAACCAGACCATCAGCGCCGCCAAAGCCGCTGTTTACTTTAGTGGCTTTGCCTTTGGCGATATCCAGCTGGAATAAATCACCGGTACCAAAATCAGCCACCAGCATTTTGTTGTAACCATCCATCAACAGACCATTGGGGCGTTTAATGCCTGATTTGGCATTGATGATTTCGCTGACTTTGCCATCGGCAGTGATTAGATAGATACCAGCATGTTTACCGTCATCGTCACCACTGTCAGATACATAGATATTGCCGTGACCATCGATTTCAACATCATTGAGAAACACGGGTTTACCGGGGAAACCATCAGCTTTGACCATCACTTCGCTTTGGCCATCAAGGCTGATTTTAACTAACTGATCGACATCGGCAACATACAATGTGTTGTTAAACATATCGATGCCTTTTGGATCATTAAGGCCATCGACCAGTGTTTCAGTGCTGCCATCGGTGTTTACCACAGTCACTTTGCCATCGCCTTGTTTACCAAATTCGCCGATTTCTGTGACAAACACTCTGCCATCCGGATGGGCAATTGCTGATTCTGGCATCACCAGCCCTTCGACTGTTTTGGTGGAATGCGTCGCTGTTTTGGTTGTAGCAGCTTCTTCACCATAACTGACACGGTAAATCACACCATTAAAATCATCCGAGACCAGAACTGAGCCATCTGGTAACTGCAATACATCAGTTGGACGACCCCAGGCTTCACCATCAACAAGCCAACCGTCAATAAAGGTTTCCTGGCCGCTGACCTGATGATTGTCATCAAATGTGACTCGAACCAGTTGGTAGCCAACAGGCTCCGTGCGGTTCCATGATCCATGTTGGGCAATAATCACATCGCCTTTAAAGTCTTCCGGGAACATGTTGCCGGTGTAAAACTTCATACCAAGTCCGGCGGTGTGTGCCTGGAATTCTGCCACCGGGAAGGTGACATCTTTAGGTGGTGTTTTGTCTTTCCAGTCGTCATGTTGGGTATCGCCACCAACGTAATAAGGAAAGCCGAAATGCAAACCTTTTTCCGGCGCTGCATTAAGCTCTTCAGGTGGAATATCATCACCCAGCATATCGCCACCGTTATCAGTGAAATACAGCACACCGGTTTCCGGCTGGAAGTCCATGCCGACCGAGTTACGAATGCCTTCGGCATAAATTTCGGCATCAGTACCATCCGGATTCATTCTGATAATGGTGGCCTCAATGCCTTCTACGTCACAGATATTACATGGTGCACCGACGGTGACATAAAGTTTGCCATCCGGTCCGAAATCAATATAACGCCAGCCGTGATGGGCTTTGTCGGGCAGATCTTCATAAATCACTTCGCGCATTTCTTTAAAAGGCAGTGTCAGATCAAATCCGGGGGCAGCATAGCGGGCGATGCGGTTTTGCTCGGCCACATATAAATTACCCTGATACATGGCGACGCCGTTACCGACTTTAAGATCATCGAGAATGGTGACCACTTCATCCGCTTTACGGTCTTTATTGCGATCTACCACTGCATAGACTTTAGAACCACGGGTACCGACAAATACCGTGCCGGTGGATTGTCCGAGTGCCATTTGGCGTGCGCCCGGCACTTCGGCATACACTTCTACTTTAAAGCCCTCCGGTACATTGAGTTTATGCAGATTTTGTTCAACATCGGCAGCACCGGCAAAGCTGGCACCGCTGATTAAACCTAATGAAGCAAGCGTTAAAGTGCTAAGAGTTTTGAGGGTAAACTTCATGTCAGAATTCTCCATTGGGTAAACGATTAGGCGTTTTTCGTGGTAACAACGATTTTGCCGATTTGTTGATTGGATTCCATGTACTGATGGGCAGCGACTATGTCATCCAGAGTAAAGGTTTTAGCGATAACCGGTTTCAGCTGACCTGCAGCGATACCTTGTTCGATAAATTCAATTCCGTGCTGTAGTCGTTTGGCATCCTGAGTTATTTCAAACAGTGTGTAGCCACGAACTGTCAGGCCTTTGCTTAAAGCGGCCAGTAGCGGGAAAGGTGTCATTTCAGTATCCAGTACACCATAGATAAACAATTGAGCAAAGCGGCCGCAGGCATCTGCCAATTCAGTTAACGCCGGACCGGCGACCGGGTCAAACACCATATCTGCACCTTTGCCGTCGGTTATAAGCTGAACCTGTTTGGCTATTTTGTCGGTTTCACTGACAATGACATGCTTTGCACCATGTTGTTCTAATGATGCTTTTTTAGCGGCAGTTCGTGTAATAGCGACAGGAATGGCGCCAACCAGATTGGCGATCTGAATAGCAGCAAGCCCGACACTGCTTGAGGCAGCAGGAATCAACAAGGTCTGTCCGGCTGATAGATGACCGATATCAATTAATGCACCCCAGGCGGTGAGATATTGCATCCAGATAGCGGCTGCTTCTACATCTGAAAGGTTAGCTGGCTGTTTAACGATGGCATGAACCGGCAGAACGGCTTGTTCAGCATAAGTGCCATATTGATTCATCGAAAAAGCCGGGATCGCATTGACCTTGTCACCGATGTTGAACTGACTGACATTGCTGCCCAGTTGTTCAATGACGCCTGAGGCCTCATAACCCAAACGGGCAGGAAGCTCGGGTGTTTCGAGATATTGACCACTGCGAAACATGACTTCGGCGCGATTGAGGCCAATGGTGTTCACCTTGATAAGCACTTCATCTGCTTTTGGGGCGGACAGATCCATATCATCCAATTGAATAACTTCTGGTCCACCTGTTTGATGGAAACGAGCGACTTTGCTCATAAAGTACCTCCGGGAATATGATAATAAGATTTAGCGGGCAATTAATACGCGGTCAAAAAGGGTATCAATAAAAGCCTGAAGGGGAGTGATGCTGGAATGCATTTTGGCGCGTAATATCGCACCTTGCCATCCCGACAATAAGAATTCGGACAGTTGTTCGGTGTTCGATGTTTCAGGTAATTCACCGCAATCGATTGCGGCTGGAAGACATTGCCCGAACTGTTGTTTCCAGCCCTCAAAGACCTGATCCAGCCTGACTCGGAAAGTTTCATTCTGGCTGGAGAGTTCTTGTCCCAGTGTACCGATTAAACAACCTCGTTTACATTTATTGTCACGGATAGTGGCAAGTCCATTGTCCAGATAGTCACGGATCCGCTGCAGCGGACTGACATTTTCATTAGTCAGGAAATGTGTGATTTTATCGGCATAGGCAATGGCGAATTCGTCAATGATGGCAAGGCCAAAATCTTCTTTGCTGGCGAAATAATAATAGAAAGACCCCTTGGGTACGTCGGCGGTTTTTAATACGGTATTTAATCCCGTAGGATTAAAGCCATGGCTGCCAATCACCTCAGTGCCCACTTGAATCAATAATTGTCTGGTTTCATTTCGTGTCATATTAGACCGGTCGTCTAGTTGTGTTGTCTAATATTAGACCAGTCGTCTAGTAAACTCAAGCTATGCCAACTCAGGATAAATTAATTTTGTGCGATGGTGTTTACCTCAGCATGAACTTAGTTTCATTAAAAAGCTCATAAAGGTTTACCATAAATTTTCATGCCCAAAGCTGGCAGCGAGTTCAGAAAAAGGAAATCGATAATGGTCACTAAAGCACTAAACTATCTGCCACTGGCATTGTTGTTAGGTTTCAGCATAAATCCGGTTTTAGCTGAAGAAAGAGAAAAATCGACGGTCGAAAAGATTGTTGATGTGCAACACGATTTATTCAAAGGACCAAGAGAGGGATTGCGTTCTAATCATACAAAAGGGGTGGTGCTAACTGGCGAGTTTCATCCTGCTGATTCGGCACGGCAAATTACTTCTGCTGCTCATTTGCAACAGCAGTCCTCTCCGATAGTAGTACGTTTTTCCAATGCAACAGGGTTTCCCGACATAGCGGACAACGATCCCAGAGGATTGGCTAAAGGAATGGCTATGCGTATTGATCTGGGCGACGAGGAATATACCGATATGGTGTTGAGCTCGGTACCGCGTTTTCCTGTGGCAACTCCAGAAGGGTTTTTAGAAATGCTCACAGCAGTAAGAGATTCTGCCACTTCCGAAGCTGAAACCAAACCAATTCAACAATTTTTAGCTGATAATCCTAAAGCCAAACACTTTGTCGAATATCCCAAACCCTTTCCAGCCAGTTTTGCCAATCTGTCTTACCACGGAATTAATGCATTTAAATTTACCAACGCTGATGGTGAGTCGGTTTATGGTCGCTATATTGTGACACCTTTAGATGGTGTGAAAACATTGGAAAAAGCTGATGCTGAAGCACAAAACGAAAATTATCTGATGAATGAAATTCGCGAAAGGTTACCCCAGAAACCAGCTGAATTTCGCTTATCTTTACAAGTTGCCGCACCAGATGATGAGGTAAATGACGCGACTGTTATTTGGCCTGAAGATCGTCAAATTGTCGAATTAGGAACGATTGTTCTTTATGCGGCGAAAGCGGATGCCGCAGCTTATGAAAAAGCTACTATGTTTAATCCATTGGCTTTGCCTGAAGGAATTGAGCCGTCTGCGGATCCGATTTTATTGGCCAGACCTGGAGCTTATGCGGTAAGTTTTCAACATCGTATGGATTAGGTGAGTTCAATACCACTTCCATTAAAAAAATACATTTATATAGCGTAAACATATTCAATGAGGATTGTTATGGCACAAGCATCAAATACATTGCGAGATATAGTCGGTTTAGGCCATCAACCTGCAAATTTAAGTGATTCGGCTTTGATTTTGATTGATTGTCAGAATACCTACCGTCGAGGTGTTATGCAGCTCAGTGGTGTGGAAGAGGCGATTATTGAAGCAAAAGCATTACTCAAACGGGCAAGGGCTGCCAATATTCCTATCTTTCATATTCAGCACGATGGTGGCCCCGGTTCGCCGTATGATTTAACGGCTGATATCGGACAGATCTCCAGTGAAGTTGCACCGCAGGATGGCGAATTTGTAATCACTAAAAACTTTCCTAATTCTTTTATCCAAACTGAACTGGATGAACGGCTGAGATCGTTGAATATTGAGCAAATCGTGTTAGCAGGATTTATGACCCATATGTGTGTCAACTCCACTGCGCATGGTGGATTTAATTTGGGATATAAACCGACAGTGGTGGCGAGTGCGACAGCGACACGACCACTGGAAGCGAGCAAGGGCAAACTGGTAACGGCACAACAGGTTCAGGATGCGGCAATTGCCTCTACCCGTGATTTATATGCTGTAGTGGTGGATAGGGTGGCAGATTTACCTGATTAACTGCTAAAGAAAAAAGCCCGGGGGAAATTTCGCTCCACCGGGCTTTTTGATTGGATTAGTTTTCGAAAGGTACAGGAATTGGTGTATTAGATGTTGAAGGTGGCAACTGCGGAATGGCAAATTGTGGTTGATCACCCGTCAGCGTTTTCAAAAATGCAGTAATATTTTTGATGTCATCTTCTTCAAGTTGTTGGCCCAATTGCAGTCTTGCCATTACATCCACGGCATCTTCAAGTTTCCAGTAAGCACCATCATGAAAGTAAGGATAGGTCAGTTCAACATTACGTAAAGTTGGCACTTTAAATGAGAAACGATCGGCATCTTTACCGGTCACGCCAATACGACCTTCAGCAGGATTATCAGTTTGGTACGGCTCCACAATACCCATTCTTTGGAATGAGCTGCCACCCACGGCTTCACCGTTATGACAGGCGACACAGCCGATTTGCTTGAACTTCTGATAACCGGCAATTTCAGTGTCGGTCAGGGCATTGTCATTGCCTTGCAACCATAAATCAAAACGGGAATTGGGGGTGACCAGCGTTTCTTCAAAGGCAGCAATGGCATTGGTGACCTGATCCAGCGTGATTTCTTCACTGCCGTAAATTTTATTGAACTCAGCAACGTACTGAGGAATCGAACGCAGTACATCAATGGCTAAAGAATGGCTGAAAGCCATCTCCATTGGATTGGCAATTGGACCGGCGGCCTGTTCCTGCAAATCGGCAGCACGACCATCCCAGAATTGCGCCAGATTCATACTGGAATTCAGTACGGTTGGCGAGTTGATAGGACCCTGTTGCCAGTTATGACCAATCGAGGTCGGCAGGTTATCGCTACCCCCCATACTAAGGTTGTGGCAGGAATTACAGGAGATAAAACCGGAACGTGACAAGCGAGGATCGAAAAACAGTTTTTTCCCGAGTTCAACTTTATCCGGTTCGGTGATAATGAACGGCTGAATAGGTTTAATCGGTTCATTTGCTAAACGATTAGCCATGACAGGGGAAACATTCAACAGGGTAACAAGACCCAACAGGAGTGTTTTATGCATTTTCCACCTCAAATTAACTGCTTAACAAAATTGTTGTTGAGTTGATTGTAAGTGGAGTAATTGTTTGCAGTAGTGTTATCGGGTACGTAATTGATCTGGATCAATAGATGCAAACAGCATGATGAGGCATATCACTCAGATATTAATTGCTATCATGACTAAAAAAATAATGAGAGAGAGAAAACAATGCATGTAAAAGACTTTATCTGGTTAAGCGGCTTGTTGGCTGTCATATCGCAGCCACTGTCAGCTGCAGAAAATGATTGGCCGGTTTATGGTGGTGATAACTTGCATCAGCGACATAGCACGTTGACACAAA
The DNA here is from genome assembly GCF_030651745.1 of Methylophaga sp. The sequence goes on from NZ_JAUSCC010000061.1 coordinate 56,670, forward strand.
TCAATAAAAGCAATGTCAGCGGACTGGTCGAAGCGTGGGAATTTGATACCGGTGTTAATGACACTTTTCAGGCTACGCCGGTAGTACAGGATGGTGTGATGTATGTTTCTCTGCCATTTAATGATGTACTTGCCTTGGATGCCGCGAGCGGCAAACAGTTATGGCGCTATCAACATGATCTGGATAAGGATTATCCCATTTGCTGTGGCCCGGCCAATCGTGGGGTGGCAGTTGCCCATGGCATGGTTTTCACCGGTACGATTGATGCGCGATTGATTGCATTGGACGCAAAAACGGGAAAGAAACGCTGGGATCATCGAGTTATTGGTGAGAACACTGGTATCAGTGAAGATGTCAGCAAACTGGATGATACCGAGTTGGGCAGCGTGTCGGGTACCTCCGGTGCCGGCATTAATATGGCACCGATGATCTATCAGGATACGGTTATTATCGGTATCACTGGTGTCGGTTATGGCTTACATCTGGATGCTACAGACAATGACTCATCATTGGGTACGGTAGTGGGGATAGCAGGAGAATATGGTCGCCGTGGCTTTATGGCTGGTTATGATATACATACTGGTGAGCAGACATGGCAATTTGACACGATTAAGTCTGAGGGATGGGAAGGCGATTTTGTTACTAAAACGGCTGATGGTATTACCCTGCCTCGCGATATTGCTAAAGAAAAAGCGGCTTTAAAAAAATATCAAGATGCCTGGCGTTATGGCGGTGCCTCAGCATGGAGTACTCCGGTTATTGACCCCCATACGGGCATTCTGCATTTCGGAACTGGCAACCCGTCACCACAGATGGAAGGCTCATCTCGACCTGGCGATAATCTTTATAGCAGTTCCTTGTTAGCGTTGGATGCCAGTAGCGGTCATTATCGTTGGCATTATCAACAGGTACCCCATGATAGCTGGGGTTATGATGTTGCCAGTCCACCAGTCTTATTTGATATTACGATTAGAGGCCAACCCGTTCCGGCGATTGGTCAGGCAGGAAAAACCGGCTGGTTTTATGTTCATGACAGACGTAATGGCAACTTTCTGTATAAAAGCGAAGCTTTTGTTCCGCAAAAAAATATGTTTTCACTTCCAACGCCTGAAGGCACCATTATCTACCCAGGTGTAATGGGAGGAGCCAATTGGTCTCCGGTATCGGTTGATGCTCGGCGTCGTTTGGTCTTTATTCCAGCTATGCATTGGCCAGTGGAATACAAATTACATCAGCAGCCCGCGAGCGAAGGTAAAGAATCGGTGCGATATTCCTCTATGTCGCCGTTAAATACACCGGAAAAGCATGGCTTATTAACAGCAATTGACTTGGATAATGGCAAGATTGTCTGGCAGGTGAAAACCGAAAACCCATTGATTGGGGGCGTGTTAAGTACAGCCAGTGGTCTGGTCTTTACCGGAGAAGGTAGTGGTGAGCTGATGGCTTTTGATGCCGATTCTGGTGAAAAACGCTGGAGTGGCAAAACAGAGGCGGGTGTTAATGCACCACCTATTACTTATCGTATTGATGGCAAACAATATATTGCAGTGGCAGTAGGTGGTAATCGGTTGTTTGGCTTTAAAACCGGACAGAAAATTAAAGTCTGGCGTTTACCATAGGGGCTGTTTAGCTTTCAGAGCAATTCCAGTTGGCGGCATTCTTAATTCTATGACTATGCTCAGAAGACGGCACAGTGTCGATGCAGCTGATTGTGCCGTCTGATTCTCACTTACATCGCACAGTTTGCGATAAACGCAACCAAAGTGGAGTAAGAAAATTAATCAGCGATAAATGATTTCTTCGCGTAATGGTGCCAGTCTGGCAATCAGCTGGTTCTGAATGTTGTGTGGAATACCTTCGTCATCCATAGCGTTAATCAATAAATCCACCAGATGGTTAAAGTCTCTTTCATTGATATGCATACCGGTGTGAATATCCACCATATTGTCGCCGGTGTACTGACAAGGCCCATCGGAAATTGCACAAAAATGTTCAATCAGGTTTTCTTTAAACCGGCTGACCCGTGACTGGGCAAAATAATGAAAGATCTGCTGATCACGGCCGATTTCCTGCACCAGATTGTCAACGATATTAGTGATGCCCGACTCACCACCTAATTTGTCATATAACGTTGTCTGAGGAGTGGTGGCACAGCCTGAAAATACTAAACAGCACAGCAGAAAAACACTATTTCGACAGGTTCTCAGCATCAGTAATAACCTGTCACAGAAAAATACGCACCTTTCTGGTTTTTTGCACCGGCGATTTCACCCAAATCCAACCAGGCTGCTGTAAGACTAATGACTTTATTAGGAAACCAGGCAATAAACACATTTGACCAGTCATCTTCTTTTAAACCTAAATTATCGGGTTTTTGGCGATATTCAACGCCTAAGGCAACATGCCTGCCAAATAATATGGCGCTGGAAGCTTCAAGTACAATTTCACGCTGATTACCACGTTCTGCGTTACCAAACCCTAACAATCCGGTTTGATTCGCTTCGGTCGAGCGGGCAGTGATATTCCATAACCAGTTATATCCGCCAATAGCACCGAGATGGAGTTTACTGGCAGCGAGATAAATATCTGCTCCGGAATCTTCATCGGCTCCCAACAGATACGCTACCGTCGGATCATCGAGTTTTTTATGCTGAATCCCCAGACTGATTTGCGGAAAACGGCTATAGACAACATCGCCGTAAAGTCTGGCTTTGACTCCTAACACACGTTGTTTTATATCCAGATTTAACGCATCAACGTGAAATTTCTGTTTAGCAACCGAGAATTCGACACGGTCATAAAAAGTTGCCTGCGCACCACATACTTGCAGGTCGTAGTCATTTACATTTGCGACACTGCAAAACATATTGGCGGCAATTTCATCACGGCTGCCATAACCTGCTAACTGTGCCCATGGTACAAATCCGCCACCCCCGGCACCTTCAATTTGTGAAATGCCAGGGGTGGCGAGTAATTTGCCATCAGCAGCCTGAACCTGGCTAGTGACTGTTAATGTCAGCAGGAGCAGAATATGTCGCATTATTTTCACCTAACCAAGCAATGAGATCATTGGCATCTCGAGGTTTACTAATTAAATATCCCTGCACGCTATCGCAATCCATTTCTTTCAACAGTTGGTAACTGGCGGCGTTTTCTACGCCTTCGGCAACCACTTTTAAACCCAGTGAATGTGCCAGATGAATGGTGGACCAGACAATTTTCTGATCTTTGGTGGAAGTATCCAGATGGCGGATAAAACTCATATCAATTTTCAGTTCATCGACCGGTAATATTTTCAATTTTGAAAGCGACGATTGACCAATACCGTAATCATCCACGGCAATTTTGAAGCCAGCCTGTTTCAAGGTTTTTAATACTTCAATCCCCAAGCTTTCATCATGCATGATATCCCGCTCGGTGATTTCAATCGTAATCGAATCTGCCGGGATGTCATAAGACGCGATCCGGCTATTTAAATAGTGGCAGAAGTCTGGGTGGGCTAAATCTTCTGCAGAGACATTAACAGCCGCGTTTAACTGCAAACCCTGGTTACGCCAGATGCGTAGCTGTTTCAATGTTTCATTGATGACCCAGTGGGTTAGCTCAACGATTAAGCCGGATTGTTCTGCAAGACCGATAAATTTATCAGGAGCGATGCGTCCGATCCCTGGACGATGCCAGCGGATAAGGGTTTCCACCGTCTCCATTTTGTTATTATGCAGTTCGACTTTAGGTTGGAAGTTTAAAAATAACTCAATATTTTGAGGTTGTTTTAATAAGGCTTGTAAGGACTCAATCAATATTAGTTCTTCTAAATGTTGTTCCTCCTCACCATTTTTATAAATATGTATAGCCTTACGGTTATGGCGGGCGTGATCAGCTGCGATCCGGACTCTGCGCAGCATGACTTTACTGTCCTGACCATGCTCTGGGTAACAACAGACACCTGCATAGAAATGCAGGCTTAAACTGATATTACCGATTTGATAAGGTTGATCTAATGTGGCGAGCAGGGCTTTAACAATCTCTTCAGGGTTTTGCTCCGGGATTAACTGAATCACCGATAAAAACTCGATACCTTCTAACCGGGCATTGGTTTTAGCTGCTTTGGTTTCAAAACGATTGAGTCGGTTGGCCAAAGCAGACAAACATGCATCAGCAATTTCAGGGCCCAGTCGATCATTGATCTGTCTGAAATTCTGGATATACATGGCGATAATCACGCATCGACCGTATTCATTAAAGATCGTACTGAGGTTGCCACGTATCGTGTGAATATTTAATAAACCGGTTAAGGCATCGTGGCGTGCCTGCCAGGTTACCACTTGCTCACGTTGTTTGATTTCCTGCCCCATGGTGCGAAGTGCACCCGCTAAATCTCGGATTTCACTGCTGGCCTGACCGGGTTCGCTCCAGGCATCATAATGACCCTTGGCAAATTGATTAGCGATCTTGACCAGTTTCGCCAGAGGCGTTGTTAACGTGTGTGCGATGATGGTGCTGATAACCGTTGCTAACAGGATCACTAAAAACACAATAAAGATGATTTGGTAGGCCATATCATCATATTGTTTGTATATCGATCGTAAATCAGCAGTGAATAGGAAGCGGATAGGATTTTCACTGCTGGTGGCGGGCATAAAATCAGAACTGATAAAGGTAGGTCTGTCCAGCCACAGCCATCTGGAATGGGCCGCATTGATTTCATTTACAAAGTGTTCATCCCTGGAAAAGCCTTCGAGCGTTGAATGAACCGGAATGGCGTTATTCATCAGAGTCAGATCCAGCCCGGTGAGATGTTTAAGTTCAAACAATGTTGCCTGATTAAGTTCAAAACCGACCAGACTATAGGCAATGGTTCGTGGTGCCATCACGGGTAACAGTATGAGCTCATAAATTCGGTTATCCAGCATGACAATGTGTGCTGTAGCCGGTTTTTGCAGCAGGTCTTGTACGATTTGGCTCAGTATCGCCACATCATTGCTGCTGGAACGACTGCTGGAAATTAAATTACCGGATAAATCAGTTAGCAGCATCAAATCAGCATTGATGCGTGCTCCATGGTTGGCCAATACACTGGCAATAGTATCTTTATCGCCTGACGACACAGCCTGTTTAAAACCGAAATCAGCTGTGAGCACGCGTGCCGAGTTAACCAGATTATTTTCAGTGGAGCGGATGTACTGACGCAGAATATTTTCGGCAGCGATGATGTTCTGGGCGATTTGATGCTGATTAAAACGATTGGCAGACCACCATGAAATCGCCTGAATAACCAAAGTGGTTATCAGCACGAGTGCTAACGCAAATAACAGAATTTGCGTGCGTAATCTAATGATGCCCAGGCGCACCAAAAGTATCCTCAAAAGAATCGCGTGGCGGAGGAGGGAGTAACTCTAGCTCAACGATGTATTCCCCGAGAGCATTTTGTTCTAGCTGGTTTACCTCAAAGGTTTGACGGCTTTCAGCGCCATTTGCTGCATACGGATGCCAGATACTGATTTGAGAGGAGGGCTCCGCTGTTGCTACATGAACCACACCTAAATCAGATGAAAAAAAGAATTGGTGCTGCGCGACATAAATATAACCAATCATCGAATCATGAATATTACAGCCCACCACCACAACGCCGGGTTTTTCAAACACAATTTCTTTCTCAGGTTTATCGGCATAGAGCTTCAGTTCAAAGGTTTTGGCTTCCGAGAAAGAGTAAACATGATGGCGGATATTGTCGCTGTTGGGGAAATCAACGGATTGGCCTTGCTGAATAATAATCTGTTCGGGAACAAAAGCTTTGTTGATTTGATCAATTACCGCAATATTAGATGGTGAACCTTTGAGTTCAGCAGAGTTGAGAATTTCAATAACGGCATTGGAAACCGGTTGCCGATACTGATCGATAATATTTAAGGTTACAGTATCGGCCTGAACCGGCAATGCCAAAAATAGTGGGCTGATCAGGGTGTATTTAGCAATCTTAAAATAGGATCCCACTTTTATATCCTAAGGTTATGACCTGAAATTAAGAAAGGATAGTCGTGATTAAACCAATCCCTGCTCTAACATAGCATCCGCGACTTTACGGAACCCAGCAATATTGGCACCTAATGCTAAATTGCATGGCTGATGAAATTCTATGGCCGTTTCTGAACAGCGTTGATAGATATCTTTCATGATCTCCTGCAACCGTTTATCCACTTCAGTAAACGACCATTGAATCATACTGGCATTTTGAGCCATTTCAAGCTGACTGGTTGCCACACCACCTGCATTAGCGGCTTTGGCGGGACCATAATGCATTCCTGTACTGATAATATGTGCCTGTGCTTCAGCGGTACAAGGCATATTGGCACCTTCGACAATGCAATTCACACCATTGTCTGACAGTGCTTTTGCATCGGCTAAAGTCAGTTCATTTTGAGTTGCACAGGGAAATGCAGCGTCGGCTTTGATGCGCCAGACAGCATGGCCGTCTTTTGGATACTTGTCGATAGGAGTAAATTCGGCATCAGAATGTGATTCCAGATAGTCAATCAAGCCACTGCGACGTTGCTCTTTCAGTTCTCTGACCAGCCTTAAATCGATACCTTTTTCATGATAAATTGTGCCGGTGCTATCAGAACAGCTAACTGGCAGAGCACCCAACTGATACAGTTTTTCAATGGTATGAATCGCAACATTACCTGCGCCGGAGACCAGACATCTTTTACCGTCCAGGCTGTCATCATGGGCTTGCAGCATATTTTCGGTGAAATAGACTAGACCATATCCAGTGGCTTCAGAGCGAACCAACGAGCCACCCCAGTTAAGCCCTTTGCCAGTTAACACTCCTTCAAAATTACCGTTCAAACGTTTGTATTGACCAAACAGATAACCGATTTCACGTTTTCCTACACCGATATCACCTGCAGGAACGTCAACTGTGGCGCCGATATGACGATGTAATTCAGTCATAAAAGCCTGACAGAAGCGCATGATTTCCTGGTCTGAGCGGTTTTTAGGATCAAAATCTGAACCGCCTTTGCCACCACCGAGTGATAACCCGGTTAATGCATTTTTGAAAATCTGCTCAAAGCCGAGAAATTTAATGGTGCTGGCATTTACCGAAGGATGGAAGCGGATCCCACCTTTGTAAGGGCCAAGTGTTGAGCTGAACTGAACGCGGTAGCCTTTGTTGACATGCACTTTACCTTCATCGTCATGCCAGACTACCCGAAACATGATCTGACGTTCGGGTTCAACCATGCGTTCAATAATATTTTGCTGCAGGTATTGTGGATGTTTATCGATTAACGGGCGGATAGATTGCAGAATCTCTTCTGTGGCTTGATAAAATTCTGGCTGGCCCGGACTGCTTCGTTGCAGCTTTTGCATCGTCGTCTCAATATAAGACATTCATCACTCACTTGATTAGGTTTACTGGTTGGAATTAGGCTAAACAATTTAACAGAAACTTTGCCGATTATCAGACTTGATGGCGTATTAAACGTTCAGGCCAGTAATTTTGAGGTGGCTCGTATGCAATTTTGTTCGCTCCGGGTATCGATAAAATAATGTGCTCGCACGATGCTTATCGAAACGGGACGGGATAAACAATATAAAGTTTTGAAGCCGAATTTCAGGCAAAAAAAAGGCCGTGTATAAACACGACCATTTAATTTATGGAGCCGGAGATAGGATTTGAACCTACGACCCACTGATTACAAATCAGTTGCTCTACCAACTGAGCTACACCGGCAACAAGAGGCGCATTATACAAACAGTGTGGGTGGCGTGCAAGCCTGAATCAACTGTTAAAACATAATGCTGAATCGTTTATTTACAAACATTCACATGAGGGTAATAGACGATTACAAAAAGTGGGGTGAATGATGGGGCTCGAACCCACGACAACCGGAATCACAATCCGGGACTCTACCAACTGAGCTACATTCACCACAGAAATCTATTCAAAAGCCACTTTAATTAATTGGGTGACTTTCAGGAAGTCGACAATTGTACTGCCTTTATTTTTCTGGTCAAGGGAAATTCAGACCTTAGGGTCTGTTTATCGTTCAGAGCCACCACTGCTGGAGGCTATTTTTTTGTCCAACAAGACGGAAATGATGCGATGTAGTTGTTCTACATAAATCATTTCCAACGCAGTTGGGCGGAATGAGCCCCAGCCCTACGGGTTGAGGCTGAAAATGCACCACTTATGTCCACGGATGGACAGGCCGCTATCGCTATCCCTGCTATCGCGGCATTCGGGCATCCCTGCCCATTATATGCCGGTGCGCCAGGGAGGGGCGCGCCGGTCTGCGTTACTCGTAGTTTTATTTAGAGCGACTACAAAAACGTCAGGAACGTTTTTGAGCGTAAGCCCCCAGGGGTGAGATACATGGATGTATCTCACAAACTTCACTCCTCGCGCCTTGATTGGTGCATTTTCAGTCACAACAGAGGCGGCTATGAAAGATCAACAGACCCTAAGCCAGATCAAGGTCAATTTTCTTTTCATCCAAATCGACACGTACAACTTTCACACGTATTGAATCACCTAAACGATAAGATTTACGCGTTCTTTCACCCATCAAGCGGTGACCACTGGCATCAAATTGATAATAATCGTTTTTCAGTGAAGTGACATGGACTAAACCTTCTATATAGATGTCACTGAGTTCAACAAATAAGCCAAATCCAGTCACACCACTGATCACGCCTTCATGAACTTCACCAACACGGTCACGCATATATTCACATTTGAGCCAGTCAGCGACATCACGTGTTGCTTCATCGGCCCGACGACTGGCCATTGAGCAATGTTCGCCCAGTTGAACCATGGCTTCTTCTGAATAACGCCAAGTGGCCTTTTTCTGTTTGGTAATGGCATGCTTGATAGCACGGTGTACTAATAAATCCGGGTAACGGCGAAT